>JAFTYJ010000014.1 GCA_017464745.1 Rikenellaceae bacterium | reverse complement strand
CTGCAACAACCACACCTATCACCACCAATGCAGCCTGCACAGCCAATGTACGGCGCACTCGTGGGGTATAGACCAAAGGCTTTTTGAACTTGCGGTTGAGTTCCTTTGTAACTTTCAGAATATTAATAAAAAACACACCGCCCAGCATCCACGGGTTGTGGGCAAACACCAGCATCACACCGAGCAACATAAGGTCGGTCATACGCACGGTGCTTGTGCTGTCGCCCCACAGCCAACGGCCATAACGCTCCATACGATAGGAATTCTGTTGGGCCATCTGTGTTTCGTAGCGAAGGCGCAGAATCAGATATAGGGTTGTGGCCACGGCGGCCGCAATTCGAAGTCCAAGAAGTATCATTGTCGGTTATCGTACTAATTTATCGACACCCATAAAGTTGGATGCCACAATATTGAAACGCACGGGTTGTTCGAGGAAGGAGTAGTGACCCACGCCCTCAAACACCACCAAACCCGAGTCGTCGATAAGCGAGTTCATCACCTGTGCATCGCGCAGGGGCGTCGCCTTGTCCTCGGAACCCCACACCAGCAGTGTCGGAGCCTTGATTTGGGGCATATATGGGCACAAGTCCTGATTGACCACCTTGACAAAGGTGCCACGCATTGCTTCGGGCAGTGCATTGTAGTCGCTCGATCCCGAGGCTTTGCGTCGTTGTGCGATAAGTTTTTCGCCACGCTCCTTGCCCAACAACATAGGCGCCAGGTGTTTCATCGCCTTGTAGGAGTAAACCTTGGCATAGTATTTCAGTCCGCGCACGGGCAACACACCCGCAGCATCCACCAAAATCATCTTGTTCACCTGGTTGCGCGAGGCAAAAACTATCGCCACACGACCACCAAACGAGTGGCCTACAAGTGTGGGATTATCAATAGAGTTCATCTGGCAGAACTGCTCGAAGTTGCGGGTATAATCCTCGACACCCCACGGAGTGTCGGGCGCCTGGCTCTGTCCGAATCCGGGGAAGTCGATATTCCACACTCGGAAGTTTTTGGCAAATTCGGCCTCGATGCCCGCCCAAATCTCGGTGGAACACCCCCAGCCGTGCATCAACACCACATTACTGCCCTTGCCACTCACTCGGAAGTGGAAGCGCAGACCATCAATCATAATTGTATGTTCGCCGTTGTCCATTTTGAGGTTGAAACTAAGTCGAAAACAAAACAGGTTTAGAGATACAAATATACAAATATTCTGTAAGAATGTACTCTTTGGACATTTTTTTTCGCCACGTTTGCGTAGCGTGATTTTGGGCACGTAGGGAGGTCGCAAACCAAAATTAAAGCGCTTATTCGGGCCAAAAACGGCCTTAAAAGCGAAAAATTGCTCCGAAAAATGATTTTTGGGGCTTCGCCTTTTTGATAAAATCAAAAAAAAGCGTACCTTTGAGCGATTTATGGGCATACCACAAACCCGCAAATCAACCAAAAACAACGAATTTTTCTAAAAACACAAATATGGAAGAAATCAATCACGGGAAGATAATCCCTATCAACATCGAGGACAAGATGAAGGAGTCCTACATCAACTACTCGATGTCGGTTATCGTATCTCGCGCACTACCCGATGTCCGCGACGGACTCAAACCGGTTCACCGCCGTATCCTCTACGATATGAGCAACGAGTTGAACCTCTACTCCGACAAGAAACACCGTAAATCGGCGCGTATCGTCGGTGATGTGCTCGGTAAGTTCCACCCCCACGGCGATAGTTCGGTCTATGACGCAATGTGTCGTCTGGCTCAGGACTGGTCGATGCGCTATCCTTTGGTGGACGGTCAGGGTAACTTCGGTTCGATGGACGGCGACAGCCCCGCGGCTATGCGTTACACCGAGGCCCGTATGCGCAAAATCACCGACGAGGTAATGGCCGATATCGAAAAGGACACCATCGACTTCACCAAAAACTTCGACGAGTCGATTGACGAGCCCACAGTGTTGCCCACCAAGATTCCCTTGCTGCTGGTGAACGGTGCAAGCGGTATCGCCGTGGGTATGGCTACCAATATGGCCCCCCACAACCTGGGCGAAGTGGTAGATGCCTGCTGTGCCTACATCGACAACCGCGACATCACTGCCGAGGAACTCACTCAGTATGTCAAAGCACCCGACTTCCCCACAGGTGGTATCATCTATGGCTACTCCGGTGTTAAGGAGGCCCTCGAAACAGGCCGTGGCCGTGTGATTGTGCGCGCCAAGACCGAAATCGAACACACCGAGAGCGGTCGTGAGTGTATCGTAATCACCGAAATCCCCTATATGGTCAACAAAGCCGATATGATTAAAAAAATCGGCGAACTCGTCAATGAGAAGAAAATCGAGGGTATCTCGTATATCAACGACGAGAGTGACCACCAAGGTACTCGTGTAATCATCATCCTCAAACACGACGCTGTGGCGAGTGTGGTGCTCAACACGCTCTACAAATACACCCAACTGCAATCGTCGTTTGCGGTCAACAACATCGCTCTGGTCAATGGCCGTCCGCGCCTGCTGAACCTGCGCGATATGATTCACTACTTTGTGGAACACCGCCACGAGGTTGTGGTTCGCCGCACCCGCTTCGACTTGCGCAAGGCCGAGGAGCGTCTGCACATCGTACAAGGTTTGTTGATTGCCCAAGACAACATCGACGAGGTTATCCGCATCATCCGTGCTGCCGCAACTCCCGACGACGCCAAAGCAGGACTTATGGAGCGCTTCGGACTGAGCGAAATTCAGGCCAACGAGATTGTCAATATGCGTCTGCGCGCACTGACGGGTCTGGAACGTGGCAAGTTGGAGCACGAACGCGACGAATTGGAGAAACAAATCGCCTACCTGCGCGACGTGCTGGCCAATGTGAATATGCAGTTCGACATCATCAAAGACGAACTCATCGAGATGAAGGAGAAATACGGCGACGAGCGACGCAGCCAAATCGTCTATGCCGCCGAGGAGTTCAACCCCGAGGACTTCTATGCCGACGACGAGATGGTAATCACCATTTCGCATATGGGCTACATCAAACGTACCCCGCTGACCGAGTATCGTTCGCAAAACCGTGGCGGTATCGGCATCAAGGGCAGCGCAACCCGCGACGAGGACTTCATCGAACACATCTATGTGACCACAATGCACAACACACTGATGCTGTTCACCGAGAAGGGAAAATGCTTCTGGCTGAAAGTGTACGACATCCCCGAGGGCACCCGCACCTCGAAAGGACGTGCCATTCAGAACATCCTGGAAATCGAGCCCGACGACAAAGTCAGAGCCTATCTGAACGTTCGTTCGCTCACCGATCAGGAATTTATTAATAACAACTACATAATAATGTGTACCCGTCAGGGCGTTATTAAGAAAACAACCCTTGAAGCATACTCGCGTCCCCGCACCAAAGGTATCTATGCAATTACCATCAAGGAGGGCGACCAACTCTTGGAGGCCAAACTCACCAGCGGCAATGCCGAGGTTATGATTGCTACCAACGCAGGTAAGGCTATCCGCTTCAACGAGAGCACCGTTCGCCCCATCGGACGTACAGGTGCCGGCGTAAGAGGCGTGGCCTTGGAGGACGACCAATACGTTGTGGGTATGATTTGTATGGAACCCGAGTGTGGCAAGGATGTGCTGGTACTGAGCGAGAACGGCTATGGTAAACGTACCGACCTCGACGAGTACCGCATCACCAACCGTGGTGCCAAAGGAGTCAAGACCATCAACATCACCGAGAAAACGGGCAACCTTATCTCGATTCAATCGGTGGACGATGATTGCGACCTGATGATTATCAACCGTAGCGGTATCACCATCCGCACCGCAGTATCGGGCATCCGTATGGCGGGCCGTGCTACCCAGGGCGTGAGAATCATCAACCTGCGCGACGGCGACAGCATTGCTTCGGTTATGGCAGTTCCCCGCAGCGAGGACGACGAGACCGAAGGCGCAGCAGAGGGCACAACCGAGGGAGCAACCGCACAACCCGAGGGCGCTGAGCAACCCACCGAGCAAACAAACGAGCAAACAAACGAATAATTAGTATTAACCAAATAAAAAATCCAAGTAAAATGAAACGTACTATTCTTATGGTTGCGGCAATGTTTATGATGGCCGCTCCTATGGCAAACGCACAGATTGATACCAGTCTCGGTTTTGCCGACATCCAAGATGTTAATGTCGAGAAAGCACGCGCAGGTCTGAAAAAACAAGATGCTGCTGTGGCAGATGCCAAAAAAGCAGCAAAAGCCAACACTTGGCTCAAACGTGCCAACGCATACTATGCTGCTGCTAACGACCCCACCGCAGGTGTATTCGCAGGTTTGAACGAGACCGTGCTTCTGAACACCGTAGGTTCGAAAGTTGCCGAGGCAGGCGAGAACGTAGTTGTGAATGGTGCTCAACTGCGCAAATACGCTTGCGAGAACTTTGACGCTTACTGCCAAAACGGCCAAATCGTGTTCGTAGTGGCTACCACCGTTATCGACCCCAACGCTTTGGAGATTGCTTACGAGTCGTATGACAAAGCATACAGCCTCAGCCCCAAGGTTGAGAAAAAGGTGAACGCCGGTATGACCAACATTATGAACAAACACATCTTCAACGCTCAGGGTTACTACGGTATCGGCAAACTGACCGAGGCTGCAAGCGAGTTCTACAAAGCATACCGCGCATCGTGCCACGCTGCTGTTAACCACCCCGACACCGTTGACGTTTACAACGCTGCCGTTATGGCAACCGTTGGTGGTGACTTCAAAAACGGTCTGACCTACGTTGACGAGGCTATCAAACTCAACTATATGGAGGGTGGCGAGACCTATTATTATAAATCGGTATGTCTGTACAACCTCGGCCAAAAAGAGGAGGCAAAAGAGGTGTTGAAAGAGGGTATCACTATGTACCCCACCAACAACAACATCATCGAGACCCTGTTGCAATACTACAACGAGGACGAGAACAGCAACCCCCGCGACATCATCCCTATGGTTCGCCGCGCTATTGCCAAAGACCCCTCGAACGCCAACCTGCACCTGGGTATGGGCCGTATCCACGCCAAATTGGGCGAGTTGGATAACGCTATCGCTTCGATGCAAACCGCAGTTCAGTTGAGCCCCGCCGACTTCTATGCTAACTTCTACCTGGGTGACACCTATTTGGAGCAAGCAACTATCTTGGAGGGTGAGTTGAACCGCCTGCCCTTCCCCACCACCGCTGATGCTAAGGCCGCTTATGACCAAGCACTCAAAAACGTGAACGACAAGTTCGCTGCTTCGGTAGTTCCCTTCGAGACCGCTTATGGCCTCAACCCCAAGGAGATTGCAACCGTTGAGCGTCTGAAAAACGTAACCTTCCGTCTGCGCGAAACCTCGCCCGAGATGAAGGCTAAATACGAGAAATTCAACGCACTGTACAACTCGATGCGTCAATAATCCGCACCGACACAATAGCAAACCGGAGCGCCCTAATCGGAGCGCTCCGGTTTTTTGTGCAGAGGGGTACAACGCCCCCGAAGTATGTTCGGCTTTATCAGAAACGGATGTCCACGCCCGCGGCAACCAATCCTCGGTAGCCTACGCCCAACTCTATATAACCTCCCACCTGACGACCAACGCGAATACCGAAGGGCGAAATGTTGAACGCGACTGTTGCCGCGTGTTCGTCGAGTTCCGATTGGCCTTCCTTTCGGTTGAGAAGATTAATATACGATAGTCCAACGCCCACCGAGCCATATAGTTTGACCAAGTTTTTGCGCAGATAGGTGAAACGACACTCAGCCGACAGCGAAAAATAGTTTATGGAATAATGTCCGTCCAGATTATTATCGTCGCGATACTCATAATAATTACCCGTGTAGTGCATAGCCGCACCCACCGAAATCGTCGGGGTCAGCGTGCGCATATAACGAACTCCCACAGGAATGCACGTCGAGATAGGTTTGGCCCCATCGACCTCCTGAAACGCCAAGGGTATCGAGATTATCGCTGTAAGCAATTGGTCGGTACTGTATAGTCCCACATTGGCGCTAATGGCGTTGGGGGTTTCCTTTTGTTGGAGGAACTCGGGTTTTGGGATTTTGGGCGTTTTGGGGCTCTCCTGAGCCACGGCCGAAGACAGGCCAAACATCAGCAGGCATATACAGCTAACAACAAAACGTTTCATAATCATTGGTTTTTGAGAGTTAAAAAAACACGTTAGAAGCGCACGTCCACACCCGCAGCAATAATTCCGTGGTAGCCTACGCCCAACTCTATATAGCCACCAACCTTGTGACCAATGCGAATGCCGAAGGGCGAAACGTTGAAGTTGAGCGCCACAGAGTTATGGCAGGGATTCAAGGCATTGATATACGTCACACCAAAACCGAGCGAGCCATAGAGTTTGACAATATCACGACGCAGGTAGGTGAAGCGGCACTCGGCCGACAACGAATAGTAGTTTATGGACTGCATAGGGGATTGCCTGTCGGCACAACCCAACTCACCCGTATAATGCAACACTGCACCCACCGAAATAGTCGGGGTCAGCGTACGCATATAACGAACACCGACGTAAGGAACAACACCACTGATATCGTAGGGGTCATAATCCGGACCTGGGCCGAACGCCATCACAAACAAAGGATTATCGGCCCATATTGCCACATCAACACCAATGGCATTGGGGGTCTCCATCTGTTGCAAATATTCCGGTTTTGGGGTTTTGCGCATACTCTCCTGCGCCACGGCCGAAGATGCACCAAACACCATAGCAAGCAAAAACACAAAGCCAACAATAAATCGTTTCATAGTCGCAGCCTTTGGGGATTAAACAATGTCGGGATACTATCTCGGGCTCTAAAAACGAACATCAACGCCCATAGCCACAAGTCCTCGGCAACCAAAACTTAATTCAAGATAGCCTCCAACCTGACGACCTACACGGATGCCGATAGGCGAAATATTGAACGAGAACTCATTATCAACCCTTCCACCATTGAAGTCGTACGTCGAGCCAAGACCTATCGAACCATAAAGTTTGATTAAATTTTGACGCACATAGGTGAAACGACACTCCACAGCCACCGACATAAAGTGGTCTTGCGCATCAGAGGTAACTTTGCCCATATAATGGAGTGCACCTCCCAACGAAATGGCGGGCGAGAGAGTGTACATATAGCGCACACCTATCAATGGCGTGACAATACTACTATAAGTGTCGGTAATTATGGCAGATGATGTCCAAGTATCAAAGTCGTAACCAATCGGACACATACCCACATTCACACCTATGGCGTGTGGTGTCTGTTTCTGTTGCAGGTACTCGGGCCTTAATTTCCTGGACTGCGCCGACATATCAAGTGCGCCCATCAGCATAACCACCAATAAGCACACACCTCCAATAATGCGTCTCATAATCGTAGTATTTTGGGGGTTGTACGTCTGCAAGTTACACAATTTTTTTCTTATACGCAAATTCACAATTTTTTTTTGGCAGCGCCGCATCAACAAAATCACACCCTAAATTTAGAGTCCATCGGCACTCTGTGCCCGTTTTTTTGGTGCTTTTTGAACGTTCAAAAAGTACATAATATAATGAAGTGGCTATGCCACTTTTTTGATGACTCAAAAAAGAACATAGAATACCAATATTAAATTATAAATATGTATCTTTGTGGGAAAATAGTGTGACAATGAAATTGAGAACTATTGTAGTAGTGTCGCTGTTGGTTGCGATGACAGCCTGCGGTGGCCGTAACACCAAACAGACAACATCCTCGAAGGAGGCCGCCACGGTGGCTGTGGCTACCGAGCCTCGTCAGATACCTATGCCCGAGTTGCCGGGTTTCATCAACGACAAGCAACAGGCCACGGAGTATATGGCCGAGCACTTCTGGGACCGTTTCGACTTTGCCGACACCACATATATCGATACGCTCAAAAGCATTGAACTTGCGTTTGGTCAATATGGTCAGTTGTTGGCTTCGGTTATGCCCGAGCAGGCGTTGCGTTCGATGAAACGCACTATGACCTCGGCCGAGAAGTGCAAACCTATGTTCGACCACTTTGCCGAGTTGGCCGAGAAGTACCTCTACGACCCCAACTCGCCCGTCAAGAACGAGGAGGCATATATTGGTGCTTTGGAGGTTATGTCCACCACCTCGCTCTATGACGAGTGGGAGCGTGTTCGTCCCCAATCGCAACTCACTATGGCACTCAAAAACCGTATGGGTACCATTGCCACCGATTTCCGCTATGTGACCAAGAACGGCAGCCGCGGCTCGCTGCACGCGCTCAAAGCCAAATACATCCTGCTGTTTATCAACAACCCCGGATGCCCCGCCTGCAAAGATATCCGCGAGCAAATCTCGGCCTCGGCGATGCTCACCCAACTCATCGACCAGGGAGTTATCAAGGTGCTGGCACTCTACCCCGACGAGGACCTCAAAGAGTGGTACGACTACCAACCCAATATGCCCGACAACTGGATTAACTCCTACGACAAGGAGTTGGCTATGAGGAACAAAGAGTTGTACGACCTGCGTGCCATCCCGACCCTCTATCTGCTCGACGAACACAAGATGGTGTTGCTCAAAGACTGTATGTCTATTCCCTCCATCGAGCAGGTTATCTACTACCGCGATTATTATAACCAACAACAATAAAAACGACCGAACTATGACAATCATTGACGGAAAACTTACCGCCCAACAACTTCGTGCCGAAATCGCTGCCGAGGTAGCCGAAATGGTCGCTGCCGGCCAAGCAGCCCCCCACCTTGTGGCTATCCTGGTGGGTAACAACGGCGCAAGTATGACCTACGTTGCCAACAAAGAGAAAATGTGTGGCGAATGTGGTTTTCGCTCTACCGTGCTCCGTATGCCCGAGGAGACCACCGAGGAGCAACTGCTCGCCGAAGTTGAACGCCTCAACAACGACCCCGAGGTGGACGGCTTCATCGTGCAACTGCCCCTGCCCAAACACATCGACGAACAACGCGTAATCGAGGCTATCTCGCCCCGCAAAGACGTGGACGGATTTACCCCTATCAACGTAGGCGCTATGGTGCTCGGCTTGGAGTGCTTTGTGCCCGCAACTCCCGCAGGTATCCTCGAACTGCTCAAACGCTACAACGTACCCACCGCAGGTAAGAAGTGCGCCGTCATCGGTCGAAGCAACATCGTGGGCCGCCCGATGTCTATCCTGCTGTCGCAAAAAGGCTGGGATGCTACCGTGACCCTGTGCCACAGCCGCACCGCCAATCTCGCCGAAACCGTAGCCGAAGCCGACATCGTGATTGCCGCACTCGGTATCCCCGGATTCGTCAAAGCCAATATGGTTAAAGAGGGCGCAACAGTTATCGACGTGGGTATCACCCGTGTGGAGGCCGACAACGCTCGCGGCTGGAAAGTCGTAGGCGACGTTGACTACGCCGAGGTTGCTCCCAAATGCTCGTATATCACACCCGTTCCGGGTGGCGTAGGCCCGATGACCATCATCTCGCTGATGAAAAATACACTCCTCGCCGCCAAACGACGTAAATAAATAGATATTCTTTTTGTATCGACAAAAAGAACCAAAAAACGACCCGCAGACCGGGGGATTAACAACACAGCATATACCATACGTGGTATATGCTGTGTTGTTATATAATCCTCGGATGCAGTCATTTTTGATTCATTCGTTGTCACAAGAGGACTGCGCGAGGAGTTGCGCAACTACAAGGCAAAACTAATTAAATAGTCGAACCTACCAAACGTAAAGGAGGGTGTCTGCGCAATGCGGACACCCTCCTTTGTTTGCATCGAGGTACAACCCTATACGGTCATAATCTCTTTCTCCTTCTCGGCAAACAGCTCGTCGATTTTCTTCGAGTATTTGTCGGTCAGTTTTTGAGTTTGCTCCTCTCCGTCTTTACCCTCGTCCTCGGGCATACCGTCTTTAACAGCCTTTTTGAAAGCCTCGACAGCGTCACGACGTGCGGCACGCAGACCTACACGAGCACGCTCGGCCTCGTCCTTAACCTGTTTAACCAGCGTACGACGACGCTCCTCGGTCAAGGGAGGAATGTTCAGGCGGATAGCCTCGCCATTGTTCGAGGGGGTCAGGCCGATGTTAGCGTTGATGATAGCGGTTTCGATGGGGCGAATCATACTCTTCTCCCAGGGTTGGATGAGTACGGTACGCGCGTCGGGTACGGTGACGCTAGCCACTTTATCGACACCCATTTGGCTGCCATAGTAGTCAACGGTGATTCCGTTGAGGATGTTTACACTTGCCTTGCCTGCGCGAATGCTCAACAGAGTCTCGTTCAGGTAGTCAATCGACTTTTGCATCTTCTCGGAAGCAATGTCGAGAATGAGTTTCGAATCTTCGCTCATAGTTGTTATAATTTTGTTTGGTTTTGATTTACAGAGTTACGAGGGTACCGATGTTCTCGCCGCCCAGCACCTTGGCCAGATTGCCCTCGGTGTCCATATCGAACACCACGATAGGCAGGTTGTTCTGTTTGCAGAGGGTGAAGGCTGTGAGGTCCATAATTTTGAGACCTCGGCTGTACACCTCGTCAAAGGTTATGGTGTCGAACTTGGTTGCTGTGGGGTCTTTCTCGGGGTCGGCGGTATAGACTCCATCCACGCGGGTGCCTTTGAGCAGCACCTCGGCCTCGATTTCGATACCGCGCAGAGCCGACGCCGAGTCGGTCGAGAAGTAGGGGTTCGAAGTTCCGCCACCGATGATAACCACATTACCTGCGGCCATATATTCGAGTGCTTTGGCTTTGGAGTAGTATTCGCCGATAGGCTCCATACGGATTGAGGTGAGCACTTTGGCAGGAACGCCCTGGCTTTCGAGTGCCGATTGGAGCGCCAGCGAGTTGATGATAGTTGCCAACATTCCCATTTGGTCGCCCTTAACGCGGTCGAAACCACGTCCCACACCGCTCAATCCGCGGAAGATGTTGCCACCGCCGATTACGATGCCGATTTGCACTCCCGTGCGAGCCATTTCGCCGATTTGGCGGGCATAACTTTGGAGTACGTCGGTCGAGAGTCCGTGTGAGGACGAGCCTTGCAGCGATTCGCCGCTGAGTTTGAGGAGTATGCGTTTGTATTTCATATCGTTGAGGTTTTATTTTGTCAATTCGAGCAGTTGGTCGAGTTTGGGCGACAGAATGATTTCGGTGCGTCGGTTTTGCGCTCTTGCCTCGGCTGTGTTCTCGTTCGACAGGGGCATATACTCGCCACGGCCGGCCGAAACCACACGCAGGGGGTCAATCTTTTTGTTCTCCAACAGCAGTCGGGTTACGGTTGTGGCGCGTTTGACGCTCAAATCGAGGTTATCTCGCAGTTGTCCTGTGCCGCGATAGGGTACGTTGTCGGTGTGACCCTCCACCATAATGTCGATGTCGGGGTTGGAGGCCAGCACCTCGGAGAGTTGTCGCACGGCACGAGCGCCCTCGGGGTCGATGTCGAAACTACCCGAACGGAACAGCAACTTGTCGGTCATCGACACATAGACCTTGCCGTTACGACGCGAAATGGTCAATCCCTTGCCGTCGAAACCCATCAGTGCCTGTTCGACCTTGTGTCGGATGTCGCCCAGAGCCTTGTCACGAGCAGCGATTGTTGCTTCGAGTTCGGCGATTTGTGCCGAGCGAGCGTCGAGTACAGCCTGGTTGCGGCTCAACTCTTCGAGCATACGCGAAGCCTCGGCCGAGCCCTCTTCGAGCAGTCGTTTGTAGCGGCTCACAAGAGCACGTTTTTCGGCTCCCAGGCGTGCGGTGTCGCGCAGGAGTTGTTCGACCTTCATTTCGAGCGAGAATTTGTTGTCGGCGAGTTGTTTGGCTTGGTCATTGAGGGTGCCGTAACTATGGCGCAGGCGCGACAATTCGGCATCACGGGCGTCGAGTGTATTTTGGAGCGAGCGAATCTCGGCGCGTGCCGAGTCGTACTTACGCATAGTCACACAGCCCACCATTTGAACCGCTACCGCACAGACTATCAGTATATTAACAATTCTTCTCATAGGGTTTCACACTTTTCCGTATGGCGAAAATACAAAATCTTCGTGAATTTCCCAATAAAAACAGTACCTTTGTACAACGAAAAGCCATCACACGTATGTACAAATATCTGAATCGCATAAACTCACCCGCCGACCTCAAAACTCTTGCCGTCAGCGAACTGCCCGCCTACTGCGAGGAGGTGCGACACTATATCCTGCACTCTCTGGCCGAGGGTACAGGGCATATCGGGTCGAGTCTGGGTGCGGTGGAGTTGGCTGTGGCTTTGCACTATGTGTTCGACACCCCCGACGACCGTATCATCTGGGATGTGGGACACCAAGCCTATGCCCACAAGATAATCACAGGTCGCCGTGACGAGTTCCGACAACTTCGCACCAAGGGCGGTATTGGAGGTTTTCCGCGACGCAGCGAAAGCCCCTACGACGCCTTTGTCGGAGGACACGCTTCGGTGTCGATTTCGGCTGCGCTGGGTATGGCTACGGCATCGCAACTATCGGGTTGCGAGCGTAAGACTGTAGCGGTGATTGGCGATGGTGCTATGACGGGCGGCTTGGCTTTCGAGGGACTCAACAATGCGGGCACCGTGGGTACCGACCTGCTGGTGGTGCTCAACGACAACCGTATGGCGATTGACCACAACCGAAGCGCACTGCGTGACTACCTGCTCGGTATCTCGACATCCAAACGTTACAACCGCCTCAAAACCCGCATCTGGAATATGTTCCCTGCGGGCTCGCGTCTGCACAACCTGTTCAAACATATCCACAACGCATTCAAACAGGGTCTGTTGCGCCATAGCAATCTGTTCGAGAGTTTTAAATTCCGATATTTCGGTCCTGTTGATGGCAACGATGTGCGTAGTTTGGTTGCTGTGTTGAGCGACCTGCGCGAAATCAAAGGTCCCAAACTGCTCCACATCCTCACCACCAAGGGCAAAGGCTTTGCCCAAGCCGAGCAGAACCCCGTGTTGTGGCACGCCCCCGGCAAGTTCGACCCCGAGACGGGCGAGGTTATCCTCAGTAAGGGTGGTGCCGACAAATTTCAGGATGTGTTCGGCCAGACACTTGTGGATTTGGCCGCAAACGACAAGCGCATCGTGGGTGTAACTCCCGCAATGCCTACGGGATGTTCGATGGACCTGCTGGCCGAGGCTGCTCCCGACCGCTACTTCGATGTGGGTATCGCCGAGGGACACGCCGTGACCTTCTCGGCAGGTTTGGCTTGCGAGGGTTTGGTGCCCTTCTGCAATATCTACTCCACCTTTATGCAACGTGCCTACGACAATGTGATTCACGATGTGGCGTTGCAGGGGTTGGGAGTTGTGATGTGTCTTGACCGCGGAGGTTTGGTGGGCGAGGACGGCGCAACGCACCACGGCGCCTACGACTTGGCATCTATGACCTGCATTCCCGGACTCACCGTGGCCGCACCCTTCGACGAGGTTGAGTTGCGATATATGCTGT
>JAFTYJ010000099.1 GCA_017464745.1 Rikenellaceae bacterium | reverse complement strand
TGCCCGTGCGGTGGGTATTCATATGATTATTGCCACTCAACGTCCGGATGTAAAGGTTATTACGGGACTGATTAAAGCGAACTTCCCCGCACGTATCGCCTTCAAGGTAACCTCGATTGTAGACTCGCGTACTATTCTCGACCAAACGGGAGCCAACCAACTAATCGGTATGGGCGATATGCTGGTGTCGATTAATAGCGAAATCAGTCGTGTACAATGTGCATTTATTGACACGCCCGAAATCGAGAGCATTGTCAATTCGATTAGCAACCAAGCAGGCTATGGCTCAGCCTACCCGCTGCCAGATTATATTCCCGAAGGTGGCGATATGGGAAGCGGCGCCCAAGAAAATATCGTTTTGGACTCGATGTTTGCCGAAGTTGCGCGCTTTGTTGTTAGTAACGGTCAAGGCTCAACGTCGGCCATCCAACGCCGATTCTCGCTGGGCTACAACCGCGCAGGACGTATTATGGATCAACTCGAATATAAGGGTATTGTAGGCCCTGCAATGGGTAGCAAACCGCGCGAGGTATATATCACCGATATGATGTCGCTCGAACGCCTGCTCGATAATATTTAATCCGTCCACAACGTTCCGATAGTATGAAACGTATTTTTATATTTGTTTGTGTGATGACGTGCGCTACATTGGTAGCCACAGCCCAAACCTCGACCGAAATTTTACGCAAAGTATCATCCACTATTGATGCTTTGGGTAGTTATACCGCCGATTTTGTAATGTCGTCACTCGAAGGTCAGGCAACAGGTTCGTATGTTGTCAGTGGCTCGAAATTTCGTATTGATGGCAATGCTGTGGAGTTAGTGTGTGACGGACGTACCGTGTGGGAGATTGACCACGCGGCCAAAGAGATTTCGGTAGATAATGCCGGATACAATGCAACCATTTGGAGCAACCCGGCCAAGGCATTCTCGATGCTTGACACGCGTTTTGAGCACAAACTGCTTGGACACGAAACCACAGCAGGTAAAAACCTCTATCGCATCCGACTGACTTCGCAACAGCAAACCCTCGATAGTTTTACACTGCTGGTGGACTCCACAACATCGTTACCCTATAAGGCTATTTATGGCGAGGGTGAACACGAAGTCTCGATTCGTTTTGTGCTTATCCGTAGCGGAGAACCCGAATCCGTAAGTTTTGGGGTCGAGGCAGCAGATTTCGCCGATTACGAGATAATAGATTTACGATAATTAGCCAATAAAAAAGGGGTCCATGCATGGGACACCTTTTTTATTCCTTGAAACGATAAGAATAAGTACCGATACCAAGCAAAATCAAACAGGCCGACACACAGCCGCCGAGTAGCAATAGTATATTCCCCGGCGTGAAGTTAGTGGCCAACTCTACAATCACGGAGTATAGTGATTCGGGCCATAGAATGTTTTGCGGAACAAGAGTGTAGGCCAACCAAGCCACCAACACAATCAATATCACACACGACAAAAGCGACAGAATCAACGTCTGACGGTTGCGACGATTGGCACGACGCAGTGTTTGCTCGGCCAAAGCCATCACGATTCGGCGGTCAAGTTCGGAAGGTTTCTGAGCAGGCGCGGCCGATTGGGCAATTAATTTATCCAAGTTATCCATATCGTGCGTGTTTTAGTTTTCAATCATTGTGCGCAACTTGGCGCGTATGCGACTGAGTCGCGTTTTGAGTGCCCCTTCGGTAGAGCCCATCACCTCGGAACAGGCTGTAAGCGAAAGACCGTCGGTGTAGTGTAGGTGAATCAGAGCCTGCTCACCTGCGGGAAGTTGTGCGATGGCGCGTGTCATTTGTTCAATCCGTTGGGCCGTTATCTCGCTGTCAATATCACCATCGGGCGCATCATAACGACCATCTTCAAACAACGCACAATCACGTCGACGACGAAGTGCCGACACCGCCGTAGTATAGGTTATGCGATAAAGCCACGTCGAAAGTGACGAACGACTGCGGAAACCGCCGAGCGAGCCGAAAGCCTTGATAAAACTCTCTTGAACCACATCCTCGGCATCCGAAGCGCACCCCATCATTCGTACAGCCAACGAGTACATACCACCCGAATAGGAGGTCACTATCTCGGTCCATGCGCGTGCATCACCGAGGGCGGCTCTTCGGATAAGTTGGTTTTCTTGTTCTATACTCATTGACTTGTGGGTGTTTGCCCTTTTGACGCGAGAAGGGTCGAAAGGTTACACAAATATACATAAAAATATATTTTGCACATAGCGATGTAACCTTTTAGCCGTTGGCGCGTCAAAAGGGCAAAACAAATCGAAGTTAAACCTCTTAAAACCTAATTACTATGTCGGATAAAGAATTAATTTTTCTCTTAGCATTGATTTTTTTTGTGTATAAGGTATTTCGCTATTTGCTTTATTATTTGGACACACGTAAACTTTATACCATTGTGCCTGCCGAATCACTCAATCAAATTTTGATAGAACGAGAACGTATGAACGCCGAAAAACGCCGTCGCTCGGCACTGATGTGGGCTGGCGGAATTTTGGGTCTTGGATTAGGTGCTACTCTCGGAGCCGTAATTTTTAACGCCAACCTAAATACAATAAAGCAAATGGATGCCTACGACAATGCAGCTTTTGTTGGTTTTATTATTTTGTGGATGGCTATCTCGATAACCATCACCGCCGTAGGTATAATCGCCGCCTACTTCATTGACCGAAAACTCGAAAAATAGACCATTCGGTACAACATTCCTCATTTCGGAGCAACCGTATTTCGCGATTGCTCTTTTTTTTGTACCTTTGCGGCTATGAAAAACATCGAACAAATAGCCGAGGCTGTAAGCCGAGGCCAAAGAATTACTCCCGAGGAGGCGCTCATACTTTGGGATGCACCGCTGTGGTTGCTCGGAAGACTTGCAACCGAGCGCAAACGCGCCAAGAGTGGCGACGCACTCTACTATAACCGAAACATCCACGTCGAACCGACAAATATCTGCGTTTTCAACTGCCGATTCTGCTCCTATCGCCGACCTGCCGACAGCCCCGAGGCGTGGGACTACACCATCGAGCAAATGGAAGACACCGTGCGTGCATACGTGGGTAAGGGACTTACTGAGTTGCACATCGTGGGCGGAGTTCACCCCAAACACGACCTGTGGTTCTACACCGAGTTGATTCGCCGACTCAAAGCCATTCTTCCCGACGCAGCCATCAAGGCCTTTACCGCCGTGGAGTTGGCCTATATGATTGAGAAAGCGGGATTGAGCTACCGCGAGGGTTTGGAGGAGTTGAAACGTGCCGGTATGGAGGCTATTCCCGGTGGAGGTGCCGAGATTTTTGATGAGAAACTGCGCGCCGAGATTTGCCCCGACAAGGGTTCGACAGCAGTGTGGCTCGAAATGCACCGCACGGCGCACGAACTCGGAATCCCGACCAATGCAACCATTCTGTATGGCCACCGTGAGAGCCGCGAGCAACGTATTGATCACCTGCGTCGTCTGCGTGAGTTGCAGGATGCCACGGGAGGTTTCAATGCTTTCATTCCGCTCAAATATCGTAGCCGCAACAACAGCATGCAGGAGTTGGGCGAAGTGAGCGTAGTGGAGGATATGCGGATGTTGGCTATGTCGCGCATCTTCCTCGACAACTTCGACCACATCAAAGCCTATTGGGTGATGTATGGTAAGAGTGTGGCCGAAATGGCACTATCCTTTGGTGCCGACGACATCGACGGAACTATTGACGACTCGACCAAAATCTACTCGATGTCGGGTGCCGAGGAGCAACACCCCCGACTCACCATTGCCGAAATTGAACGTATGGCAGCAGGCGCAGGTCTGCGTGCCGTAGAACGAGATACAGTGTACAATGAAATCAAACGCTAAACACAAAAAGGGCCTTTTGAGCCGCATCACATCCAACCCAATCACACGTCACTTGATTTTGGCCGTCTGTTCGGTCATTGTATTGGTATGTGTCGTGTCGCAACTGCTGGGTGTCATCACTCGTCACAACCAGCACATCGTAGTACCCGATTTTGTCGGTATCGACCTCAATGAGGCTAAACTCACCGCCAACAAAGAGCACCTCGAAATCCACGTCAACGACTCGCTCTATGTACCTGCTCACAAGGGTGGAGTGATTCTCGACCAAAATCCCAAAGCAGGTAGCGAGGTCAAGAGTGGTCGTCACGTATTTGTGATGGTAAACTCCTACAATCAACGCCAAGTACAACTGCCCTACGTTACGGGTTATTCACTGCGCCAAGCCAAAAACATTCTCGAAGTGGCAGGTCTGGGTATTGACGAGATTCGCTATGTGCCCGATATTGCAACCAACTATGTGATTGAGCAACGCCTGAATGGTAAACTTGTCGAGGAGAACACCGACCAAAAGGTATATATCGGCACCAACGTCACACTCGTCGTGGGTCAAAGCGACAAAGACACTTTGGCCATTACAGTTCCCAAGGTTGTGGGATTGTCGCTGGCAGAGGCCAAGAGCCGTCTGTGGGAGCGAGGTCTAAACGTTGGCAGTGTGCAATTTGATGAGGGTATCGGTGTGTTTGAGCAAAACGAGGCTCGTGTATATGTTCAATCGCCCGGTCAAGCCCAACTCTCCAAACTTGGTGGCAAAGTAACCCTACGACTGACACTCGATGCCGAGAAGATCGAGAAGAATAATACCAAATCGGATCGCGAAGCCAAGAAAATCATCGAAGCCCGTATGAAAGCCGCAGCCGATTCGCTTGGTTTGGCTCCCTACGAAATCGAGTACGACCCCACCCAAGAGATTTACGACTAAACCGCCACAAGCATGACCGACGACAGATTCGACGATTTGGAACTTGACAATGAGGGTGCCGAGGTAGAGGAGGGCGGCTCTGATGAGTTGTTCGAACACTTCTCGGTGGTGGTCGACAAGGGACAGGCTATGCTCCGCTTGGACAAATACCTTGTGGACCGTATGGAGCACTGCTCACGCAGCCGTATCCAAACTGCCGCCGACAATGGAAATATTCTGGTGAACGGCTCGCCCGTGAAATCAAGTTACAAAGTTAAGCCCTTGGACCGTATCTCGCTGGTGATGCCCTATCCGCGCCGCGAGGTTGAGATTATTCCAGAAAATATTCCGCTTAACATCCCCTACGAGGACGACGACCTGATTATTGTCAACAAAGAGGCCGGAATGGTCGTACACCCCGGCCACGGCAACTATTCGGGTACGCTTGTAAACGCATTAACCTATCACCTGCGTGAACTCCCGATGTTTCAGGAGGGTGATATGCGTGCGGGATTAGTACACCGAATCGACAAAAATACCTCGGGATTGCTGGTAGTTGCCAAAAACGAACGAGCGCACACACGCCTTGCCAAACAGTTTTTTGACCATACCATTTCACGCCGATATGTGGCTTTGGTATGGGGAAACTTTACCGAGGACGAAGGAACTATCACGGGTAACATCGCACGTAGTCGCTACGACCGACTCAAAATGGCGGTCTATCCCGATGGCGAAGAGGGCAAACACGCCGTAACTCACTACAAAGTACTACGCCGCTATGGATATGTAACACTTGTGGAGTGTCGCCTCGAAACGGGACGTACCCACCAAATCCGTGTTCATATGGAGTATATCGGCCACCCGCTGTTCAATGACGAGCGTTATGGAGGTGACCGAATTTTGAAGGGTACGACATTCAACAAATACAAACAGTTTATCGAAAACTGCTTTACGATTATGCCTCGCCACGCCCTGCACGCCCGCAGTCTTGGTTTTGAGCATCCCACTACGGGCAAAGAGATCTATTTCGAGAGCGAATTGCCACAAGATTTTGTGGATGTGCTGGCCAAATGGGATACCTACACCGCAGCACGTGACACATTCACCGACGACGAAGAGTAATGTGGTATATTTTACAAAACCAGCCTGTTCCATTACGGAATAGGCTGGTTTTGTTTTACTCTGCCTCGGCCACGCGGGCATCAATAAACTTTATAAAACTATCGACATCTGAGGGTGCAAACCAACCCGTAGATTCATCTCGACGAAACCAAGTCATCTGTCGTTTGGCATAGCGGCGCGAATTACGTTTGATAAGGTCAATGGCATCACTACGAATCATCTTGCCATCGAAATAGTCAAACAACTCACGATAACCCACGGTTTGCAGAGAGTTCAGGTGGCGTTTGGGGTACAACGCACGAGCTTCTTGTTCGAGTCCTGCATCAATCATCGCCTTCACGCGGTTATTGATACGCTCATAGAGTTCAACTCGCGGAACATCCGTACCCACCTTGACTATATTGAATGGACGAATAGCCACATTACCGCGACGTTGCTCGGAGTAGGGGCGACCCGTCACAATACAAACCTCCAAAGCACGTACTACGCGCACAGGGTTACTACGGTCAATCTGCTCGTAATATACGGGGTCCAATTCTTTGAGTTGTGCCACAAGCGAAGCGAGTCCCTCTTTATACAAACGGTCGGCAAGATTGTAGCGGACATCTATATTGCGCGACGGCATTTCGTCCAAGCCATTACACAATGCATCAATATACAGGCCCGAGCCACCCACCGCTACTGCATAACGGCTCTCGGCAAAAAGCGCATCCAATCGCGCCAACGCCCTGCGTTCGAACATCGCACAAGTAAAATCAACCTCGGGTTCGAGTTCATCCACAAAGTGGTGGGGCACAGCGGCACGCTCCTCGGGTGTAGGTTGAGCAGTACCAATAGCCATACCTTTGTAGATTTGGCGAGAGTCAGTCGATATGATTTCGGCTCCGTAGTGTTTGGCGAGTTTGATTGCAAGTTCGGTTTTACCCGAGCCTGTCGGACCCACCACCACAATGAGTGTAGGTTTAGTATTCATCGTCGGCATAATCATCCGAGCCATAATCACCAAAGTCGTCGAAGTCCGACATCACCTCGTCGAAAATCGAACCACGGTCGTTGCTCTCGGCAGCAGCGTCGTATTGGTCGGGAGCAGCGGCCTCCGATGCAGTAGTGCGGGGATAGCGCACACCGGGTTGAGCCACATCTGTTCCCACAAGTTCAAGGAAAAATGCACGTTCGGCCAACATATCGAACATATAGATAAGGCGGTCGCGATTGTTGTGAATAATCTGACCGAGCGCCACATCACCCATATACATCGGCATATCGTCGGAAGCATCATCGGCATCGCCAAAGCCCATATCCATCAGTGTAAATTCGCGTCCCTTGTTCCATTCAACATCCGACAAAAAGAACGAAGCCATATCCGAATCATAGCGCAGGTTGCGACAGATATAGTCGTTGAAGTCGAGCAGGGTAGCGTCATAAGGGATTTCGTACTCGCGCAGGAATGCGTCATTCTCATCCGACAACATTCGGAATCTAAAAATCATTGACATATTTGCGATAGTTTTTGGTTGTTACAAATATACGACTTAAATCAACAACAAAAAACTCATTGTGTCGATTCCGTCGGGATAATCTACCAGGGTAGGGTGTTGAGACTCACCAAAAGGCACACAGCGTGAATGATTAAAACCATTGGCCACAATACACTGAATCACACCATCACGGGCATTTATCCAATCAACTAACTCTTGGTCAGAGGCATAGGACGTGTAATGCAACGTGGCAATATTCATTGGTTGCTCATCGGAGTTAATAATCAGTGCGCGTTCGGCATCTATAAATTCAACACCTGACATTCGAGCCAAAGCGCGGCTATGGCGTAGCACGGAGTTCCACTTGTCCGAAACCTCGGCCTTGGAAAGAGCGCTACACAACTGTGCAAAATCATAGCCCTCCGGCACAAGAAGTTGAGACACACTGCGACAACCACGACCATTATAACGACACACATCGGCACACAATCCAGAGAGTTGTTCGGTAGTTTCGTCACCTCGCAAAATGGCTACCGACGAACGCGAAGCCCTAACAAGTCGCGGAATATCGCCATACTCACGCGCCAACATTGCAGCCGTCGAATCGCTACCCATTGCCAACAAAGCATCGGGTTTATCGACCTTGCAGTCATACTCCTTAATTGCGAAATGGTCGCTCAACAATTCCACAATATACTCCATAATCGCTCGGTCGCGGCTCGAATATTTCACCAGCGCACGATGACCCGATGTAACCAC
>JAFTYJ010000098.1 GCA_017464745.1 Rikenellaceae bacterium | reverse complement strand
GGGGCCATAATACAGCACGGTGTGTTTGATACCGTTGAGCGAAGCCACCTTTGCGAGCAACTCCTCGGAGGTAAGGGCCATAAGTCGTTGGTTCGACACAGTGGTAGCCTTGATGTACTCCGGGCCATAGGTTGCATAGCGGCGAAGTGCCTGATACGAAGCCGATTGTTGGAATTTGCTGTCGGCACGACCTTTGAGCACGTCGTATTTGAGCATCATCAGGATGTTGTCGTTTGCCACAGCGCCACTCATCAGCGACTCGGTGATTTGCATAGCCTTAGGCATATTTTCCGACAGACCGCTGATGGTTACAATAGCCTTGTCGTCGCCGATGCGGAAACTATACGAGCAGGCGATGCCATACATCTCGGCAGCAATCTGTTCGGCTGTTTTGTCGGCAGTTCCGAGATAACTCATATAGGTCAGTGCGAGGTCCATTTCGGGGTCATCGGTCTTGCCGAAATCGTACACATAGTTGAGCGTAAACAGGTCGGTGGTTTCATTCTCTTTGTAGAGCACCTCCACGCCGTTGGCGGTTTGCATAACATCCATATCGCGCTCAAAATCAACGAATACGGGCTCAATGGGTTTCACCTCCGAAGCCAACACCTCTTGCAGGAATGCACTCTGTTTGTCGCGGTTGGTCAGGATGGGTGTGATTTCGGGTTTGGGCATACGAACGATATTCTTGTCCTCGCCCTGACGTTTATAGACAGCCACATAGTTGTCGCGGCGCATCTTGGCGTTCACATAGTCGATGATTTGTTGTTTGGTCACCTTGGCCATATTGTCGATTTGCGCAAATGCATACTCCAAGGGAATCTCATTGGCAAACGACTGAACATAGAAGTGTGCACGACCATCGTTGCTGTCAAACTCATTCATACGTTCGGCTTTGTAGTTGGCCACGGTTGCAG
Organism: Rikenellaceae bacterium; assembly: GCA_017464745.1. Classification (GTDB taxonomy): domain Bacteria; phylum Bacteroidota; class Bacteroidia; order Bacteroidales; family Rikenellaceae; genus UBA940. The sequence goes on along the minus strand of JAFTYJ010000098.1, from coordinate 38,851 downwards.
CAATCAACTCCTCCGAGAACTCGCCACGACGCAGTTTATCCACCTCTCCGAGCAGCAATTCAGCCACCTCTTCGAGGGTTTGACCCTGTTTGGGCAGACCTGCCACGCCAATGAAGCCGTAGTCGCTCAGGTGGTTTTGCATTGCATACGACATCAGGGTCTTTTGTTGTTGATTGAGGTTCATATCAATCATACCTGCTTGGCCGTTGTAGAGAATCGAAGCCACCAGCGGCATCATATAGTAGTCCTCGGTGGTGGGAGCACCCGTACGCCAAGCCAGCGCAACATTCTGAGCATCAACACCCCATACCTCTTTGATTACGGGCTCGGTAAACTCGGGCTCGGGCTCAAAGGCGAGTTTGGGCAGATTCTCATTAGGCTCCATATCGCCAAAGTATTTGACAATCACATCCATAGCCTCATCGGGATCAACATCGCCACTGATACAGATTGCCATATTGTTGGGCACATAGTATGTTTTGTAGTACTCCTTGATGTTGGTAATCGACGGATTTTTAAGGTGTTCTTGCGAGCCGAGAGTAGTTTGAGTACCATAGGGGTGGTTGGGATAGAGTCCTGCCATCAGGTTCTCCAACACTTTGCGGTTGTCTTTGGTGAGGGCCATATTTTTCTCCTCATAGACGGTTTCGAGTTCGGTGTGGAAACTGCGAATCACATTATGTTTGAAACGGTCGGCTTGAATTTTCGCCCAATTGTCAAGTTGATTCGAGGGAATATTCTCTTGATACACAGTCATATCGTTCGACGTGTAGGCATTGGTACCCTCGGCACCGATAGCCGACATCAGTTTGTCGTACTCATTGGCGATACTGTATTTCGAAGCCTCATAACTAACCGAGTCGATTTGGCGATAGAGTTCTTTGCGAGCGGCCTCGTCCTCGGTTTTGCGATACACCTCAAAGAGTTGTTCGATTTGGTCGAGCAGCACCTTCTCGGCAGCGTAGTCCGAAGTTCCGTAGTTCTCGGTACCCTTAAACATCAGGTGCTCAAAGTAGTGAGCCAGACCTGTGGTTTCGGCGGGGTCGTTTTTGCTACCCACGTGCACCGCGATATAGGTTTGCACACGGGGTTCCTCACGATTTACGGTCATATAGACTTTCAGTCCGTTGTCGAGGGTGTAGATTCGTGTTTTGAGCGGGTCGTTCTCCACGGTATCGTAGGAGTACTTCGAGCCGCACGCCAGGCTCATCACAGCAACGAGCGCCAGCAGTAGCATTTTTTTGAAATTCATATTATGGATTTGTTTAGTTTCGTCTAATGTGCTATCAACTCTTTGATTATATAGAACAGCATCATACTCGACACCACAAGTTTGGCACCCGTGCCAAGCAGGAAGGCCACAAACGAGCCCACAGCCACCTTGAAAGCGTGTTGTTTGGAGTTATTGCGATCCCACAGCAGTTCGCCAATGAATGCGCCCAGGAACGGGCACAGAATCAGTCCCCAGGGCGGCCACACAAAGAAACCCGCAATCACGCCCACCATCGAGCCTCGTTTGGCATAGGGTGAGCCTCCGAACTTCGAGGTCATCACGGCGGGCAGATAGTAGTCGGCAAGTTGCACAACCACGGTCAGTACGCCCCACACAATCATAAATGTCCACGAGAAGGGGTGATAACTAGTCAGCGCCAACAGCACGCAGCCCACATAGGTGAGCGGAGTACCCGGCAACACGGGCAGAACGCATCCTGCCACGCCCACAATGCCGCACAAGACGGCCATTATTTCCAAAAAAGTCTCCATTTTTTTAATTCACAATGCACAATTCACAATGCACAATTAGGGAGATTAGTGATAGTGCTTTTCTTTTTGATTCGTCAATGAATCAAAGATGGCTGCATCCGAGGATTTTTATAACTGCTCTATATATCCCCCGGTCTGCGGGTCGTTTTTGGTTCTTTTGTGTCGACAAAAGAACAATCGCAACCCTACTTAATCAACCTATTGGTCGCAGTGTCGGGGAACACTACCCACGGCTCAAAACTCTTGGCCTCCTCAAAGTCCATACGTGCATACGACATAATAATCACCTTGTCGCCAACGCTCACCAAACGAGCCGCCGCGCCATTGAGCGAAATCACGCCACTGCCACGCTTACCTTTTATTATATATGTCTCCAATCGTGAGCCGTTGTCAATATCCACAACCTGCACCTTCTCGCCGGCAATCAGGTTTGCGGCATCCATCAGGTCCTCGTCAATGGTAATACTACCAACATAGTTTAGGTCGGCCTGAGTTACGGTCACACGATGAATTTTGCTTTTCAGTACCTCTATTGTCATACCATTCTCATATTATCAATCAAACGAATAGCGCCCGCCTGCACAGCCACACAGCATTGGATGCAGCCACCCTCGGCAACGCTCCACGACTCTACCCTTTCGAGCGAAGTTCCGTCCACCACCTGCACATAAATCACTCGGAGCAGACCTCCGCGCTCGATAGCCTCGGCCACAAGAGCCTCCACCTCGGCAGGCGATTTGTCGCCCACAGCCGCTGCACCTTCACGCAATGCAGCACAGATATCGGGTGCCGCAGCGCGATATTCGGGAGTCAGCAGGGTGTTACGCGACGAGAGGGCAAGGCCATCCTCACCACGCACAATCGGACAAGGAACAATCTCCACCGGCAGTGCCAACTGTGCCACCATAGCACGAATCACGGCAATCTGCTGAAAATCTTTCTCGCCGAAATAGGCCTTTGCGGGTCGTACCATATCAAACAGACGGCTCACCACCTGTGCCACACCGTTGAAGTGACCGGGACGAGTTGCGCCCTCCATCACTTTGTCGATGTTGCCAAAGTCAAACACACGGGTGTCGGGTGTAGGATACATCTCCTCGACCGAGGGCATAAACACGATGTCCACACCTGCGGCGCGGAGCATTTCGGTGTCGGCCTCGGGGGTACGAGGGTAGTTTTTCAAATCATTGGGGTCATTAAATTGGGTCGGGTTTACAAAAACGCTTACAACCACAACCTCACACTCTCGGCGTGCGCGTTCAACCAGCGACAGGTGTCCTTGGTGCAGAGCGCCCATCGTAGGCACAAAACCGACCTTCGAAGGGTCTGCCTTAGCAAGCAGTTGGCCGAGTTCTCGGACCGTAGTTACTACATTCATCACAATTCGAATTGTTAAACGTACGTTTAATTACGCCGCGCAAAGTTAGGAATTGATATTCAAAAATCTAATTTTTTTGACAAAAAACATCTACCTTTGCAGCAAAACAAACATCAAACAACTATGAAAAAAGGCTTTATTGGCATAACTATGAGCATCTTAGCAACCGCAGGCGTCGCCCTTGGCACCCTCTCCTGCACCGACACCGACACCACAACCCCCAAAGATTTCACTTGGGAGGTCGACAAATTCGACGACATTCGTGTACTTCGTTACACGGTGCCCGACTTCGAATCGCTGCCCGTCGAGCAGAAAGAGTTGATTTATTATCTGGGCCAAGCCGCGCTGTGGGGCCGCGACATCACCACCGACCAAAACTGCAAATGGAACCTGGCTGTGCGCCGCACCCTCGAAGGAATCTACACCTCGTGGGAGGGCGACCGCACCTCGGATGAGTGGTGTGCACTCGAAAAGTATCTCAAAAAAGTGTGGTTTGCCAACGGTATTCACCATCACTACTCGGGCGACAAGTTCACCCCCGAGTTCAGTCAGGAGTATTTCGCCGAACTCTACAACGCTACTCCCGACGAGGCTCTTCCGCTGGATGCAGCCCCCCGCGCCGAACTGCTGACGGTGCTTAACGATGTGATTTTCAACCCCGCAAGTTACGCCACCCGCACCAACCAACGCGACGGCGAAGATGTGGTTGTAACCTCGGCTATCAACTTCCACGAGGGACTCACCCAAGCCGAAGCCGAAGCCTACTACGCTTCGATTCAAGACCCTACCGACCCTCGTCCCATCTCCTATGGTTTGAACTCCAAACTCGTCAAAGAGAATGGCAAAGTAGTGGAGCGCACCTGGTATGAGGGCGGAATGTATGGCGAGGCCATCAAGAACATCACCTATTGGTTGGAGAAGGCTGCAAGCGTAGCCAACCCCACTCAAAAGAAAATCATCGAGACGCTGGTTGATTACTACCGCTCGGGCAACCTGCGCACCTTCGATGCCTACAACATCCTGTGGGTCGAGGACACCGTTTCGAATGTTGATTTTGTAAACGGTTTTATCGAGACCTACAACGACCCGCTGGGCTACAAAGCAGGCTGGGAATCGACCGTAAACTTCAAGAATATGGAGGCTACCACCCGCACCGAAATCATCAGCGAAAACGCCCAATGGTTTGAGGATCACGCACCTATCAACCCCGCATTCCGCAAAGCCGAGGTTAAGGGTGTGTCGGCCAAGGTTATCACCGTTGCTATGCTCGGTGGCGAGTGCTACCCCGCAACCCCTATCGGCATCAACCTTCCCAACGCCGACTGGATTCGCAAGGAGTACGGCTCGAAATCGGTAACCATCGACAACATCACCTACGCCTATGGCAAAGCCGCCGAGGGTAACGGCTTCAACGAGGAGTTTGTGTTGCGTGCCGAGGACCGCGAGCGCATCAAAGAGTTTGGTCGCACGGGCGACAACCTCCACACCGACCTGCACGAGTGCTTGGGCCACGGCTCGGGTCAGTTGGCTCCCGGTGTCAAGGGCGACGAACTCAAACAATATGGCTCGACCCTCGAAGAGGCTCGTGCCGACCTGTTTGGCCTGTACTTCTTGGGCGACCCCAAGATGGTTGAATTGGGCCTTGTTCCCTCGTTCGACGTTGCCAAAGCACAATACGCCCACTATATTATGAACGGTATGATGACCCAATTGGCACGCATCGAGCCGGGCAAAACCGTCGAGGAGGCCCATATGCGTAACCGCAAACTCATTGCCGAGTGGTGCTATGAGCAAGGTAAGGCCGACGGCGTAATCGAGATGGTCAAGGAGAACGGCAAAACCTATGTGGTAGTCAATGATTTCGAGGCTCTGCGCGACCTATTCGGCAAGTTGCTCTACGAGGTTCAACGCATCAAGAGCGAGGGCGACTTTGAGGCTTGCCGCGACTTGGTTGAGTGTTATGCCGTGAACATCGACCCCGAGTTGCACGCCGAGGTTTTGGAGCGCTACACCGCACTCGGAATTGCCCCCTACTCGGGCTTTGTGAACCCCACCTACGAACTCATCACCGAGGGCGACAAAGTGGTTGACATCAAAATCAACTACACCGAGGGCTACACCAAGCAAATGCTCCGCTACTCGGCCGACTACTCGACCCTCCCCACTCTCAACTAACACACTTGCCTGTATGAATCGCGCAACGATACTGATACTCACACTTTTGAGCCTTGCCGCCTGCACCTCCTCGCCCAAAGTCGAGGAGCCTGCGTCACCGCCTCGCGTATATATTTACAACATCGATTGCACCGACCACGAGGTTGTTCGCGGCGAGGTGCAACGTGGTGAGACGGCAGGCAAGATTTTCGACCGCTACGGAGTGAGTGCCGCCCAAATCGACCATATCGACCGCGTGTGCCGTGACACCTTCGACCTGCGTAAAATCCGCATCGGAGGTCGCTATACCGTGTTGTTGAGCGGCGACTCCACCTCGCGTCACTTGGACCACTTCATCTACGAAAAGAACATCACCGACTATGTTACCATCTCGTTGGTTGGCGACTCGGTGGTTGCTCGCAATGGCCGCAAAGATGTGCGCGTGGAGCGTCACAAAAGCACCGCCACCATCTCGTCATCGCTGTGGAATAGCATTGCCGATGCAGGTATGCCCATCTCGTTGGCTGTCGATTTGGAGGAGATTTATGGTTGGAGCGTCGATTTCTTCGGTCTGCAAGCGGGCGACAACTTCACGGTTGTCTACGAAAAACAGTTTGTCGATTCGGTTTGTATCGGCTCGGGCCGTGTGTGGGGCGCAGTGTTCAACCACGGAGGTAAGGAGTTATATGCCATACCGTTCCGTCAAGGAGAGAAAATCACCTATTGGGACGAGCAGGGCAACTCGCTTCGCAAACTCCTTTTGAAAGCGCCGCTCAAATACTCTCGCATCAGTTCGCGTTTCTCGCATTCGCGTCTGCACCCCGTTCACCGTGTCTATCGTCCCCACCACGGCGTGGATTACGCAGCACCCAAAGGTACTCCCGTATATGCCATTGCCGATGGTACGGTAATCTTCAAAGGCTGGGGCGGCGGAGGTGGCAACACCATTAAAATCAAACACCCGCGCAACCTAACCAGCGGCTACCTTCACCTCAGCCGTTTTGCCAAAGGTATAGCCACGGGAGTTCGTGTATCACAGGGCCAACTTATCGGCTATGTCGGCAGCACGGGAACAAGCACAGGCCCCCACCTCGACTTCCGTCTGTGGAAGGGCAACAAACCTATCGACCCGCTCAAAGCACCGAGCGAGCCCGTGGAGCCTATCAAACCCGAGAATCGTGAATATTTTGAGTGGGTGCGCGGTATGGTGCTCTCGGAACTTGGCGACTCGCTCCAAGGTCGTGAGCCGTTGGCGCAACTCGACTCTATGGTAATCAAAACAACTGACAATGACCTCGCAACCCGATAAACTGACCCTTGCATTCATCCGCAAACACCACGTTATGACCCTCGCCACCGTGTCCGAGGCAGGTCCGTGGTGTTCCAACGCCTTTTATGCCTTCGACCCCGAGGGTATCTCGCTTGTGTTCACAGGCGATCCTGCCACACGTCACGGCTCCGAGATGACGGTGTGTGAGCGTGTTGCAGCCTCCATTGTCCTGGAAACCAAAGTTGTGGGTCGTGTTCAGGGTTTGCAGGTTGCGGGACGTGCCGAGCGCATAACACCCGACCACCCCGAGTACGAGCGTCTGCGCGGTGTTTATCTCAAACGTTTTCCGTTTGCTGCGGTGGCCAACCTTAACCTTTGGGCTCTTCACGCCGACACGTTCAAGCACACCGACAACACTCTCGGGTTCGGCAAAAAGTTGCTCTGGGAGCGTTAAAATCAAAAAAAATCTAAAAAAAACGCCCAACTTTTTGCAGAATCAAAAAATGTGCGTATATTTGCACCGCAAATGCGATGGTTCCGTAGCTTAATTGAATAGAGCATCTGACTACGGATCAGAAGGTTACAGGTTTGAGTCCTGTCGGAATCACCAAGACGGCTGTCAGTAATGACGGCCGTTTTTTTTGATTGGTAGTGGAGCGAGGCTTGGAGCGAGGCTTGGAGGGCGGCAGTGGGCGGCAGTACCGAACCATTAAACACAAAAAAGGGTGTGTCTAAAACTTGTTAGACACACCCTTTTTATTTGGGATTATATACCAAGAGGTATTACATAAGTTACGCCGTTATTTAGCCTTTTGGAGTACCTCGCGCATATAAGGGTGTTCGCGCATCTCGGGCGAGAAACAAGCCACGATGCTATCGACCCTCTCGGGCGCAGTCAGCCAAAGTCCCTCTTTGACAAACAGATACACGCCCAAAATATTATCATAATTGGCAGCCTGCACCGCAGCACCCAGCGCCTCGAAATCGCGATTCATCTCAGCCTCAATATCCGCCACTTTCACACAAGTGCTATCACAGGTGGCATATTTAACCTCCAAGGCTTTCATATCCACCAGGTATTGGTTATAGGCATCATTCGACTCGGTACCCATAGCCACGATAGTTTTGTCGGTCTCGCTCAGATAGCCGAACTTCACACTACCCTCCTCGACAAAGAACGTGTGCGACACAGCCACATAGCCATCGCTGACACACGCAGCCACGGGTTGGCGCATACGGCCCTCAAAGCGCACCACACCCTCCGAGTCACTCTTGGCCTTCATATAGTAGGTCGTAGGGTTGTTCTCGGGCGAGAGATAGAACGTTGCATCGGGGTAACGAGTCGGCATTTCGACCTCAAAGCGGAAGCCCTCACCGCAACCCACCAACATCACCGCACACACGGCGGCCATCAGAATTTTTCTCATTATCACAATCCGTTTAGCGCTCCGTACTATTTAACATACTTTGCCACAGCCTGTTTGAGTGCCTCGCCGCGCAGGTTTTTCTCAACCACGGTGCCATCGGGGGCAATCAGGTAGTTGGCGGGAATGGAGTGCACTTTGTAGAGTTGTGCCACAGCCGACTCCCAGCCCTTCAAATCCGATGCGTGTACCCACGGCATACGGGCAGCAGCCTGTTTCCACTTGGCAGCGTCGTTGTCGAGCGACACACCGAGAATCTCAAAACCTTTACCACCATAGGTTTTGTAGGTTTCAATGAGATAGGGTACCTCGTTCATACAGGGGCCACACCAACTTGCCCAGAAATCCAACAACACATAGTCGCCTTTGGCCAGCAAATCCGACAACACGACCTTGCCACCATCGATACCTTCGAGTTCGAAATCGAGGTATTGGCCACCCGGCTCAACGGTTGCAAACGCTTTGAGTTGCTCTTTGAGTTCTTTGATATAGGTATGCTCCTGCATCTCGGGCGAGAATTTGTCCACAGCCTCGCGCACTTCGTCAAGACTCATTTCGTTGAGCATTTGGCTCAGCAATGCGACACCTGCAAAGTTGTCGGTATTGGCCTCAAAAGTGCTATCGATAAGGGGTTTGAACGACTCCTGAATCTGACGACGCTCCTCGGCCGAAGTATCCTCAGCGTGGAAACGGGTTACAAGTTCCGAGAGTTGAGTGCTCAGGCGCGACACCACGTCATTCGACACAGTACCTGTCACACCCTCGTCGGTAACGTTAATCACACCGGGCTCAACCACAAATTGTGCCACCGGCTCACGATTCACATCCAGCAGGAATCCGAATTTGGGCTCATCCACCACACCTTTGAATGTAACTTTGCCTGCTTTGGCCGTTTCAATCACTTCGGTAGTGTCGATTCTCAGCACCACGGCGCCCTCCAAACCGGTACGCTCGCATTTGATGGTATATCCGCCTTGGGGAGTGCACGACATCATACCCACGGCGGCAATAATCGACAAAATCATCTTTCTCATTGTTTGACAGTTTAATTGTTACTATTTCTTTTTTTGTTTAATCTCACGTTCGGGATGCGAGGCCACAAAGTTCTCCCACGACGACGATGCTTTGGGCGCACGTCGCACGGTTGTCTTGCCACCCACGCTCACCAGCGGGCTGCTCGACACAAAGTGGTGACACAACGCAACAGCCATACCATCGGTGGCATCCAGCCGCTTGGGATTGTAGTCCACGCCCAACATCGAGCGCAACAACGCCGCAACCTGCTCTTTGGCCGCACCGCCTCGTCCCGTAATAGCCTGTTTGATACGTGTGGGGGCGTACTCAAACACCTGTTTGCCGTGGCTCAACGCCGCAGCCATAGCCACACCCTGGGCGCGTCCCAATTTGAGCATACTCTGCACATTCTCGCCAAAAAAGGGCGACTCCAAAGCCACCTCATCGGGATTATACTCCTCGACCAACGCCGACACTCGCTCAAAGATATAGGCAAGTTTGCGATATGGGTCGGCGATTTTGTGCAGGTCGATATCACCCAACACCACGGGTTTGGGTTTGCCGCCCTCAATGGCCAACACACCATAACCCATATAGTTGGTACCAGGGTCTATTCCCATTATTATTTTGGTCGCGTTGCTCACTCTATCGGCCTACTCCTTGTCGGCAAGTTTTTTCTCCAACTCACGCAGGCGACGCTCCATTTCGGGCAGACGCAGATAGTGTGCTTGCAGACGGAAGTGTTGCATACGGGGCAACAGAGGCACACCCATCATCACTGCGCCATCGGGCACATCGTTCGAGATACCGCTCTTGGCACCCGTTTTTACGCCATCGCCCACGGTGATGTGACCTGCCACACCCGTCTGACCACCAAACATACAGTTCGAGCCAATCTTGCCCGAGCCTGCAAAACCTGTTTGTGCCGCAGCCACGGTATTCTGACCGATAACGACATTGTGACCTACTTGCACCTGGTTGTCGAGTTTGGTACCCTTGCCTATCACTGTCGAGCCCATAGTTGCACGGTCAACACAGGTGTTGGCGCCGATTTCGACGTTATCCTCCAATACCACGTTGCCGATTTGGGGAATCTTGCCGAAAGTACCATCCTCCTGGGGAGCAAAACCGAAACCGTCGGCTCCGATAACCGCACCCGAGTGCAGCACTACGCCATTACCCAGACGGCAATCGTGATAGACCACAGCGTTGGGATGCAACGTACAACCCTTGCCAATCTTCACACCCTTACCAACATAGGCATTGGGGTAAATCAGCGAGCCGTCGCCCACCTCGGCACCCTTCTCAATCACCGCAAACGGGCCCACATAGCAACCCTCGCCCACTTTGGCCTCGGGGTCGATGTAAGCCTTATCGCTGATACCCGACGGGCGTGCGATTGTCGATTCATATATTTCGAGCAGTTTGGCAAATCCTGCGTAGGGGTTTTCGACCCTCACCAGCGTAGCCTTGACGGGTTGTTGCAACACCAGGTCCTCGGCAACAATCACAATGCTCGACTCGGTGGTATAGAGGTATTGTTCGTATTTGGGGTTGGCCAAAAACGACAAAGCACCTGTGGTACCCTCTTCGATTTTTGCAAAGGTCGAAACCTCCGCCTGAGGATTACCCTCCACTCTGCCGCCAAGTACTCCGGCCAACATTTCGGCTGTAATTTTCATTCTGTATGTGATTTATTGGTTATTCAAAAACTCGTTAATATCAACCTCTTGGGGCATAAATTTCGACACGTCGCCGCCAAAGCGCAACAACTCGCGCACGACACTCGACGACACAATCTCCAACTCCGAACGTGTGCACATCATCATTGTTTCGACCTCGGGTGCCACCTCGGCATTGACCATAGCATTGGTGCGTTCCATCTCGAAGTCCACGCCTCCGCGCACACCTCGCACAATCCAGCCCGCACCCACACGACGACACTCCTCGACGGTAAGTCCTTCGTAGCGACTAACCTCCACTCGCGGCTCGTCGGCAAACACACGCTCAATGAGTCGCACACGTTGCTCAACGGGCAGCAATCCCTGTTTGGAAGGGTTAATTCCCACAGCCACCACCACACGGTCAAACAGCCTCAGCGCACGGCGCACAATCTCCTCGTGACCCGCCGTAAAGGGGTCGAACGAACCGGGGAACAGAGCCACCTTGGGCGTTTGTTTATCGTTTGTCGGCATACATTTACTTTTATTAAAGGTGTAAAGATATATGATTTTTCCGAGAAACCGCCACTATTTGATAGAATTCATACGAATACTTGCTTTGACAAAGGCAATGGCGCGAATTTTCGACAGTTCGACATCCTTGTCGGCGTGGTGGGGATTCTGGCTGACAAGTTTGACACACCCCGGTCGCTCGGACTTTTGGATATACTTGACGGTTATATACTCCTCGCCATCGATGTCGATACTCAGCAGATACATATCGCCCCAGAAAATATCGCTCAGGTCGTGCAACTGCTTGTACAACACAATATCGCCACTCTTCAAAAGCGGATACATCGAGTCGCCCACAATGTATATTGCACCGTCGCACTTGGGCAGGTTGGGGATTGTGATGTAGTCCACGGGCTTTTGACGCGACTCACCCACAAACAGCGGCACCAAACCTGCCGTACCCTCGATGTTGTAGAGCGGAACACTTTGACGCGGCAGAGTGTTGTCGGTACGCAGGGTGAATGCCTGATATGGCTGGTCGTTGAACATATCGCCCCGACCCTCTTCGAGCCAATCGGGATTTATGTTCAATTCTTGAATTAAAATATTTTTATTGCGTTCCGAGAGAGCCGCTTTGCCTGTTTCAATCATCGACAGCGCACTCTTCCCGATTCCGAGTTTACGAGCCAACACCTCTTGGGTCAAACCCAACTCTTTGCGTATCAGCCTCAACCTGTCAGTCATAACCTATTATAAGTTTAAATTATAAATTTTCTGCACCGCTGGATGTACCAAATTCAGTTTTTGAACTTATCTTTGCATCACAATTCAATCACTGAACTTTTACGATGCAAATATACAAATTTTGTTCTTAATTCGAGCGTTAAAATCAAAAATTGTATAAAAAATTCAGTGATTTACCCGATTATTTTTGCAAACCAACCCTAACACAACCTAATTATGATAACCATTGACTCTGCAACCTATCGTGAGATAGCCAACAGTCTGCGCTCTCAAATTGCCGACACCGACTACTACTCGGGCTCAATCCACCACTCCACACCCGACTACGATGCTACCCTCACCTCGACACTCATAGTCTATCGTTCGACCCACACAGCACCCGACCGCACATTCACAACCATCAGCGACGTGGTGCCCGTTTGGTGGAGTTGTTCGACCACGACCGACGAGGGCGAGCGACTCAATGACTTCGACTTCAATCGGGTGCGCAAACTACTCATCGACCGCAAGTAGCCACCCGTTGCGCCAATTTGAAGCGACATTCTCGGGGTTATCGGCAGGACGCTGCCACAAATTCTTTCATTTTTGGGGACATTCAGAAGGGGACGCCCGATGCGGTCGGCAGACCGAAGTCCCATCCTATTTAGTAATTCAAAAAAATCAATGAACCAATTAACCTTAGTGGAGTTTGCCCAAAAGGTTTATCCGTTCATTTCGACCGACGACTTCCACACCGCTTACTATCGGGTGTTGGAAGCCTTCGGCCGTGGTGATATTCGCAAACTCATTGTCACAGTACCACCCCAACACGGCAAATCACTCGGCTCGTCGGTGCTGCTTCCGGCCTATATGCTGGGGCTCAATCCCGACGCACGAATCGCCATTGCATCGTATAGTGCCACCCTCGCATCGAGGTTCAACCGCCGCGTACAACGCCTTATGGAGAGCCCCGAATACGAGGAACTCTTTACGGACACCCGAATCAAGAAAACCGGCCAACGCACCTCCTATATCCGCACCGCCGACCAGGTAGAGATTATCGGCCGTCAGGGAGAACTCTTCTCTGTGGGTCGTGAGGGCTCGCTGACAGGCAACCGTGTGGATGTATTCATCCTCGACGACCTCTACAAAGATGCTATGGAGGCCAACTCCCCCATCATCCGCGAGAACTGCTGGGAGTGGTACACCTCGGTGGTGCGCACCCGTATGCACAACCTCTCGCAGGAACTTATTGTCTTTACTCGTTGGCACGAGGAGGACCTTATCGGCACCCTCACCTCGCGCGAGCAATGCACCCCTCTGACCCATTGGGAGCAACTCGATACACCCTGTGAGGGGTGGTTACACCTCAACTTCGAGGCTCTCAAAACCTCCCCCGCCTGCCCCATAGACCCGCGCCCTGCGGGAGTCCCCTTATGGAGCGAGCAACACAGCCGCGAGTTGCTGTTGGAGAAACGCAACTTGGACCCACTGCGCTTTGAGTGTATGTATCAGGGCCACCCCACAGCACGCGGCGGCCTGCTCTATGGCGACAAGTTCGGCACCTACGACCACCTTCCCGAATGTATCATCAAACGTGGCAACTACACCGACACCGCCGACACGGGCGACGACTACCTGTGCTCGGTGTGCTACGTTGTGGACAACCACTACAACATCTATGTCACGGACGTGGTTTACAGCCGCGAGCCTATGGAGATTACCGAACGCCTTGTGGCCGATATGATAAACCGTACCTCGACCCGCACAGCCGATGTCGAGAGCAACAACGGCGGCCGCGGTTTCGCCCGTGCCGTAGCCTCACTCACCCCCTTGGCACGCATCAGTTGGTTTCACCAGAACGGCAACAAGGAGGCCCGTATTCTGTCGAACTCCGCCACCGTCACCGGCCACATCCGAATGCCACACGATTGGGGCGAGCGTTGGAGCGATTTCCACAACCACCTGACCACCTATCGCCGACTGTTTCGAAGCAACCGCTGGCACGATGCGGCCGACGTTCTGACGGGTATTGTCGAACGCGAATTGTGTCGTCCCGCGGCCGGAAAGATTGGATTTTTACAATAAAATTGGTCAGATTCCGACATTTTGCACTATCTTTGCCACGGTCTGTTGCCGTATTACATACCGCCCGACACACGCCAAACACCGCAACAGACAGGCGTATCGGGCATCAATGAGCATTAATATGTCGAAGATTTGTGAGAGATGCGTATGCATCACAGGAGGAGCTTCGGGAGTAGGAAAAATTATGGGACGTATTGCTCTCGAACGTGGCGCGCGAATGTTGGTGATTTGGGACATCAACCAAGCCAATATTGATTCTACCGTCGCCGAACTCAGTACCAAAGGAAATGTCAAAGGATATCGTGTGGATGTGTCGAATTTCGACGCAGTGAAAGCCACCTACGAGCAGGTCAAACGCGACTGCGGCGGGGTGGACATACTGATTAACTGCGCAGGAATCGTGCGCGGCAACCGCACCTTCGAACACCAAACGGTCGAGGATATCGACCTCACGCTGGCTGTCAATACCAAGGCCCCGATGTACACCACGCTGTGTATGTTGCCCGATATGATAGCACGCGACTGCGGCCACATCTGCACCATCGCCTCGGCAGGAGGTATGCTGTCCAACCCCAAGATGTCGGTCTATGCCGCCAGCAAGTGGGCAGCCATAGGATGGTCGGATTCGGTACGCATCGAGTTGAAGCAGGCTCGCAGCGGAGTGCACGTAACCACCGTTGCGCCCTACTACATCAACACAGGAATGTTCGACGGTGTACGTTCGCCGATTTTCCCGATTCTCGACCCCGAGCGCACCTCACGCAAGATTATCCGTGCCATCGAGCGTAACAAGGACTTCCGAGGTATCCCCTTCGGATTTCACTTTATCCGCCTGATGCAGGGCATTTTCCCCACCGTCGTGTTCGATTGGCTGTTTGGCAGTGTGCTGGGCATCTATTCGGCGATGGACAATTTCAAAGGACGTAAAGCATAACACACTATGAATATGGAGAACACACCTGTGGATAGAATTCCACAAATAGTGGCCGCCCAACGTAAGTTTTTCGGTAGCGGAGCCACCCTCGACATCAACTTCCGCCGCGAGGCGCTCCAACGCCTTGCCAAGGCCCTCGACCATTGGGAAAAACCCCTGGCCGAGGCGCTGTGGACCGACCTTCACAAGAGTTATCAAGAAGCCTACCTGACCGAACTCAGCATCGTCAAGGGCGAAATCAAGACCCACCTGCGTAACCTGCGCCGATGGATGCGCCCGCAAAAGGTGTGTACCCCTATCAAGATGATGCCTTCGCGTAGCCGTGTAGTGAGCGAGCCGCTCGGCACAACGCTGATTATCTCGCCGTGGAACTACCCCGTGCAGTTGCTGTTAAACCCACTCGTAGGCGCGCTGTCGGCAGGCTGTACCGCTGTACTGAAACCCTCACCCTATGTACCCAACGTGTCGCGCGTGTTGGGCGAGATGATTGAGAGCACATTCAGTCCCGAACACGTTGCCGTGGTGCAGGGCAACCGCACGGTCAATGCCGCATTGTTGGAGGAGCGCTGGGATTTGATATTCTTTACGGGCAGCCCCGCACTCGGACGCACCGTTATGACGGCCGCCGCACGCAACCTCACCCCCGTGGTGTTGGAGTTGGGTGGCAAGAGTCCCTGTATTGTGGATGCCGAGGCCGACATCGAGGTGGCAGCCAAACGTATCGCCTGGGGCAAAAGCCTCAACGCAGGCCAAACCTGCATTGCACCCGACTATCTTTTGGTACACTCGTCGATTAAGGACAAATTTGTGGCCGCTCTGGGTCGCCAGTTTCGCAAACTTCTCACCGACAATCCCCAACAAGCCACCCACTTCGTTCGTATGGTCAATGAGCGTGCGTGGGAGAGGGTGACGGGCTACCTCACCGAGGGTCGGATTCTGATTGGCGGCCACAGTGACCGTGCCGACCGCTATATCGAACCTACGGTGGTGGAGGTCGGAGCCGACAGCCGTATTATGCAGGAGGAGATTTTCGGCCCCGTATTCCCGCTACTGACCTTCGACACCACCGACGAGGCTGTTGGTTTTGTGGTTGAGCGCGAGAAACCGCTGGCACTCTACTACTTTGGTTGCGAGTGCAAGGCCGCACGTGTCATCCGCCACACATCGTCGGGCGGAGCGTGCATCAACGACACCATTATGCACATCGCCAACGAGCATCTTCCCTTTGGTGGCGTGGGCAACTCGGGAATGGGTACCTACCACGGCCGATTGAGTTTCGATGCGTTCTCGCACCGCCGCTCAGTGGTCTATACCCCGACGTGGTTGGACCTTCCGTTCCGCTATATGCCCTACTCGTGGTTCAAAGCGGTCAAGAAACTGCTGTAATTCGTGCTTTTGTATTTCGAAAAGGGCGTGTCCGACAAATTTTAGGACACGCCCTTTTCTTGGAAACCGACACCTTGCGAACCCCGTTCTTTTTTGTATCTTTGCCGTGTGAAGTACCGCGAGATTATCAACATACTGCAAAAAGCCGCCGCCCAAGTCTACGACCCGCTCGAAGCCAACGCCATAGCACGCTTGGCTGCCGAGGAGTTGTGGGGTATCACGAGCACTCTTCTGGTGGTTGCTCCCGAAGGCGAGTGCCAAGCCCCTGAGTTGGATAGTGTAGCCGAGCGACTTGCCTCGGGCGAGCCTGTGCAATATATTGTAGGCTCAACCGAGTGGTGTGACCTTCGCTTGGAGGTTGGGCGCGGAGTGCTCATCCCGCGTCCCGAAACCGAGGAGTTGGTGCGCTGGATTGAGAGCGACCACCGAGGCCGCCGAGGATTGCGCGTAGTGGACCTCGGAACGGGTAGCGGCGCCATTGCCATTGCGTTGGCCCAACGACTCCGCGAAAGCCACGTCACAGCCTACGACATCTCGGAAGAGGCACTTAACATAGCACGTCGCAATGGCGAGCGCCACGCCCCCAAGGTGGAGTTCCGACGTGGCGATATACTCTCACTGCCTGCCGTCGAGGGGCTGGATATTGTGGTGAGCAACCCGCCCTATGTACCCCAAAGCGACCTGGCCACAATGCATCGCAACGTCAAGGATTGGGAGCCCCACACAGCACTATTTGTGCCCGACGAGCACCCACTAATGTTCTATGAAGCGGTGGTGGACTTTGCCATTAGCAGTCTGAAATCGGGCGGACAACTTTATTGCGAAATCTACGAACACCTGGCCGAGCAGACCGTCGAAATGGCTGCCAAGCGAGGTCTTCCCGAGGGCGAGATTCGTTGCGATATAATGGACAAACCGAGGATGATACGATGGACCAAACACTAAAAAAGAGCAAGACCCCCGAGCAGGCTCTCTCCTCGCTGATGCGTCTGTGTGCCCGTCGCGAGTATTGCACCTCGGATGCACGCCGCTTGTTGGTACGCTGGGGTGTGGAGCCATCGGCACATAATGGTGTGGTGGAGCGTTTGATGCGCGAGAGATTTATCGACGACCGCCGCTATGCCGAAGCCTTTGTGCGCGAGAAACTGAAACTCAGTGCGTGGGGTGAGTTCAAAATCACCTCGACACTGCGAGCCAAACGAATCCCGGCCGACATCATAACCGAGGTGCTGGACGAACATACCGACCGCAACACCAACTCCGACCGCCTCACCACGGCTCTGACACGCAAACTACGAAACATCAAATACAAAGACGCCTACGACCTACGAGCCAAACTTATGCGTTATGGTGCGGGGTTGGGTCACGACTTCGACAGTGTGGCCGAGTGCGTCGCCAAACTACTCAAAGACTATGACATCAACCAAGATTAAACACATCTGTGTGCTCTGCGCTACGCTGATTTTCAGCCTCGGTACACACGCCCAAGACGACTACTATCGCGCTCCGATGGACATTCCGCTGTTCTTGTCGAGCAACTTTGCCGAGATGCGCACCAACCACTTCCACTCGGGTATCGACATCAAAACCCAAGGCCGCGAGGGTGTTCCCGTGTATGCCATTGCCGACGGCTACATCGCACGCATCAATGTCAGCCCCTATGGCTATGGTCGCGCACTCTATATCACCCACCCCAACGGCACAATGAGCGTCTATGCCCACTTGCAAAGTTTCACCCCCGAGGTGGAGGATATGGTACGCAACTACCGCCTGCGCAATCGCAAACATACGGTCAATATCTACCCCGAAGAGATGCGCCTGCCGGTCAAGAAGGGCGACCTGATTGGTCTGTCGGGCAACTCGGGTAACTCCTATGGCCCGCACCTTCACTTCGAAATCCGTCGCACCTCGGATGGCGCAACCCTCAACACCCTGAGTCGCGGACACATCAAAATCAAAGACACCACCGCACCCACAATCGTTGCCGTGCACTATATCGAGGTTGATACCATCAACGGTATTGCCGTAAGATTGGCACCCCGTCGCCTGAATCTCAAACAGACCGAGCCGCTGACAGTTGGCGCAAAGGGCTATTTTGTGGTCGAGGCTACCGACCGCAAGGACGGAGTTACCAACCGCTTTGGCCCGCGTGCCGTAATGCTGAGTGTGAACGACACTCCCAAGGTAACCTTTGAGAAAGACCACTTCCTGTTTGGCGACACCCGCTGCTGCAACATCACCGCCGACTATACTCTGCAACAAACCTCCAAAAACGAGATGTTGGCATTGGCCCGCCACGCCGGCAATCGCGTCGATATGTACACCCTGTGCGAGGATAACGGAGTGATACACACCGCCAAAGGCGAGGTCTACAATATCCGCATCGAGGTTGCCGACGATGCCGACAACCGTGCAAGTGTAGCCTTCAAGGTCGTGGGTGGCGACAGTGGCAAATTCACCGCTCCGTTGGGCAAAGTTGCAACCCCCGAAGCCGACTTTATCTCGACATTCGACGGCGCAAAGGTCACAATCCCCGCAGGCGCTCTGTATGAACCCATACACTTCTCGCAACGCACGATGACACCCCCGACCCGTGTGCGTGCCGACTCCATTCGTCCCCTGAGCAAAGTTCACTCCATTGGCGACAAAGACATTCCGCTCGACAAGGCAATCAACATCAGTCTCCCCCTGCCCGAAGGTGTGGGCACCGGCGGTATGTGTCTGGCTTCGGTTGATGACAAGGGTAACGTGGGCTACGCCGGCGGCCGCTACAAGGATGGCCGTGTGTCGGGCGATGTCCGCGCTATGGGACGTTACTGCGTGGTGCGCGACACCATTCCCCCCACAATCAAACCCTCGTTCAAGAGCGACAACAACCTTAGCGGCGTGGGTAGTGTGACCTTCAAATTGACCGACAATTTCTCGGGTGTGAGCGACTTCTCGGCCACGGTCGACGGCCAATGGGCGGTGCTCGAATACCACCCCGTTTCGCGCCTTGCCACACTCAATCTCGACGACTATCGCACCACCCCCGCAACCACCCACACACTACGTTTCGAAGCAGTGGACGGAACAGGCAATCGCACCACCTTCGAACATACATTTGTTAAATAGAAAAAAAACTCGTACTTTTGCGGAGTATATCGCCGAATAACAATAAACTAAACATACACAATCATGAGAGTAATTATCGAAAAAGACGCGAAAAACGTTGGTATCTGGGCCGCACGTTACATCGCTAACAAAATTAACGAGCACGCTGCAAAATCCAGCAAACCGTTCATCCTGGGCCTTCCCACCGGAGGTACTCCCCTGACTACCTATGCCGAGTTGGTTAAACTCAACAAAGCAGGCGAGGTTTCGTTTGCCAACGTTGTAACCTTCAATATGGACGAGTATGTAGGCCTCCCCGAGAGTCACCCCGAGAGTTACCACTCGTTTATGTGGAGCAACTTCTTCAACCACATCGACATCAAAAAAGAGAACGTAAACATCCTGAACGGCAACGCCGAGGATTTGGAGGCTGAGTGCGCTCGCTACGAGAAGAAAATCGCCGAGATGGGTGGTATCGACCTGTTTATGGGCGGTATCGGTCCCGACGGCCACATCGCATTCAACGAGCCTTTCTCGTCGCTCACCTCGCGTACCCGTCTAAAATCGCTGACCACCGACACTATCATCGCAAACTCGCGTTTCTTCGATAACGACGTAAATAAAGTTCCCAAAACCGCTCTGACCGTAGGTGTAGCAACCGTAATGGCATCGCGTGAGGTTCTGATTCTGGCTACCGGCCACAACAAGGCTCGCGCTCTGCGTCACGGCATCGAGGAGGCTATCAGCCAACAATGGACCATCTCGGCTCTGCAAATGCACCCCCACAGCATCATCGTTTGTGATGAGCTGGCAACCGGCGAGTTGAAGGTTAACACCTACCGCTATTTCAAAGATATCGAGAAGGACAACCTCCTGAAATAATTTTTCGAACTCACAAAGTTCGGTGCTTGAACAATAATGAGGGTGTCTTGCTGGTTATGTAAGACACCTTCCTATTTTGGATAGGCAACACTCAACACTACACAACAATGTTCAAGAACAGTATTCTAGAAGCAATCGGCAACACACCTATGGTCAGGATTAACGCGCTTAATCCCAACCCTCGTGTGAACATCTATGCCAAACTCGAAGGTTTTAACCCTACGGGAAGTATCAAAGACCGCATCGCTCTGCGAATGGTCGAAGCCGCCGAACAGAAAGGCGAACTCAAACCCGGCAAAACAATCATCGAAGCCACCTCCGGCAACACAGGTATCGGCCTTGCCATTGCAGGTATCGTCAAGGGCTACCCCGTCAAGATTGTGATGAGTAGCGCCGTTTCGGTTGAACGCCGCAAGATTCTGCGCTCCTATGGCGTGGAGGTTGTGCTAACCCCCGCCGAGGAGGGAACCGACGGAGCAATCCGCCTGGCACGCCAAATCGTGGCCGAAAACCCCGAGGCATACTATATGCCCGACCAATTCGCCAATGCCGCCAACTACCTGGCACACTACGAACGTACGGCTCTCGAAATCTGGCAACAGATGGACGGACGTATCGACTATCTGGTGTGCGCTCTTGGTACCTCGGGTACCCTTATGGGCCTCACCCGCTTCCTCAAAATTATGAAACCCGATATCCACACCGTGTGTGCCCACCCTATCAAGGGCCACTACATTCAGGGTCTGAAAAATATGGAGGAGGCTATCGTTCCCGAAATTTACGACCCGAGCATTATCGATGTTCAGGAGATGATTGAGAGCGAGGAGGCTATCGAAATGGCACGCCGTATCATCCGCCACGAGGGTATCTTCGCCGGTATGAGTAGCGGTGCTGCACTGCTTGCTGCCTGCCGAACCGCCGAACGTATTGAGAGCGGAAATATCGTGGTCGTATTCCCCGACCGCGCCGAAAAATACCTCTCGACAAGTATGTTCGACGACTGTGCTCTCTAACTATAATGGGTGCGCCACACACCTTTTATTATAAAAGACTGCCGATTACTCTCTCGGCAGTCTTTTTTATTGACTTACTCTCCTAACACTGCAAACTCTTTTCAAAATAGGACGCAAAACCTTCTACCACCCTCGGTCCATTCCACCCCTTCGGAACTACTACCTTTGAGCCGCCACCCCTCTCAAACTGCCACCTTTGAGCCGCCCAACCCCTCTCAAACCGCTACACAAGGCCCTTCGGCAAAAAAAATCACAAAAAATCGCAAAAAAATTCCCAAAAAATTTGCAAATCCAAAATCTCGTCGTATCTTTGCAATGAAAATAAATTTGTAATAGTTACAATTTTATAACGCAGACAAGAATTTAACAACTATCGACAGTGAGAAACGGGGCAACATACCTGACAGAGTGCGGACTTCGACCCTCGGTGCAACGATTGGCCATCTACAACTATATGGTCACTCACCCGACCCACCCCACGGCCGACGAGATTTTTGAGGCTTTGCGCGACAGCATCCCCACGCTCTCCAAGACCACGGTCTACAACACGCTCAAACTGTTTGTTGCTCACGGAGTTATCGACGAGGTTTTCATTGACCGCACAAGCGAGCGTTTCGACGGGAATACCCTTCTTCACGCCCACTTTTTGTGCAACTGCTGTGGCGCAATTATCGACACTCCGATTGAGAACCCCGAGCGCGTAAACGACTCACTACCCCACGGCGCAAGTCTCAACAAGACTCAGTTGTTGTACTTCGGCACCTGCGAGAAATGTTTGAATCAACCGAATAATAACTAAAATAGCACTAAACAATTATGACAAAGAAATTCAGATGCCTGGTATGTGGCTATGTTCACGAAGGCGCAGAGGCTCCCGAGAAATGCCCTATTTGCAAAGTAGGTAAAGATAAATTTGTAGAGGTTGTCGAGACCGGTGACAGCCTGGTATTCGCCGACGAGCACAAACTTGGCGTTGCCAAAGGCGTAGACGCCGAGATTCTTCAAGGTCTTAACGAGCACTTCATTGGCGAGTGCACCGAGGTAGGTATGTACTTGGCAATGAGCCGTCAAGCCGACCGCGAGGGCTATCCCGAAGTTGCCGAGGCTTTCAAACGCTACGCTTGGGAAGAGGCTGAGCACGCTGCCAAATTCGCCGAGTTGCTGGGCGACGTTGTTTGGGACACCAAGACCAACCTCGAAAAACGTATGAACGCCGAGTGCGGTGCCTGCGAGGGAAAAATGGCAATCGCCAAACGCGCCAAGCAGTTGAACTTGGACGCAATCCACGATACCGTACACGAAATGGCCAAAGACGAAGCTCGCCACGGAAAAGGCTTCGAGGGCTTGTTCAACCGCTACTTCAAAAAATAAAAAATCGCAGGAATCCAAACTTAAATGCCAAGAGGGTGCCCACTCGGGACACCCTCTTATTTTTTAGTCATAAATTCTATTGATTTCGAAGACCTTACGGAGAGCAAAGCCAAAATCGGCCACCACTCAAAACAGGTCTAAATACCCCACTTGTAATAGAGTGTTCCCCAAGTAAATCCGGCTCCGAAAGCGGACATCAAGATGTTGTCACCCTTGCGGAAACGCTCCTTGTAATCCCACAACACAAGCGGAATTGAGGTGCCCGCGGTGTTGCCAAATCGGTCAATATTAATCAACAACTTCTCGTCGGGAAGATTAAGTTGCTGCTGAATAGCCTGAATGATACGGATATTGGCTTGATGGGGAATGAAGAAATCCACATTATCCATAGTCAAACCATTGCGCGACATCACGGTTTGGGTGGTGTTGCCCATATTGGTGACTGCATAACGGAACACGGTTCGGCCCTCTTGGAAGATGTAGTGGGCGTGCTCGGCTACGGTCTCCATAGTTGCAGGATATTTCGAACCACCCGCCTTTTGATAGAGGAAACGTCGGCCAACACCATCGACGTGCATATCGCAGTCAATCAAGCCATTGTCGTCGTCCGAAGCCTCGATAAGCATTGCCACAGCCGCGTCGCCAAACAACGGAGCAGTGGTGCGGTCACCATAATCTACAATGCTCGACATCTTCTCGCCACACACCAACACAACCTTGCGCGCAGTACCCGCTTTAATCATAGATGCGATGGTTGCAAACGAGAATATAAATCCGCTGCAACCTGCATTGATATCGTATCCCCACGCATTGAGGATGTGGCATTTGTCGCTGATAATGTTGGCCGTTGCCGGGAATGGCATATCGGGAGTTACGGTGGCACAGATTACGGTGTCAATTTCTTCGGGGTTTGTGCCTGTGGATTGCAGGAGTTTTTCGACTGCTTTGGCTCCCATATAGGATGTTCCGAGAGCCTCTCCTTTGAGTATTCGGCGTTCTTTGATTCCGGTTCGTGTGGTAATCCACTCATCGGAAGTGTCCATCATAGTGGTCAGTTCCTGATTGGTCAAGACATACTCCGGAAGGTATGCTTCGATGCCTTTAATTACTGCATTTCTCATCTCACAAATCTTTTCGTTATTGCTGTTAGGCAGATGCAAAGGTAAACATTTTTTGTGAATCTGCAACCCCCCGCGCATCACTCCCCCGCACCAAGTGGCAAACAAGAGTAACATTCCTCACTTTCGAAACGCTCCGAGCACACTTCGGAGCGCACTTTTGCCTATCATCCGCCTACAAAGCCGCAAATGTGACTTTTTTGCCATTTTTATCGACGAATTAAATATTTTTATCTATAAAATACCTATCAAAATTGCACATTCGAATAATTATTACTACTTTTGCGACGTTCAAAATTGTGCCCTTTTCGAAAGGAATAAAAACAACAACGATATGAAACACTTTTTCAGATTGGCAGCCGCGTGCGCAGCACTCTTCACAGCAGTGGGAGCGACCTCGTGTACCGATGCCGAACAAAATGACAACAGCGGCATCCTGCGTGTCAAACTCGCAGTCGATGCTACGGCTACAACTCGTGCCGAGCAAACCTTGACCGCGCCCGAAATCTCGGATTTCGACCTGAGCATCACCTCGGCCGACGAGAGTTACAGCAACCATTGGGAGAGCCTGAGCGACCTGACCTCGGAGACCCGTTTTGAGGTGGGCGAGTACAATCTGGCAGCAACCTGCGGCGACATCACCAACGAGGCTTTCGATGCGCCCTGTTTCGGAGCCACTTCCTCGTGTCGCATCCTGCCCAACCAAACCACGCTGGTCAATATGACTGCAACGCTGGCAAACTGCGGTGTGCGCGTAACCCAAAGCGAGGCCTTCTTGAAATACTTCTCGGATTGGACCATTTCGCTTGTAAGCGCAGCCGGCACCACTATCCCCTTTGTGGAGGGCGAGGAGCGCACAGCCTACATTGCACCCGCGAAGTTCAAAATCAAAGTAACCTTCACCAAACCCAACGGCACCACGGGCAGCCGCACCATCAAGGTTAGCGACGTTCAACCCCGCACCATCTACACCGTCCGTATGGATGTTAATGAGGGAGAGGTTGGAGAGTCGCAAATCGTCATCCGCTTTGACGACAGCGTGACCACCGAGAATATCGAAATCGAAATTGACGAACAATAGATATGAGAACTACAAACTGTTTGTTTGCAACCATTGCAAGTGTCGCTTTGATGGGATGTATCAACAGCGACCACGGCACATCCACCAAGCCCTCGACCACAACGGGCAAGTTGGATGTCACCTCGGTGGAGGTCACCTTCCCCGACGGTAGCGACCACAACACCTCGGACTATTACGTCGAGATTGTGGACGAACAAAATGTGATTAACGCCAGCGGCACACTCAGCGAAATGAGCGATACCACTCTCGACGAGGGCACCTACACCCTTACCGTATCGTCGATGAAGGATGTACCCGCCGCCGCTTGGGAGAGCCCCTACTACGTTGGTTCAACCAATATCGACATCCAGAAAGATGCACTTACCCAAGTGGGCAGCATCGCTGTCGAACTCCGCAACATAGGTGTCAAAGTCGAATTTACCGACAAGTTCCGCGAACTTATGGGCAACGACTGCCAAGTGGTAGTTACCGTTGGTCTGGGTTCGCTTACTTATACTGCCTCGGAGAGCCGCATCGGTTACTTCCGTGCAAGCAACTCGGGCCTGGTGCTGACCGCCGAGTTCTCGGGCACCTTCGACGGCAAATATATCACCGAGCAACGTATCATCAAAGATGTTGTGGCAGGCGACATCAAACTCCTTACCTATGATGTCAAGGATGAGGAGCCTCCCGTAACTCCCCCTACCCCCCAACCCGAAAGCATCACCCTGAGCACAAACAAACTCTCGTTTGAGGCCGCCGAAGCAGCACCTCAGGAGGTTGAGATTATCCTCGAAAACTGCGCTGCGTGGGAGGTTGAGAACCAAGCCGACTGGATTACCATCGAGAAGATTACCATCGGCACCAACCCCGGTCTGCGTGTATCGGTTGAGGACAACAGCGCCGAGCAACTCCGCACCGCCACTGTCTATGTGACCGGCAGCGAGGCTCGTGCCGCACTTACCGTTACCCAATTGGGTTTTGCTCCCGCACTTGTGGTTGAGCCCAAGAGCCTGTCGTTTGAATCGGCAGGAGGTGAGGCTACCGTGAAAGTTACCACCAACCTCGACAACTACAATGCCACCTGCTCGGCCGACTGGATTACTCTGACTAAGGATGCAAACGGTGTGCAGGTTGTGGCAGCAGCCAACCCCGCAACCGAGGAGCGTAAAGCCACTATCGAAATCACCACCAACTACTCGCTGAGCGCGACAATCCAAATCACCCAAACCGCCGGTGAGCCTACTCCTCCCGAGGAGGGCGACATCACTTTGGACTTTGTGATTGACGTTACCGTGAGCGACATCGACATCAATGGCAACATTGTGGTGGACGAGAACGACCGCGAGCCCGCCGAGGAACCCGATGAGGACGATGATAAACCTATCACTCCTCCCGTGAATCCCGACCCCGACCAACCCAGCGACTTGGGTGCACCCACTATTGTGTGGGAGGGTCACGACCTCAATGAGTGGTTTGAACTCACCGACAGTTCGATTAAAGTGGCACTCAACATTGCCGCCCCCAACAAAATCAAAACCCTTGTGGTGGATATTATCTCGGATGCAGCAGCGTTCCAACAAGACCAACTCCAAGGCGTAGGTCTTGACACCCACCTCGATTTGAGCAACCCCGGTGAGTTGCGCGAGGCTATTGAGGGTCTTGGTTTCCCCGCAGGCGAGAATGTTGTGGGTAAAACCGAATTGGTGTTCGACATCACGGACTTTATGCCCCTGATGGTGGTTGCCGAAGACAAGAAGGTTGAGTTCCGACTGACACTGACCGACGAGTTTGGTCACACCGTGGTCGAGGGACTTAAATTAAATGTAAATCTTAACTAACGCGAGCGATGAAAATATTTAGAAGTATAAAACTGTATCTTGCGGTTGCTGTTGCCGCCACATTGGTTGGCTGTAACTTTGAGCCGCAAATGGACGCCGAGGGTAATGGCACTGTCCGCCTCGGTGTAAGTTTCGACCACTCGACCCGAAGCGATGCCACTCCGGCAATCAACACTATCGAGGTTTCGAATAGCGTGGGCGTCATCCGCTCGTGGAAATCGCTGGACGAAGTACCCGCCAAATTGGTTCTCACCAGCGGCACCTACACCGTTAAGGTGGATGCCGGTAGCACCAAGAAGGGCTTTAATGGTCCCCACTACTCGGGTAGCAGCGAATTTACCATCACCGCAGGTGCCGACCTTAGTGTCGAGGTAGTCTGCGCGATTGACAACTCGCTTGTTGGCGTAGCCTTCGACGAGTCGGTAGCCGCCAACCTCAACAACTATGCGGTGCGCATCTCGTCCGACACCAAAAACTCGGTTACATTCAACGCCGATAACTGCTCGCAAAAGATGTATGTAACTCTGGCCGACGGCGACACCGACCTTGCGTGGAGTTTCTCGGCCACCGCCAAATACGACGACGCAGCCGTTAAGGCCGAGGGCGTGGTTTCGAACCTCAAACCCCGCACCGAGTATATCCTGAACATCAAATACAACCTCAAACCGCTGGGTGAGGCTATGATTTCGGTCACCCTCGACGAGACTACCGAGGATGTCAATGACCGTTTCGACATCTATGGTCGCCCCGAACTCAAAGCATTGAACTTCAATATGGACGAGATGCAACAAGAACGTGCCGAGCCCTATACTATCAGCGCAACTGCCCCCTCGACCATCGTGTCGCTGGCAGCCACCTCGACTATCTATGGCGACACCCCCATCGAACTTCTCGGTTGGGATGGCAGTGCAGGAGTCACCGTCGAGATGATTAGCGAGTGTGAGTATCTGCTGCACCTGGCATCCGAATATGTTACCTCGTTGCCCGGAGGTGTGACCGACATCGTGTTCACCGTGACCGACGACAAAGGCAACACCGCAGGCGCAACCGTAACCTTCCTCAAAGCGGGAATGAACGCTATTGACGCGTGGGATGTATGGGCAACCCGCACCACCGCCACCGCCACTATGCCTAAGGTCGAGAGCAGTATTATGTTCGGCTACAAAACCGCAAGTAGCGATTGGATTATGGTAAGCAGCACCTACGACCAAGCAAGCAGCAGTTATGTTGCGGCAATCGAAGGCCTGACCCCCACTACCGCCTACACGTTGCAGTTGTTTGTGGATGGCAAAGCCGAGGGCGAGAGCGTAAACATCACCACCGAGGCTGCGCCCCAAATTTTGGGTGGAGACTTCGAGAATTGGCACAAGAACGGCAAAACGTGGTATCCCTACGCCTCGGGCGGAACCCCCTATTGGGATAGCGGAAACGCAGGTGCTACCACCCTGGGCGATAGTTGGAATATCACTCTGAGCGCCGAGGATCCCCGTCCCGGTTCGTCGGGTAAATTGTGCGCCCGTATGCAATCGGCCTTCCCCAGTATGATGGGTATCGGCAAATTTGCCGCAGGTAACATCTATGTAGGCCGCTTTGCAGGTTTGGACGGTCTGAACGGTACCGTAGAGTTCGGCCAACCCTTCACGGGCCGCCCCACTGCTCTGCACGGCTGGTACAAGTGTAATGTTGGTCAAATCAACAAGACCGGTGACGGCGCACCCGTATCTTCGGGCCCCGACCGCTATCAGATTATGATTTGCCTCACCACGGGTCTGCACCAAGTGAACACCGCCGACCAATCGACCTTCTTCGATTGCAAGAAAGATAGCAAGGTTGTGGCTTGGGGCGAAATTCTGGGCCACACATCGGTAAGCAACTGGACCGAGTTCACCTTGCCTTTGACCTACACCAAACCCGGAGTTCGTCCGACCCACATTGTGATTGTTGCCACCGCAAGTTCGTATGGCGACTACTTCACAGGTTCGACCGACAGTTGGATGTGTATCGACGACTTCGAACTGATTTACTAACCCGATAATAACGAAATTGAGATATGTACAAGAGATTAATGCTGCTCGCCCTGGCTGTGATGACCGCAGGTGCGACATTCGCAGCCGACGGCCAGGCCGCAAGCGCAGAGGTTGCAACCCCCAAAGTTAAACGTAGTGAAAAATACGACCGTGGTCTTAATATGCCCGCCTCGACCTTCATCAAGAAAGGCCTGTGGACCACAGGTATCAAAGCCTCCTACTCACAATTCGATATGGATGAATATAAATTCCTGATTATCGACGACATCGGGTTGGATGGCTACACCCTCGATTTGAGTGCTCACTTGGGCTACTCGTTCCGCGACAATATGATGATTGGCGCACGCTTCAGCTACGACCGTACCCGTGCAGGCGTGGGAAGTGCCAACCTTGGCGTGGGCGACATCGAGATGAACCTGAGCAACATAAGCCACATCAAACACACCTACACCGGAACGCTGTTCTATCGTTACTATATGGGTCTCGGCCGCAGCCAACGCTTTGCGTTCTTCACCGAGGTAGGCCTGGGTCTGGGTGGCTCGCAAGCCAAACAATATATGAGTGCCGATAGTGGAGTTTACGAGAAATCGTTTGATGTTTCGCTCGGTATCACTCCCGGTGTGAGTGCCTTCATCACCAACAACCTGGCACTCGAAGTGTCGGTAAACCTCATTGGTCTGAACTACTCCAATGTTGAGCAAATTAAGGATCAGATTTCGACAGGCAGCCGTTCGACAAGTTCGCTGAACTGCAAAATCAACCTGCTGTCGATTGGTTTGGGTATTTCGTTCTACTTATAGTAAATTGAGGATATGAAACAACTGGGAAAAATTATATTTGGAATTTTTGCTTCGGTGGTGGTCACCTCGTGTATCGAGAACGACATCCCCTTCCCCCGCTTGGACTGCACAATGTCGGCAGTGAGCGTCGAGGGTAGCAAGGGCTATACCACTACCATCCACGGCGACACCACCATCGTCACCATCGATATCGACGAGAATGTGGACCTCCGTGCTGTAAAGTTCGGCTCGCTCAGCATCGCCAATCAAGATAAAGCCACCATTCGCTATGCCGACGGCCGTAGCCTGACCGAGGGCGATAGTTGGAACTTGCGTAGAGGCGAGGTGCTGTTTGTGAATATCTATGGCTACCTGACCCCCTACAAATTTGTGGGCACCCAAAGTGTTGAGAAACGCTTCCGTGTCGAGGGCCAAATGGGCGACAGTTACTTTGAGGAGAACGTGGGCGAGGGTGTCGAGAACCGTATCGCTCTGGCCAATGTCCCCAAAGGTACCGACTTCTCGCAAATCAACGTCCTGGAACTCAAACTCGGTCCCGAGGGTTGCACTACCCTCTCACCCAACATTGTTGGTGTTACCGACTTCACTTCGACTTCGGGTGAGGACCATATCAAAGTTGTGACTGTTAGTTACCGCGACGTGGTTCAAACCTGGCGTATCATCATCCAAGAGGGTTCGACCTCGGTTACCCGTGTCAATGCGTGGGCCAAATCGGCTACCATCTATGCCGCAGGTGTTCAGGACGAGGAGCATATCATCGAGTATCGTCGCGCAGGCGAGAGCACTTGGAGCCGCGCCACCCTTTCGAGCGATGCCGAGGGTACCTTCGTTGCCGACATCAAGGGTCTGACTCCCGACACCGACTATGAGTGCCGTGCGCTGTCGAACGGCGAGGAGAGTGGTGTTATGGCCTTCACTACCGAGGCTGCACCCGACCTCCAAAACGCAGGTTTCGAGGATTGGGAGTTGAGTGGCAAAGCCTTGTGGTTGCCCTACACCCTCAGCGACCCCATTATCCACACCTTTACCGATCCGACCCACCCCGGCGAGGAGTTCAAAATCCGCTATTGGGATACCGGCAACCACGGCGCAATTACTCTCGGTTCGAGCAACTCGATACCTTTGAGCGCAGCCAGGGCGGCCAATCTGACCTCGATTGCTCCCTATGAGGGCGAGGACGCAGCCTTCCTCCAAAGTAAATTTGTGGGTATCGGCGTTGCGGGTAAACTCGCAGGTGGTAACATCTTCACGGGTACTTTCGGTGTGGTACAAGGCACCAACGGTACAACCTATCTGGGTATCCCCTTCACCTCGCGTCCCAAACGCTTGGTGGGTTACTACCAATACAAACCCCAACCTATCAACCGCGTACTCAAACCCGACGGCGTTGATGGCACGTTCATCACCAGCGATTGGGCAGACAAAAGCGATACCCTCAATATGGTGTTCGCGCTGGCCGATTGGAAGATTCCGCACGAGGTACGCACCGACCGCAAGAACCGTATGGACTTTACACCCAAGACTCCCGGTCTGATTGCGTGGGGTAATTTCACTTCGGCCGAAGAGACAAACGATTGGACCCGTTTTGAGATTCCTTTGGAGTTCTTCGACGAGTATGCCAAACCTAACCATATGGTTGTAATGATTACTTCCAGCAAATGGAGCGACTACTTTACGGGTGGCGATAACAGCGCATTGATTATCGACGGCCTGCACTTGGAGTACGAATAACGATAAAAATAAAGAACAAAAGATATGAAAAAGAGTTTTTGGTTGATTCTTGTGTCGGCAGTGCTTGCGGGCTGTAACGCCTCGGAGCCTATGACATCCGACACCCCGAACACCCCTACCGCGGCATCGTTCTTTGCCTCGGGTCCTGCCTCCACCCGTACCTCGTTCAACGAGCAGACTCGCGAAGTGGATTGGGCCGTTGGCGATAAGGTTGCCGTATGGGCCGAGAAGGATGGTACAACCGCGCTCGACGGAGTGGTTTTTGAGGCTACCGAGGCCGACGCTTCGGGTGCCAAGTTCGAGGCCTTCCTGACCCAAATGGAGCGTGGTACCTACACCTACTACTCGGTGTACCCCGCCCCCACCAACATTTCGAACGGCATTGCGACCTATGAGTTGCCCGCCGCTCAAAGTGGCGACTATGACTGCCAGAGCGACATCCTTGTGGCACAACCCTCCACAGCCCTCGCACTGACCCAAAAAGGTGCCGCACTTAACCTGCAATATACTCACGCACTCCACGCCCTGCGACTCGATATTCCGGGTGGTCTGGACAACTATGGCAACACCATCGAGACTGTGAAGATTACCTTCCCCGCAGCCGTTGCCGGTAGTGTAAGCGTGGATGTTAAGGGCGAGAGTGCCACCACCGTCGAGGGTAGCAACGTCATCACCGTCGATTGCGCCAAACAGATGGCCGCAGGTACCGAGGCTTGGGCCTTCATCGCCCCTGCCGACCTGTCGGAGGGTAAAATCACTATTGAGGCTACCGCCGCAGGCAATACCACCACTTTTGAGGTTGCAGGTCGCAACTTCCGCGCAGGCTATGCGTCGCGTGTTATTGTGGGTATGCCCGAGGTTCTGATTTTGGAGGAGGTTCGCACCCTGCTCGACAACAACTCGGCCGGCAACATCACCGACCCCTCGGCTGCTCACGTTGCTGTGCGCCTGGGAGGAGCCAACCTGTCGGACGTTGTGCGTGGCGGTGTTGAGTACAACACTTCGGAGGGTATTAAGACCTTCGAGAGCACACTTCCCGAGGGCTCACAATCTTTTGAGTTGTGCATCAACCAAATCCCCAGCGGTGTCTATTCGATGCGTGGTTGGGTTGAACTTCCCGACGGCACTATCATCTATTCGGATGTTGCCGAGGGTGTTCGCGTAGTTGGTAACTTCAACGTCTATCTGGGCGATGTAAATACCTCTTACACCTATTATCAAAACAGCGGCGCTGCAACTGCCAATACCAAGAATGGTTCGTCGATTTACACTTCGACCAACACCTACGATATGAA
The DNA here is from genome assembly GCA_017464745.1 of Rikenellaceae bacterium. Classification (GTDB taxonomy): domain Bacteria; phylum Bacteroidota; class Bacteroidia; order Bacteroidales; family Rikenellaceae; genus UBA940. The sequence continues at coordinate 6,311 of JAFTYJ010000098.1, read as the reverse complement.
TAGTGCATTCATCTCGGAGGTTAGCGAGGTAGGTATCTCGGTTGACGGTGTCAACTATGCCACCACCACTTCGAGTTTGGAGTTCAACCTGGGCGAGATTGGTTCTCAAAGTTGGACAGCCCACAATGTCGAGGCTTATGTAACCATCGGCGGCGTGAAGTTCACTTCGGACGCTGTGAATGTCGAGGTTACGGGTATTCCTTACAGTTTGTCGGGCAAAGGTCTTACCGCACTTCCCGAGGGTTGGACCGGCGACAACCTTGCTTGGCAGGGTTATGGCCTCGGAGCCGGCGACACACAAAAGGCTCTGCGTCTGAAATTCGAGAACCCCACCGACCAAGAAGATAACGGTTGGATTGTGTCGCCTGCCTACAATATTCCCGCCGACCTGGGTGTCAATGTTACGGTTAAGACCTATCTCTACCGCGCTTGGTTTACCAGCATCGACGGCTACATCTATGCCGCTCCTTCGTCAGGTAGTTTCTCGACCGACACCTCGAATGGTTACAAACACAGCAGTGTGGTATTGTTCTATGGCGAGGCTTCGTTCAAAGACAATAGTTGGGGAATGACCCTCACTGACGCAACTCCCCAAGTGACTGTTTATGTCAACAATGTCAAGAACAGCGACTACGTTGCGTGGTTCACGATTGATAACTTTAAGGTAGAATACAAATAGTTTGCACTTATGAAAAAGTATATATTGAGTGCCCTGGCACTTGTGGCTATCGCCTTCACCTCGTGCGAGAACGACCCCGCAAGCACCGCCTATGGCGAGGGAATGCTCGATTTGAGCGCCATCAGCGCCACCATCGAGGAGAGCACCCGTGCCACTTCGACCGACAACTTTTTGGTCAATATCACCTCGTCGCGTGGCGAAAATGTAGGCTCGTGGACCATCGCCACCCTGCCCGCACACATTATGTTGCGCGAGGGTGACTACATTTTGGAGGTAGCCAGCGCCGAGAGCCACGCTGACGTGGCACGAGAGGGCTATTTCAGCGGCTACCGCGAGTTCAACATCACTTCGGGCCAAACCACCACCGTCGAGACTATCATCTGTCCGTTGGAATCGCTCAAAGTGTCGGTTGAGTTCGAGGGCGAGATTACCGAGGCTATGAGCGACGACTGCGGTACAACCGTGGCTCTTGACGAAGCCTCACTTCGTGTAACCAAAGACGACAGCGCCCCTATCTACTTCCGCCCCACAGGCGAGCAAAATACCCTGAGCGTAGTGTTTGAGGGTACTGTGGATGGTGCTGCCGAACGTTTCGAAACCGAGATTCCCGGCGTTCGCCTCGGACAATGGCGCCACATCATCATCAAGATGACCTACGAGGACGGCGTACGCGTATTCTCGGCCGGTATCGCCCCCTGGATTGAGGACGACGATATTGTTGTTGAATAACAAAACACTCTCTTACCGTGAAACAAACAACTCTACTATCACTTCTGGGGATTGTTGCACTTGCCGTTTGCAGTTGCAACAAGGGGGATAACCTCGGAATCGAAAACTCCGAACAGGTCGCTATTTCGATTGTTGCCGCCGCCAACCACACCTCCCAAGACGACTTTGTGGTCGATACCCGCACCCAACTCGCCGACGGAAGTTATGCCTACTATTGGACCAATGGCGACAAAATAGGACTGTTTGCGACCAACAGCGCAGGCGACGACCTGATTGTTGACGATTGCCGTATGATTAACAACAACACCGCCGAGAAACAACTCACCACGGTGTTTGACGGCAAACTCTCGACCGAGACCTATGCCCGTATGCCCGAGGGCGAGGAGTATTGGTATGCGGCCTACTACCCCTACCAACTCAAAGCCTCGTTCACGCTGGCCACGACCACCATTTCGGGACTCACACTGCCTACTGTACAGAAGGTTGACCGCCCCGGAGTCTATGGTTTCCGCACCGACTACGACTATATGGTCGCCTCGGCTGTCAAGGGTGGCACTCTTGCAACTACCCAGGCTCCCGATGTACGTCTGCAATTCGAGCACCTGTTCTCGGCCATACGTCTTTATGTCAACAAGGACTACCAAAATGGTGAGATTATAAAGTCCGTAACCCTCACCGCTCCCGAAGATGTTGCACTGACGGGCGACTTCGAGGTTAATGTTGTGAACCGTGCCGTGACCTTCACCGCACCGTCCAATAGCGTTACTGTCGAGATTGCCGAGGGTATGGGCGAACTCAACGAGAGCGACAACTGCGTATGGGCTTTTATCAATCCCGTGGACCTGAGCAACATTCCGCTGACCCTGACCGTGACCACCGAGAGCGGTTTCCAATACACCTATACTTATAGTGGCACGGACTACAAACAGGGAAGTTTTCACGACTTGGCATTCGATATTCCCAAGTTCGAGATTTCGGGCAACATCTACACCTCGTTCAATACGCTCGACAACTCGCTCGACGGCTCAACTATCTACTACGACAACATCGTGGTGTCGGGTCCCTCGCCCGATGCCAATGGCTTTGGCTACTCGGTACCCATCGCCGAGACAGGCGTGATGTATAACAACAACCGTATCCCCAACAACGAACCTCTGACCTCGTTCGGCTACAACCTCCGTATGTCGAGTTACACCGAGTGGGGCGAGTACAATGCCCAAGGTTATGTTATGCTGCCCAATGGCACTATCATCACCTCGAAGGCCCCCAATGTTCACGTTACGGGTATTCCGTTCAACAAGGGTGTCAAATCGAGCGGCTATGGCAACAATGACGAGGCCGACGGCTACTACTTTGGCGAGAACAACGATGTACAAGGCTCTATCAACAGCACCCACTTCCCGTGGACATCGCGCAATATGGACGACATCACAACCGCAATTCAAGATGAGTCCTACGTTGTAAGTATGCCGTTCCACATTCCTTCGACCACCTCGGTTGTTGTGCGTGGCTACTTCTCGACCTCGGTTACGGGAGCGTCGTTTGAGGCGGGCCCCGTGGCAGCCGCCACAGCACCAAGTCTTAAAGTTTCGGTCAGTGTCCCGAGCATCGCTACCGACAAGGGTGCCTACTATGAGTTCCCGTCGTTCAACCTGACTCCCATAAACAATCGCGTGTGTCTTTACGACGACGAGGATGGCGGTATATTGTTTACCAATTGGCCCTACTTCCGCCTGTTCAAAGTCGCAGTATCCTACGCCAATTAAGCCTTTCACATCCATACAAAAACACCCTCGGTCAATCGCCGAGGGTGTTTTTGTATAACTCCACTTACCCGCACACATCCACGCTACTTATATTATTATATATAGGTATGCCCGTCACCAAATTGCTGACTCAATGCAGCGCAGCACTATTCTTGTTTCTCACTCAACACCGGCATAACCTGCATTATCCTCCCGCCCGAGAACAACACACAGCACAGAAGCAAAGTTTCGCTCAACCACACTTCCACCCAATGGTTGCTCACCGTGGCCCAACAAAAAAAGCGGTCTGCAACTAATTGCAGACCGCCTATTGTCAGACGTTATCTAATGTTCTGAGATTAGAACTCGATACCTTTGAGGTTAACGTCTTTCTCTGCTTTTGCTTTCAAAGCGGGGTTCTTCTCGATAGCGCTCTTAGCATAAGCCGAAGCCTCCGATTTGTTACCCTCTTGTGCAGCGATTACAGCACGCAGATACTCAGCGTTAGCCGAGTTGTCACCAGCCAGAGCCGATTTAGCGGCCGACAGGTTGCCCTCCAATACGTAGTTTACAGCAGCGTTGTAGCCCGACAGTTTGCCGGTAGCCTCAGCGTAGTTACCCTCAGCAACAGCAGCCAGAGCCTTAGCCTCAGCCGAAGCGCCTGCGATGTATTGTTTAGCCTCAGCAACTTTACCCTCGGCGATAGCACCTACTGCAAGGTTGTTGTTGATAGCAGCGTCAGCGCTGGTCTCAGCAGCCTTAGCAAATGCTTTGCCTGCCTCAGCCCAGTTGCCCATCTCGGCGTAAACAACACCCAGGTTGTTGTAAGCGCGAGCGTCGTTGTATTTGGTAGCAGCCTCATAAACTTTTGCTTTGGTAGCGTTGTCCTCAATCAGAGTAGCACCATAGAGCAGTTGCTCCAAGCTCAGCGAAGCCAGATCGCCTTTCTCGATAGCAGCAACGATCTCAGCATCGGTCAGGTTTTGAACCTCAGCGGTAGCAACCAGTTGGGTGCGACGGAGTTGGGGCAGAACCTCTTTTGCGAGTTGCTCGAATACAGCGCTCATATTTTTGATTTGAGCGTCACGCTCTACGGGGTTGCTGGTCATTTGGAGGATTTGGAGAATCATAGCTTTGTCCTCGATGTTCGAAGCCTCAACCAACTCTTTGAAACCGTCCCAGTCCTCACCATAAGCAGCAGCGTCATAGTTTACGCCCTCAACTTTCTTCAACTCTTTGCTCAGAGCCTTTTTACCGCTCTCGCTACGAGCTTTCGACAGTTTGTCGTTCAGATCGAGGGGACCATCAGGCGAAGCGTAACCGTTAGCGTAAACATTGCCCAAGGTAACGCGGTCTTTATCAACGTTCTCGGTGATGAACGACTCCAAAGCCTTGATTTGCTCGGTGGTCAGTTGGTTTTTGCGAACGTTCGATTGGTTGATGGTGTACATAATGTCAGCTTTCTCGCTGATAGTGGTGGTCTTCTCGTACTTGTCGCTCAACATTTCGAGTGCCGACGAGTAGTCCATGCTGTTTTGCAGGGTGTTTACGCCCTCAGCAACGGGGATGCGAGCAACCTCGGTCATCTCGGCGTCTTTGCCCTCGCAACGGCCCTCAACTACCATAACCAGAGTCGAAACCTCGGCACGGGGGTCGTAGGGAATCGAAACCGACATAGTGTAGCTGCCACCGGTTTTCTTGTCGATAACAGTGTAGTTGTCTTTAACTTTCGAGCCTTGGAAGTATTGAGGAGTACCCTCGATGCTGCCACCCTCGAACTCCAATACGGGAGTAACTTTGGCAACAGCCTTTTTGTGGTAGTACTTCTCGGGGAAGGTTACGGTAACATCGGTTACAACGTTGCTACCTTTGAGGGTCAGGACCTCGGGATTGCAGGTGATGGTTACATCATCCACTTTCTTGGCCATTTTCTTGAAGCAGTTGCAGCTCGAAGCAACAACAGCAACAGCCAGAATTAAACTGAGATTTACAATCTTTTTCATAGTGTTTATAATACTTTAAAAATAAATAGAAATTGCTTTATCGGATTCACTTCGGTTGGGAGTGGGCCGTTATCCTCACGCCCCACCCCTCCGAGTGCTTTTCTTTACTCTTTGTCGTCGTTTTTGTTGTTGTCACGACGCTCGCCACGGGGTTTGCCGCCATCTTTGCGGGGACCGCGACGCTCGCCACGCTCACGGCGCTCCTCAACCCAACCCTCGGGTTTTTCGAGCAACACTTTGCGCGAGAGTTTGTATTTGCCGGTCTTTTGGTCAAGGCCGATGAGTTTCACTTCGAGCACGTCGCCCTCTTTGATACCGGTCTCTTCCATAGTCTCGAAACGTTTGTAATCAATCTCCGAGATGTGCAACAGAGCGTCTTTACCGGGGAGTATCTCAACAAACGCACCAAACGCAACTACCGACTTAACTTTTCCGGTGTAAATCTCACCAACCTCGGGAACTGCCACGATGCCTTTGATGCGGTTGAGTGCGCCATCAAGCGACTCTTTGTCCACGCCAAAAATATCAACGATACCTTTTTGGTCAACCTCGGTGATGGTGATAGTGGTACCGGTGGTCTTTTGAATCTCTTGGATAACTTTACCGCCCGGGCCGATAACAGCACCGATAAACTCACCGGGGATGGTGATTTGAACGATGCGGGGAACGAACGGACGATAGTCCTCACGAGGCTCAGCGATGGTCTCGGTAATTTTGTCCATAATGTGCAGACGACCGGCCTTTGCTTGTGCCAACGCTTTGGCCAGTACCTCATACGACAGACCGTCAACTTTGATATCCATTTGGGTTGCGGTGATACCGTCACGAGTACCGGTAACCTTGAAGTCCATATCGCCCAAGTGGTCCTCGTCGCCCAGGATGTCCGACAGAACTGCGTATTTGTCGCCCTCCGAAATCAGACCCATTGCGATACCCGACACGGGCTTTTTGAGTTTCACACCGGCATCCATCAGCGCCAGAGTACCGGCACATACGGTAGCCATCGACGACGAACCGTTACTTTCGAGGATATCCGACACTACGCGAACTGCATAGGGGTTCTCCTCGCCTACGGGAACCATAGGTTTCAGTGCACGCCAAGCCAGGTGACCGTGACCAAACTCACGACGGCTCAAACCGCGCGAAGGACGAGCC
>JAFTYJ010000097.1 GCA_017464745.1 Rikenellaceae bacterium | reverse complement strand
TGGTTCGATAAAATCCTTTGTGCACGCGATTACGCCTAGCGCAAGCAGCGTGCAGAGTAAAATTTTTCTCATAGCGCTGTTTTGTTTTAGGTTTTTCGCAAGATACAAAAAACAAACGATATATGCAAGAGATAGCCCCCCCCAAGAAGCCCGAAAAACAAAATAAGAGAGCCTGCCTAACTTCTGAAATTGTTAGGCAGGCTCTCTTGGTGTGTTGTGTATTGTCGTCCCGTTAGGCGCAGGCTATTCGTCTTTGAGTTCGATAGTACCCTCCTCAACACCTTTGTAAACACGTGCCAACTCTGCAATTACGGGCGAGATAACCTTCACAACCTGGTCGGTCAGTTCGCTGTGTTCGCCCTTCATACGGTAAAGAATCGAGGCATACAGCGCGCGGAAACACAACTCCACGTCGCCAATCTCCTTGCCCGCCATTTTGGATTTGAGTTCGGGCAGCAGTGGCTCCAAAGCCTCCATTGCACGGCGATACTCCTTGCCAATCTCCAATTTGGTCAGACGGCGTGCCAAATCCTGAATGTCGGCAATGAGGTGAAGTGTGTGGTCCAAGTGACCCGACTCGGCTTTACCCTCGCGGCGCAACAAGTTGCCCATCTCGACATACCAACTGCGGAACAGCATAGCCTTGCTCTCGGAGAATCCGCGCGGCGCTACCAACACACGGTCAATAGCCTGCTCGTCGAACTCCAAGGCACGCAACAAGTCCTCAATCTGCCACAGATAGAGAATGTACTCGGCGATGTTTTCGCTACGTTTGCTTTGTGCAATATCCATAACTAAATCGAAAGAATCTTAATGGTGTTGAGCAGTGCGCGGTCCACGGTTTTGTTTTTGCGGATTGCTTGGATGAAGGGCACGAGTTTGATAACGTCGTTCTCGATGCCGACCATCACATTGCGCTGACCCTCGATGAGAGCGTTGATTGCAGCCTCACCCATACGGCTTGCCAGGATGCGGTCGCTTGCAGTGGGCGAGCCACCACGTTGGATGTGGCCCAGAATTGTTACACGCGAATCAAATTGCGGGAACTCCTTTTTGACACGCTCGGCCATTGCCATAGCACCACCCGTCAGCGGGCTCTCGGCAACAAGCACGATACTGCTGTTCTTGCTCTTGCGGAAACCGTTGGCAATAAGTTCGCCCAATTGGTCGACCTCGGTGGCAATCTCGGGGATAATGGCCGCCTCCGAACCTGTGGCGATTGCGCCGTTCAGGGCGAGGAAACCTGCGTTGCGACCCATAACCTCCACAAAGAACAGACGCTCGTGCGACGAAGCGGTGTCACGCAGTTTATCGACACACTCCATAATGGTGTTCAGTGCGGTGTCGTAGCCAATGGTGGTGTCGGTGCCGTAGAGGTCGTTGTCGATAGTTCCGGGCAGACCCACGATAGGGATGTCGAACTCCTCGGCAAAGACACGTGCACCCGACAGCGAGCCGTCGCCACCAATCACAACCAGCGCATCAATACCCTCCTTACGCATATTTTCGTAGGCTATGGCGCGTCCCTCGGGAGTTTTGAACTCGGTGGAACGAGCCGTTTTGAGGATTGTACCACCGCGTTGGATGATGTTGCTCACGGTTTGGGTCTTCATATCGATGAACTCGCCCGAGATAAGTCCTCGGTAACCGCGCATAATACCTTTGACCGAGAAGCCGTTGCTGAGGGCTGTACGGGTTACTGCGCGGATTGCAGCGTTCATTGCAGGAGCATCACCTCCCGAAGTGAGGATTCCGATGCATTTGATTCGTGCCATAGTGTTTATAGTGTTTTTTGCATTTGTCGAATTATGTCCGAAACGGGGCGCACAAGAGAGTTCTGTTTGGCCCGTATTTTGTAACTTTTCGGTCACTGCCCGATGGTGAGCGAAGGTGACTGAATTTTATCTTTGATATGTTTCGGACATATTCTTTTGTTATATTTTCTGTTTGCTTTATCGGTTAGGTTGCCGATACTCACCCATCGGGTTTCTTATTGCAACAACCAAATCATATAGGCGATGTAGCAGGCTACAAAGAAGCCACCCTCCACACGGTCGATGCGTTTGCGACCGAAGGTCCACGCAGCCATCAACATCAGTATGGTACTCAACAATACCATCATCAAGTCGATTTGATTAATGCCTGTCAATGTCAGCGGGTGGATAACCGAACTTGCGCCCAATACAAGGAATACGTTGGAGATGTTGCTACCAACGACATTACCCAGAGCGATACCTTTGCGGCCCTTAATCATAGCAACAACCGAGGTTGCAAGTTCGGGCATCGAGGTGCCGGCGGCTACGATGGTAATCGAGATTACGCTCTCGCTGACGCTGAGTGCGCGGGCAATCTCGGTGATGTTGTCGATAAACAGTTCGCCACCATAAATCAGTCCGGCAAATCCGCCTAACAACATAATCAGTGCCAACCACAAGGGTAGAGGCTTACTCGACTCCTGCTCCTCCTTTTCGGCAGGTACGACCTCGCTACGGCTGGCGGTGATGGTCATATAGAGGAATCCCACGAACAGTGCCAGCATTATCACGCCATTCGAGCGGCTGACGATATTGATATTTGTTCCGTCCAAAACGTTGGTCGAGCAGGCGGCCCACAATACAACTGACGACAGCAGGCACATCGGCAGGTCGCGCATAATGTTGCCTTTGGTCAGTGCTACGGGCTTAATCAGTGCCACGATTCCGAGGATTACAAGTATGTTGAACAGGTTGGATCCCACAACGTTACCCACCGACAAATCGTACTGTCCATTGATTGACGAGATGACACTGACAACCAACTCGGGCATAGAGGTTCCGATGGCCACAATCGTAAGGCCGATAACGATTTCGGGTACTTTGAGTTTTTGGGCGAGGGCTACGGCTCCGTCGGTCAAGTAGTTTGCACCGAGAAGGATAAGCACAAGACCCACAATGCTGAGAAGTACGTAAATACTCATTGTTTGCTTGAATTTTGTTTGGTTAGATTAAAGGGAGGTTCTATAAATTCAATTTACCATTAGCGAATAGCCAGAACCTCTTTAAGGCTACCACTAATGTGATTTTGTGGTTGCAAAGTTAGCAAAACTTTTTCTAATTTTTGCGCGAATTTTATAGTTTTTTAGGGGGGTA
>JAFTYJ010000096.1 GCA_017464745.1 Rikenellaceae bacterium | reverse complement strand
TTTTGTGGCCAATGTAACTCGGTCGGATTTGATATTCAAATGCGATGCAAAGATGGTAATTCTTTCCGAGAATGTCAAGTATTATGCTTATTTTCACACAAAAAGCCCATCTGATTTTACTCAAACGGGCTTTGAAATTGTTTGTATCTCGGCTTTTGGCGGCCGAGATTGGTAATTTTAGCCGAGTCGGATTGCTTACTTGGCAATCAGAGTCAGCGGTGCGGAGTTCTGGCTGAATGTCACAAGCTCACGCATTTGTTTCCACTCCGACGGCCATACTACGCTCTTGTTGATTTTGAGAGTGCGGGTGATGGTGGCAACGTTGCCATCGATGCTGACTTCCCACGAAGCATTGCCAAGAGAGTTGTTTACGGCCTTTTTGCGCGATTTGCCGACAAAGTTCCCATCCTCCAAAGTTACGGTGTAAACTTCGCGGTGGTCGATGGTGTTATACAACTCAAACGGTTCGGTGCGAGTGCTGTTGAGCGCTGCAAGGTTCAGACTGCCGCGGTCGTTCACACTGATTATGCGTACACCGTTGGCAGTTCTTACAGATGCGCCTTTTGCGCCATTGGTCGAAACCTTAATCTCGAATGACAGGTCGTGTTTGCTGCTTTGGTGTGCAACCTCCTCGGGTGCCATCTCAACCATCGAAACCCACACATAGCGGTCGGCATCTTGGGCGGGCGAGATTTCGCTGCCGTTGGCGTCCAGCCACATTGCCTTATCTGCCACATTAACCTTTACAGCCGCGCGAGTGTAGCCCGAAAGGGTGTACAACGGACAATCCTTGGGGTAACACAGCATAATATCACACTCAAAACCCTCGCCCAAAAGCGCTTTGTTGAGCATAAAGATTTTGTCCAACTCTGTTCCGTAGCAACGAGCATCCACGGTGCGTGCAGGTGCGTGACGATAGCCTGTAAGTGCAGCGGGAATATTGTTCAGAGCCATCATATTGCTTACATATCCACAGATTGCGGCTACTTTGTCGGCACCCTCTTTGCCGGCGGTACGAGCAGGGTCAATGCGGAACATATCGCGGGTGTCGTAATACATTCGTCCCACAACTTCGGCAGTCGAGGGCAGGGTAGTGGCATACAGACGAGCCTTACCCATAAGTGCGGGGGCGTATTGCTCGCGCGAGAAGGGTTTTACCTTGTTCCAAGTCCAGGTTTTGCTGCCCTTTACGCTTTTGATACCGGCACTCTTACCCAAAGCATCCACCTCGGCATAGCGCAACGTTTTACCCTCGGGCAGTTTGACTGTGAGGGTCAGTTTGCGTACCTCGGCTGCATATTTGGGAACGATTTCGGTGAAATCCAACTCGCCGCCCATCATCTCGGCCGACGAGGTAATGGTGTAGTCCAAGAATGCGGTTGCGCCCAACTCCAATCCGGTATGAGTTATGACCATCTCTTTGAGGTGGTTGTAAGCAGGTGCATCGGTTGCGCTGCGGGGCAACACCTCATTGAAGGCGTTGGCGGGGGCTTTGATGATTGTGCCATCCACCTGACGGGTGTAGCAATCGTTGATTGTTAGGGTTTGGAATTCGGGGTTGTACTCGATGAATGTTTCGCCAAACATCGAGAAGAACGAACTCATAGTATTATAGGTAAGACTGCTGCGAACGCGCATTTCGACACTTCCGTCGGCGTTGAGCGTGTAGGTCTTGTCCAGGTAGTTGTAGGTTGCTTCGGGTTGTGCCGTGGCTCCCAAAACAGTGCCCACAACGGCCATAATCATAAGTGCTATCTTTTTCATAGGGTGTGCGCTATTTTGCAAAGGTTAATAACTTGTTGGCCGAATTGAAAATTGTCAGCGACTGACGAACATCGCTCCAATCCTCCGCCTCATATACACGTTTGCCCATTGTCAGGGTGTTGGCAATTCGAGCGGTTGCGCCGTCGGCTTTGATGCTGAGGGTGCAACTTGCGGCCTTGCCGTTGTGGTTGCTCTCAATAGCGCCCTCGGTCAAGGTGTAACCTTTGGGTGCAGTGATACTCTCGGTGAGTTCAACCAGACGCGAGCACGAATCCTTGAATCCGTATTTGCGCTCCGATACCGACAAGTCAAAACGATTGAATGTGCGAACTTGTGAGTATAGGTTGCTCATAACCATCGGCTTGCACATAATCATACCCTCGGCAACGACTGCATAGTCGGGAATCTCAAAGGTAATTGTGATTTCGAACGGGCCGTTTTGATATTGGTCGGGGTTCTTGACGGTGGTGTATTTAACCATACGGGCACGGGGTGAAACTTTGAGCAGTTCGGCCTCCACGCGATTGCGAATTTGGCTTTTGAGTCCTGTGGTGAAGGGTGCGCGTGCAACCTTGTCGGTTTGTCCTTCGGCACTTACGGTTACCGTTCCGCGCAGAGTACCCATCTCATCAATCGTGCTTTGAATGTTCATACGCAGGAAGTGGTTGATGGGAGCCGAAATGGGAGTCAGACACAGGTCGCTACCCTCGGGAATACCGGGCAGGTAGTTTTGTTGTTGCTCGGCACTCGACCACAACTCGCGGCAGAAAGGAACCCAAGTGGGGTCCAAGGGCATATAGGTGCCATCGGCGAGTTTGACAACCGTAACACAATGGTTGAAGTGGTCGGCGGCGATACTCTCGATGCGCGAACCGGCCATAGTCATTGCGGGATAGGCCTCGAAACCAGCCATACGCAACATCGAGATGAGCAGTGCAGCCTTGTCTTTGCACACACCGCAACGGTCGTCAAAGTTCATCTTGGTGTTGTGCAGGGTGTAACCCTCGCCTTTGCCCATCGAGATGCCCGAATAACGCATATTGTCGGCTACCCAGTGAGTCAGGCGTGCGATTTTGTCCATATCGTCTTTGGCGCCTTTGATGATTTGGTCAACCTTTTTCTGTGCGGGGGCATAAGCCTCAAAACTGCCGTAATCCTCGTTTACTCCGTGGAACCACAGCGATTTGTCCCTCCACTCGGGTGTCGACGACATCATCAACTTGGGAGCCGCATCGTAGAGGTCCACCATACTATTTTCGCGTGCTATGGGCAGGATGTAGTCTTTGGTGAACGACAGGATTTTGCTGCCATTCTCGATACGAATCGACGAGCGACACTCACCTTGATAGAACTCATATTGTACGGGTTTGGTCTCGGGAACCTCCACTACATAACTTTTGTGCAGGGTGGGAGCGCTGACCCAGAAAGGAACGATGTCGTAGAACTCGCCCCTCATAGGCGGAATAAATCGCTCCTCGTCGGCTTCGGCCATACTGCCGAGCAGTGCATAGGTAAAACCACTCTTGGCAATGCTGTAATCCAACACGTCGCCGGGATAGAGTCGTCCTACCTCAATCATAATTTGACGGGCACCCCAATAGATTTGGCGTGCAGGAGCGGCGTAGTCTACCGCAGTCGAGGTGTCGATGTTGTCCACCGAGCCGTCGGCGCGATAAATAGTCACACTCTCAAATTTGGCAAAGGCGGTCAGCGGGTCGTAGTCATATTTGATGACACGATTGGCCATAGCACCTTGGTCGTTGCCGATAAGGATTGTTTTGCGGATGGCGAATTGACCTGAGCCTGTGTCGGCCACCTTGACACGAGTGCCGTCGTACAGACATACATTTGCCGCTGAGGAGAATTGCCCTCCTGCTTTGGCGGCTTCGGCTTTGTAGGTTTGCAGCCACTCTTGCGCCTGCACACTCACACACGCAAGGGTCAGAGTGCAGAGAATCGTAAGTAGTCGTTTCATTGTGTTTTATTGTTTGTTTGGTTTTAGAAATCGTGGGTATGTGTTCTTTCGCGCGCACGCACAAATACAAAGGTACTATTTTTTGTCTAATAAAAAACAATCACACCCGCAAATAACTCGTATCTTTGTCGGCAGTAAAACTTGTTAAATTCACCCTTCTGCAAATGTCACCACTGCTTGTTGTGTTTGTCTTGTGTGTCTATGTTGTCCTGCTTTTGGTTGTGTCGTGGCGTGCTTCGATGCGTGGCGACAATAGCACCTTCTTTGTGGCAGGGCGCAATCAGAGTGTGTGGACCGTAACTCTCGGACGTATCAATGCTTCGATGTCGGGTGTAACCTTTGTGTCGGTGCCGGGAATGGTGCTGACAGGCTCATGGACCTATCTCCAAATGGCAATGGGCTTTGTGCTTGGCCAACTCATCATAGCCTATGTTTTGGTGCCTATGTACTATCGCTTGGGCGTGGTGTCGGTCTATGAGTACCTCTCCCAACGATTCGGCCTTATGGCACGCAAGAGTGGTGCGTGGCTCTTCTTTGTGAGTAAACTTTTGGGCGCGGCTGTGCGACTGATGTTGGTGTGTGTAGTTCTGCAAACCCTTGTGTGGGACTCTCTTGGAGTAGGTTTTGCTGCAAATGTGACCCTCACAATGACCGTTGTATGGCTCTATACCTTCCGTGGAGGTGTGGGGAGCGTGGTTCGTGGCGATGTTGTCAAAACTGTTGTGCTGCTCGGTACGGTCATTGCGGTGGCTGTGCTTGTGGCTCGCCAATCGGCTTGCGATGTGTGGACAATGGCTTCCGAGAGTGTGCGCGAGATGAGGGTCTTTGATTGGGATTGGAACTCTCCGACACATTTTGTTAAACACTTTGTGGCAGGTGTGCTGTCGGTGGTGGCAATGACGGGCCTTGACCAAGATATGATGCAACGTACGCTGAGTTGTCGAACAATGGTGGATGCTCGCCGTAATGTTGTGGTGTCGGGGGTGTTGCAGTTTGGTGTTATTGCAATGCTGCTGACCTTGGGTGCGATGATGGCCGAATATCTGCAACGTGCCGACCTGCCGATACCCGTTGTGTCCGATGAGCTCTTCCCCGTGGTGGCGGTCAGTAGCGGATTACCTGCCATTGTGGGCGTGCTTTTTGTGTTGGGTCTTGCCGCTTCGAGTTTCTCGTCTACTGCATCGTCTGTCACTGCACTCACAACCACGCTCTTGCTCGATATTTTGGAGGGAGAAAGTCGATTTGGTCAACGCCTTCTGAGAGTGCGTAAAATGGTGCACTGCTGCGTGACGTTGTGCTTGGCCATTATTATCGTGGTGATGCATAACCTGAGTGATGCGAGTGCTATCGATGTGGTGTTCCGTTTGGCGGCCTATACCTATGGCCCTATCCTCGGATTGTTTGCGTTTGGCGGCTTTACACGACGAAATCCGCATCCTACGGCCATTTGGGTCGGGTCGATTGTGGCACCCTTGTTGAGTCTTGTGATAGCGATAGTTACACCCCTAATCACGGACGGATTCCGCTTTGGACACGATATTTTGTTGGTCAATGCCGCAATACTGTTTGTCGGTCTATTGATATTTTCGCGCAAAAATAAGTAAATTTGCCATTGGAAAAAATCTAAATTGACACCTATGACTCTCGAACAACAAATCAGCAAAGGTATTATGGAGGCGATGAAAGCCAAAGATTCGATCCGACTGCTTGCCCTCCGAAATGTCAAAAAATATATCATCGAGGCCAAAACCGCAACCGTAGGTATTGCCGAATTGCCCGATGCCGACACCCTCAAAATTATTCAAAAACTCTGTAAACAAGGTACCGATTCGGCCGAGATTTACAAAGCAAGTGGTCGTGAGGATTTGGCTTCCGAGGAGTTGGCGCAAGTCGAGGTGCTCAAAGAGTTTCTGCCTGCACAGATGAGCGACGCCGAACTTACCGAAGCCGTGCGTGCAATCATCACCGAGGTGGGTGCCGAGTCGATGAAGGATATGGGCCGTGTTATGGGTGTTGCATCCAAAGCGCTGGCCGGCAAGGCCGAGGGCCGTGCAATCTCCGACAAAGTAAAACAATTGTTGGCCTAAATCCTGTCTGTAATCAATGAAAGGATACGGACGTACAGTTTCAATTCTACTGGCAATACTCCTCGGAGTGTTGTTCTATCGGGTGTTGATGCCTATCACCTTTCTGATGCCGTATCTGATTTTTATTCTGTTGTTTGTTCCTTTCTGCGGTGTGTCGCCACGCCAAATGAAATTCGGTAAACTGCACTTCTCGTTGGCTCTGTTTCAGGTCGTGGTGTGTGTGGCTACCTATCTGTTGGTGCGGCAATTCGACGAAATTCTCGCTCAGGGAGCAATGATATGTATCCTGGCTCCAACCGCTACGGCTGCTGTGGTAATAGGTGCGCTGTTGGGTGGCCGAGTCGAGGTGATTGTCAGTTATACGGTGTTGATAAACTGCGTTGTGGCGGTTGTGGCACCGCTTATGTTTACCTATATCGATGCTACGGGAGGCGACATCTCGTTTTGGATGTTGCTGCTGACCATTTTGCGACGTGTGATGCCCATTTTGTTGTTGCCGCTGTTGTTGGCGTTGTTGCTGCGTAAGTTGTCGCTCCGAATGGCAATGGGTGTCAATAAACTCAAAAGTTATACCTTCTATATTTGGCTGTTCTCGCTTACCCTTACTATGGCTTCGACCGTTGACTATATTGTCAAACGTGGCGACGGCTATGTGAGTGAATATATTATGCTGGCTTTGGCGGCATTGGTTATCGCCGTGTCGCAATACCTTATCGGTTGGCAAATCGGCAAACGCTACGGCCGTCGAATCGAGGGTTGCCAACTGCTGGGTCAGAAGAACACAATCCTTACGATATGGATGGCTCAAAACTTCCTGAATCCTTTGGCAAGTATCGCTCCTGCGGCCTATGTGCTGTGGCAGAATATAATCAATGGTGTTGAACTCGGAATTGCCAAGGGCGGCCATATAGCCCCCGAGGATGACCCCAATCACATTATCCCCGAAAAACGTTCCAAAAATTAATAACTCCAGACACCGACTCCCTCAGTCGGTGTCTTTTTTTTACATAGGGCAGGGTGGGGCGAAACTTATGCCTTGGTGGAATGTTCCCAAATTTGCAAAACTCAAAAAAAATATCTACTTTTAGGAGTTCAAATATCTAAATCATGCTGCTATGAAACAGGAGAATGTCAAGATACATTGTGTGAACGATGCGGCCGAACATAATGTTCCGCTGGGCATGTCGTTGCTCGAAATGGCCGAAATGATTCGCCCTGCCACCGCGCGCCGTCCCATTGCCGCCTATGTCGATAACCAAGTTCAGGCACTGACCTATCGAATATACAAACCCCACCAAGTGGAGTTTATCGATATTACCCACTTCGAGGGTAGTCGTGTCTATCAACGTACCCTGTTTATGGTGTTGCACAAGGCCGTTGAAGACCTGTTTGAGGGTTGCCGCCTAAGTGTCAAACACTCGGTGTCGAAGGGATTCTATTGCGAAATTATAGGCCGCAAGGATATTTTTCCGGCGGATGTTATTGCAATCAAACGCCGCGCCGACGAGATTGTTGCTGCCGATATGCCTATCATTAAGGAGCGACTGCTTCGACCTGAGGCCGAGGCCCTATTCTCGGAGTTGGGTTATGACGACAAACTCGGTCTGATGCAAACCCGCCCACGACTCTACGAAACGGTCTACCACCTGGACAATACCGTTGGCTATTTCTATGGAGCAATGGCCCCCTCGACAGGCTATGTCGAACTATTTGATATCCGACCATACTATGCCACGGGATTGTACGTTGCAGTACCTCGCCGTACCAACCCCGATGAGTTGGAGAGTATGGTGCGCCAAGAGAAGATGTTTGATGTGTTCTCGGAGTATAGCGATTGGGTCGATATTATGGGAGTGCCTAATGTGGGCTCGCTCAATGGTCGTATTCTGCGTGGTGAGTTGGGCGAACTTATCAAGATTGGTGAGGCCTTCCACGAGAAGAATATGGCCCATATCGCCGATATGATAGCCGATGCTCATAACCGTCGTGGTGCCAAACTTGTGCTTATTGCCGGCCCGTCGTCAAGCGGCAAAACAACATCGTCCAAACGCTTGGGTATCCAACTCCGCGTGCTGGGACTCAAACCTGTGTTGCTGTCGCTGGATGACTATTTTGTGGACCGCGACAAAACCCCGCTCGACGAGAATGGTGAGTATGACTTCGAAGCCTTTGATGCAATCGACCGCCAAACATTCAATGACCACCTCGAACGCTTGTACGCAGGTGAGAGTGTCGATATTCCGCGCTATGACTTCATTACGGGCAAACGCCAATGGTACTCCGAGCCTTTGCGCCTGGATGAGCGTTCGGTGCTGATTATTGAGGGTATCCACGCGCTCAACCCCGAACTTACCAGCCGTATTGCCGACGACAAGAAGTTCAAGATTTATGCCTCGGCCTTTACATCTGTGGCAATGGACAACCTCTCGCGTATTCCTACTACCGACACCCGATTGATTCGCCGTATTGTGCGTGACTGCTATACCCGAGGTGCCGATGCTGTTAATACCTTGCGTCGTTGGCAGAGTGTGCGCCGAGGAGAGGAACGCTACATATTCCCCTATCAGGAGCACGCCGATGTGATGTTCAACTAGGTGTTGTTCTATGAGATTCCTATCCTCAAACGCTTTGTGGAGCCGATGCTGCATACCGTGCCCGATACTGTGCCGGAGTATGCCGAGGCTAAACGTTTGTTGGCTTTCCTCGATAATTTTGTGAGTGCCGAGCCGACCGAAGTACCGCTTAATTCCATCCTCCGAGAGTTTATTGGTGGTAGTTCGTTCCAATATTAAGCGTTTTTTTTGTGGCCGAAAATATCGAAAAAAACCGTAAGCGTTGTATTTTTGCAAAATCATTAATCTGCGAACAATGAGAATACTTATCATAAACGGCCCCAACCTCAATTTGTTGGGAACTCGTGAACCGTCGATTTATGGCGATAATTCGTTTGAAAACTACCTCGCCACAACCCTCCGTCCGCACTTCGAAGGACGTTGTGAATTAGACTATGCACAATCCAATGTCGAGGGCGAAATCATCAACACACTGCACTCGGCTATTGGCCGCTATGATGGTGTGGTAATCAATGCGGGTGCCTATACCCATACCTCCATTGCGATTGCCGATGCTATCAAAGCCATAGCACTGCCTGTTGTGGAGGTGCATATCTCGAATGTGTGCAAACGCGAGGAGTTTCGCCATACCTCATTCCTGACCCCCGTGTGTGTGGGTGCAATTATGGGCTTCGGTATGGACTCCTATCGCTTGGGTGTCGAATCACTGCTTAAATAAGCGCTTGTGGAACTGCGTAGCAAGGTAATACGGGGTTTCGGATGGACGGTGGCCGAGAAGATTGGTTCGGCGCTGTTTCAAATCGTTGTGTCCATTGTGGTTATTAACCGCATTGTACCCGACGATAAGATGGTGGTGGCTATCGTTGCTGCCATTATTGCTGTGCTCAATACCTTTGTAGATAGCGGTTTCTCGCAAACCCTTATTCGCCGACTCGATGCTACGGAACGCGACTTCTCGTCGGTGTTTTTCTTCAATATGACAATTGCGGTGCTGTTGTATGCGGCACTGATGGTGCTGGCGGGACCTATCGCACGACTCTATGATGTGCCGATGTTGCAGACTATTGCGCCTGTGATGTTCCTGCTTATTCCGCTCAATGCATTGTGTATAATCCAACAGACCATTCTGTTCCGAAACTTCAACTTCCGTCGAACATCGAGTGTCAATCTGGGAGCCAATATTTCGGGTGGAGTGGTGGCAGTTGGATTGGCTGTTGCGGGTATGGGCGTGTGGGCGCTGGTGGGCCAACGACTTACGACTCTTGTGGTCAAAGCCGCAGTGCTGTGGTTTTCGACGGGATGGCGACCCCGCCTGAGGGAGTTTTCGACACGTTCCATTGCAGGAATGTATCGTTTTAGTTCCAAACTTTTTGCGACTGACCTGATTAATAATACCTTCAACAACCTGCCTACGCTGTTTATGGGTAAGTTGTTCCAAAGCGATTTGGGCTTCTATAATCAGGCGCAACAACTCAAAGATACCCCCGTAGTGGCAATCACCAATACTGTCAATAGTGTGGGACTGCCTGCACTGTCAAACCTTGCCGACTCCAAATATACCGACGGTCTGCGTAAACTCACCCAAATGCTGTCGTTTGTGGTATTCCCCGTTATCGTGGGACTTGTGGCTACGGCCGACGATATATTCACCCTGCTGATTAAACCCGTGTGGCATCCGGCAGTTCCGCTGTTTCGTATATTGTGCTTGATGGGATTGTTCTCGCCCTTGGCGGTGCTGTTTAACAACTCGATGAAAGCACGCAGTAATGGTACAGTAATAGTTCGTGTCGAGGTCATCAAGAAGATTTTTGTTACGGCAATACTTGCTGTGACCATACCCTTAGGAGCCGAGGTTATTGCTTGGGGACAGGTGGGCGTTGCCCTATTTGATGTGTGTATCAATTTTGGCGCAAATCGCCGCTATTCGGGCTATCGTTGGAGTGCATTGTTGTGTGATGTGCTTCCTGTGGTTGCGTTGTGCGGTGTGATGTATGCGGCTGTGTGGGGTGTTGATGTGTGGCTGACCGATTGTGGCGTTGGTGCGCGCTTGGCTCTTAAAATTGTGGTCGGCATTGTGACCTATGTTGTTGGCGCGTGGGCCTTGCGATTGCCGCAGTGGAAGGAGGTCGTGACAACATTACGCGGCGTGCGCAAATAGCAAGAATCATAACATAAACGCCTGTATGACCAAAGGGTCATACAGGCGTTTGCTTTTTTACTTATTGCAACCTCTCGAAGATTACCGCAAATCCTCCACCCGGAGCGCACACCTGACTGAACTTGGTACGCGAAGTTACCGTGCGCGAGGTGATTGTGTAGGCTTGGGGATTGTCCAAGAAGTGAGCGTCGGGAGCGTCGGCATAGATGGTAGCCTTGTACTTGACACCCTTGTCGAGGAACGACAACGGGAACTCGGCTGTGTGGCCACGCTCGTCTACCGAGCAACCAACAAACCAACGTTCACCACCTTTCTCCTTACGAGCTACCGTCACATAATCACCCGGCTCGGCCTCCAAATATATACTGCGTTGCCAATCGAGCGCCACCTGTTCGATGAATTGGAATGCGTCGGGGAAACGCTCATAATTCTCAATCAGGTCGGCAGCCATCTGCAACGGCGACGACATCGTAACATAGAGTGCCAACTGACGCGCAAGTGTCGAGTGAACGCGATTCTTGTTGTTGGGATTGGCCTTGCTGATGTCCATCTCGAAGATTCCGGGCGTAAAGTCCATCGGGCCACCCATCAATCGAGTGAAAGGCAACAGTGTTGTGTGGTCGGCAGGTGTTCCGCCAAATGCTTCATACTCCATACCGCGTGCTGACTCGTTGCCAATCAGGTTGGGATAGGTGCGGCACAATCCCGTCGGACGTACTGCTTCGTGGGCATTGACCATAATTTTGTATTTGGCCGCCTCGGTGACGCACCACAAGTA
This sequence comes from Rikenellaceae bacterium, assembly GCA_017464745.1. Taxonomy (GTDB): domain Bacteria; phylum Bacteroidota; class Bacteroidia; order Bacteroidales; family Rikenellaceae; genus UBA940. Next base: position 5,911 of record JAFTYJ010000096.1, on the reverse strand, counting down.
GTGATTGACCATCCATTGGCCATAGTGGTGCTCGCCAACGGGACGAATATTACCAACATAACCACTCTTGACAGCAGGGTAGCCATAGTGGTTCATCAGTTCGTAGGCTTTGTGAATGTGGCGTTCGTAGTTGCGAATTGAGGCCGAAGTCTCGTGGTGCATAATCATCTGTACACCCTTGCTCTTAGCATAGCGATTCACCTCGTCAATGTCGAAATCGGGATAGGGGGTCTGGAAATCGAATACATACTCTTTCTCTTTGCCAAACCAATCTTCCCAGCCTACGTTCCAACCCTCGACCAACACCGCATCAATGTTGTGTGCCGCCGCAAAGTCGATATACTCTTTGACGTGGGCGGTGGTTGCACCGTGGCGACCGTGAGGTTTAAGTTTGGTGTAATCCACATTGTCGAGGTGGATGTTGTTGAGTTCGCTGGTGTACGACCACGCGGATTTGCTGACAATCATCTCCCACCACACACCAACATACTTTATGGGATGAATCCAACTCGTGTCGTCATAAGCACAAGGCTCATTCAGGTTGAGCGTAAGGTTCGAGGCCAATACATCGCAGGCGTTGTCCGCAACTATAATGCTACGCCACGGGGTGTGGCACGGGGCCTGCATATGGCACTTCTCGCCACGGGCATTGCTAGTCAGATACGAAGTCAGCACCCAATTCTTGTCGTCCACATCAAGGTGCATACACGCATAGTCCACCAATGCCGCCTCGTGTATATTAAGGTACAGCCCCTCGTCGGTAATAAGTTGCAGAGCCGTCATAACTCCTGTGGGCGAGAACAGGTAGTTGTACTTCGGATTGAAACTCATCGATGCAATCTTGCCACGAATCTCCGACAGACGAGTCTTGTTGATGATATACTCTTGGGTGTAGGAGTCGCCCGGAACCCAACACGCTGTGTGGTCGCCCGTTAGTGCAAATTGTGTCTTCTCGTCGGTGATAATGAAGTAACTCAATCTATTCTGATACGGGAATTCATAACGAAATCCCAAACCATCATCGTACAGACGGAAACGCAATACCATCGTTCGCTGTGTTGCGGGTTGATAGAGTTGTACCGCCATTTCGTTATAGTGGTTTCGGATGGTAGCCTGCTCGCCCCACACGGGAGCCCACTCCTCGTCAAAAGTCGAATATGTCACGGTATCTATCTCAAACCCTTCGGTAAAATGTTTCCCGCCCTTAATCTCAATTCCGAGGGTGCTGGGACGCAATACGGTCTGCTGGCCGCGGTGTAGTTCATAAAAGGGAGTTCCATTCGAATTCAGTCCCACTTCGAGTTGCAGGACTCCTTGCGGCGAGCGCAGGGTATGTGCCGACAGCGAAAGGTTCATCACGATGACTGCCAACAGCGTCAAAAATTGTCGTAGTTTCATAGGTGTATAGTTTTGTTAGGTCCTCCAAAGGGTATTTTACTCCTCAAAAAAACGAGAGTGCCCCTTGGCAGGAGCACCCTCGCTTGAATGTATTTGGCCGTGTGGCTTTTAGTTTTGTTTGTACTCCTGCCAGCTCTTGATTTGGATGTTGCCACCCTTCAACTCGCAGCAGGCTTGGATAAACGCACTCGCCAAACGGGCATTGGTAATCAACGGAATGTTGTGGTCGATTGCGGCACGGCGAATTTTATAACCATTGGTGAGTTCTCGGTGAGTGTGGTTCTTGGGAATGTTAACCACAAGGTCGAATCCGTGTTTCGAAATCATATTCATAATATTCAACTCCGAACCCTCGTCGGGCCAACCTACGGTTGTGGCCTTGATACCGTGCTCTGCCAGGAACTTTTGAGTACCCTCGGTAGCGTAGATTGTGTAGCCGTTCTCTTGCAGAATCTTGCAGGGCTCCAACAAATCAACCTTCGACTTGGCATCACCCGACGAAACCATAATGTTTTGTTTGGGGATGTCGTAGCCCACCGAAATCATCGAAGCCAGCAGAGCCTCGTTGAAGTCGTCACCCAAGCAACCTACCTCACCGGTCGACGACATATCAACACTCAGTACGGGGTCGGCATTGTGCAGACGGCTGAACGAGAATTGCGACGATTTAACACCAATCCAGTCAATGTCGAATGCACCACCCTCGGGTTTGCTATACGGAGCGTCGAGCATAATGCGGGTTGCAGTCTCGATGAAGTTACGTTTGAGCACTTTCGATACAAACGGGAACGAACGCGAAGCACGCAGGTTACACTCAATCACTTTCACCTCGTTGTTCTTAGCCAGGTATTGGATATTGAAGGGACCGCTGATATTCAACTCTTTGGCAATCTTGCGGCTGATTTTCTTGATGCGGCGTGCAGTCTCGAAGTAAATTTTTTGCGGAGGGAATACCAGGGTTGCGTCACCCGAGTGAACACCGGCAAACTCGATGTGCTCCGAGATAGCGTACTCAACAACCTCGCCATCTTTGGCCACAGCGTCGAACTCAATCTCCTTGGCGTTTTGCAGGAATTGCGAAACCACCACGGGATACTCTTTCGATACGTTGGCAGCCATCTTCAAGAATGTTTCGAGTTGCTCCTTGCTGTAACATACGTTCATTGCAGCACCACTCAGCACATACGAAGGACGTACCAGCACAGGATAACCCACCTTATCGACGAACTCATAAATCTCGTTCATATCGGTAAGCTCTTTCCAAGCGGGTTGGTCAATGCCGAGTTGGTCCAACATACTCGAGAATTTGTGACGGTTCTCGGCGCGGTCAATCGACAGGGGCGAGGTACCCAGCACGGGAATATCTTGGTGGTAGAGTTTGATTGCCAAGTTGTTGGGGATTTGACCACCCACCGAAACAATCACACCCTTAGGAGTTTCGAGGTCCATAACGTCCATCACACGCTCAAACGACAACTCGTCGAAGTACAGACGGTCGCACATATCGTAGTCGGTCGATACAGTCTCGGGGTTGTAGTTAACCATAATCGATTTGTAGCCCAACTTGCGAGCGGTTTGGATAGCATTCACCGAACACCAGTCGAACTCAACCGACGAACCGATGCGATAAGCACCCGAACCAAGCACAACAACCGATTTTTCGTTTTTGAAGAACGGAATGTCGTGTTCGCTGCCGTCGTAGGTCATATAGAGGTAGTTGGTCAATTCGGGATGTTCCGAAGCCACGGTGTTGATACGTTTAACCGAGGGGAGGATACCGAGTTTCTTACGAGCAGTGCGCACTTTAAGAGCCTCTTTGTGCATATTCTCTTTCGACTCACCCACAAAGCGTGCAATTTGGAAGTCCGAGAAGCCCAGACGTTTAGCCTCCAACAATACCTCGGCGGGCAGTTCGTCCACCTTGTTGTAACCTTGCAGTACCAGCGAGTAGTCGTAGATGTTTTTGAGTTTTTCGAGGAACCAGGGCGAGATTTTGGTCAGTTCGAATAGGCGCTCGATGGTGTAACCCTGTTTTAAGGCCTCGGCAATGGCAAATACACGCATATCGGTCGGGTTGGCCAATTCGCGGTCGAGGTCGTCAAATTCCAGACCTTCGTTACCTACGAATCCGTGCATACCCTGGCCAATCATACGGAGTCCCTTTTGGATAATCTCCTCGAACGATTTACCAATCGACATAATCTCACCAACCGATTTCATACTCGAACCGATTTGGCGTGAAACGCCTGCGAATTTGGTGAGGTCCCAACGCGGGATTTTGCAAATCAGGTAGTCCAAGTCGGGTGCTTTGTATGCCGAGTTGGGAGTGCCCATCTCGCCGATTTGGTCGAGAGTGTAGCCCAAAGCCAACTTAGCAGCCACGAATGCCAAGGGATAACCCGTAGCCTTCGAAGCCAGCGCCGACGAACGGCTCAGACGAGCGTTCACCTCGATTACACGGTAGTCGTCGGTATCGGAGTTGAACGCATACTGAACGTTACACTCGCCAACGATACCGATATGGCGGATGATTTTGCACGACAATTCTTGCAACATTTTCAGTTCACCCTCGTCCAGCGAGCAGGTGGGAGCCACAACGATACTCTCGCCGGTGTGAATACCCAGCGGGTCAAAGTTCTCCATACTTGCAACCGTGAAGCAGTGGTCGTTGCGGTCGCGGATAACCTCAAACTCAATCTCCTTCCAACCTTTGAGCGACTCCTCAACAAGGATTTGTTTGGAGTAAGCGAACGAACTCTCGCAAAGAGTTTTGAACTCTTCCATATTTTGGCAGATACCGCTACCAAGACCGCCCAGCGCGTATGCCGAACGTACCATAATGGGGAATCCGATTTTGTTGGCGGCGGCGATAGCGTCCTCCATCGACTCTACGGCTTGGCTAACGGGAGTTTTAACCTCAATCTCGTCGAGTTTCTTGACAAACAGGTCGCGGTCCTCGGTTGCCATAATAGCCTCTACCGAAGTACCGAGTACATCAACGCCGTATTTTTGGAGTACGCCGTTTTGGTAGAGTTCGGTACCGCAGTTGAGTGCGGTTTGGCCGCCGAACGCGAGCAGAATGCCGTCGGGTTTCTCCTTTTTGATAATCTCCTCAACGAATTGGGGAGTTACGGGCAGGAAGTAAACGCTGTCGGCGATACCTTCCGAGGTTTGGATGGTGGCAATGTTGGGGTTAATCAAAACGGTTGAGATACCCTCTTCGCGCAGTGCTTTGAGTGCTTGCGAGCCCGAGTAGTCGAATTCTCCGGCTTGACCGATTTTAAGCGCTCCTGAGCCGAGCACAACAACTTTCTTCTTGGTGCAGGTTTGATTTGCCATATATAGATAAAGTATAAGTTTTTATTCTCTTCGCTGCTTACGATTGAACTAAAATCGTACAAAGGTAGCATTTTTACATCGAATTATTCTGCCTTTGGGCGTTTTTTTGCAATTTTTTTTATTCCTTGCTGTTGTTTTGTTCCGAAGGGCGGATGATAATGTCCTCGGTACGCAGTTTGGGGACGTAGTGGACACCCTCCGAACGATAGTAGTTTAGGTCGCTGTCGGGTGTTGCGTCGGTCAGTTCGATGTGGTCGGCACCCTTACCCAATGCGAGTATCAGTAGGGGTTTGAGTGTGAGTCCGAGTGCCTGCTGAACGGCATCGGGATTGAATGCTGCAATGCAACATCCGTTCAGTCCCATTTCGACAGCCCGAAGTAACATACTTTGAGCCGTAATTCCGAGGTCAATGTCGATATAGCGGTCTTCGGGGATGGTGGAGCATATTACGATGAATGCCCGTGGTGCAGACTCGACTGTTGGTAGGTGCAATTCGGGTAGTGCTGCACCCATACGAATGAGGGGTAGGAGAGAGTCGGCCTCGCTACCCGATACGGGGCGGAAACGCAAGGGCTGGCGATTGCGTGCCGATGGAGTGCGCGTATAGACTTCGATAATGCTGTGTAGTTGGTCGTCACGCACTGCAAACGAAGTGTCGTAAGCACGATGACTTCGATTGCGTAATAGGAGTTGATTGAGGCTGGTTGCGGCTTTGCGTTTGGTTGGAGTTGCGCCCTTGCGGCTCATATACTCTTCCATCTTTTTGCCGATATAATCGTCTGCCATTGCTGTTTTAATGAATTGATTGATAGTTTTGTTAAATGGCTAATTGAAACACTTATTTAATTAAATAAAAACTTTAAGTGTGTAGTATTTCTTCTTGGCCGAATTCAAAGATAGGGCAATATTTCGAAATTTCCAGGGAGGTTCTATAAATTCAATTTACCATTAGCGAATAGCCAGAACCTCTTTAAGGCTACCACTAATGTGATTTTGTGGTTGCAAAGTTAGCAAAACTTTTTCTAATTTTTGCGCGAATTTTATAGTTTTTTAGGGGGGGTAACCCATTGAATATCAATGGTATAAAGTTTTGATATTTACACAGTTATCCACTCCTTATGATATCTATAAATTTGTGTTAAGCGCGCTATGTTGTAGGTAAGGTTTGTCATC
>JAFTYJ010000095.1 GCA_017464745.1 Rikenellaceae bacterium | reverse complement strand
AATCACCACATTCGAGCCAATCGTAACGCCCGGCATAACCTGTACGCCCGCACCAATCCACACATTGTCGCCGACGGTGATAGGGTAGGCGTACTCCAATCCTTGGTTTCTGCGTTCGGCATCGATGGGGTGCCCTGCCGTGTGAAAACCGCAGTTGGGAGCCACGAAGACATTGTTGCCAAACTTCACCTTCGCACCATCCAAAATAACGGTGTTGTGGTTGGCAAAGAAGTTCTCGCCAATCTCGATGTTGTAGCCGTAGTCGCACCAAAAGGGGGCAACAATGCAGAAACTCTCGCCCGCCGTCTTGCCCAGCAACCGACGCATGATCTGCTGCTGCGTGGCGGTGTCCGACGGCCGCAGGTTGTTAAAATCATAGCATAGGTCTTTGGCCACCTTGCGCTCCTCGATCAGGTCGGTATCGTTGTTTGCGTCGTAGATCATCTGACGCAACATCTTCTCTTTCTCGGTCATCCTAAAAACATTGAATCACAACAAATATACTTTAATTCCCTTTCAATTGATGCATTTTTGAGTGGCGGGGACACAGCCAATAAACTCTCCCGCGCGTTCCGATTTTGCACCCTTAACTATGCATTCACTCCATCTATCTCTCGTTGCAAGGTGTCAAGAAACTTCGCAGCGTGAGCTCCGTCCATTTGGGTATGGTGGAATTGAAACAACACACTCAGCGTTGTCTTAAACCACCCACGCTTATACTTGCCCCAAATCATAAACGGATTGTTGAAAATGCCGCTATACATACCCACCGCGCCATCTATTTCATACTGCACCAATGCCGAGGTGCCGATAACCATACTATCTGCCGAGAGGTCGTGGTCGGTGCAACGCTCCGCCACTTGCTTCGTCAGACGCTGATAGTCGATGTTGAACTGCACCAAATCCTCATTGTAAGGCAGGTCGCACGAACTCACCTCGCCCGCCGTGTTGGCAACAATGGTATTTACGGCAATGGTGTCGTACTGCATCAATTTGTCGCCCACGGGCAACATATAGAACTCCTTAACCTGCACGGCAGCACGACCGATGCAGTAGCACATCAACATATTGAATTTAAGCCCTCGCTTGCGGCTGATTCTCACAAGGCGCGACACATCGAGCGTCTTGAAGAATGTAACCATCGGCATTGGTGCCTGCATCCACATCTCAAAGGCGGATGCACGCGTGTTCTCTTGGGGATTTATCTCTCTCATGGCTGTAAGTTTTTGATAAAGGGCCACAAAAGTAATCATTTCTTTACAAAGTCCACAAAAGGCGGGGTTGTATTTGTATGAAAGGTATGATTTCCCCTCCTCACCTGCTTTTGCAGATGAGCCACAAAACCTTGCCGCTGGGCTACAGGTGAGCCGTTCCCCACTCCAAGTGAAGCCTCCCTTTTCAGAGTTGTGGTTAAGGCGAGAGTAGGGTACTGTGTTCTTCCGAGCCGTAGCAACGAAAAGGAGCGAAGCGAACTTAAAGGGCGGTTTGGAGAGATTGTCTATATGGTCGCGGACTCTTCCGCGAAACGCACAAAAAAAGGATAGCTTTTTGCTATCCTTCGTGCGTTGAGCGGAAAACGAGATTCGAGCCCACGCTTCGCGTAGGCATTTCTCGCGAACTATATTTACACCCCCGACCCCTGAGAGGGTAGATTTTGGGGTCGCTTCGTAAGAGCCCGATTATCCTAAAATCAAAAAGGCTGGCATTTAGCCAACCTTT
>JAFTYJ010000094.1 GCA_017464745.1 Rikenellaceae bacterium | reverse complement strand
GGAAAACCAAATTGCAGGGCAAGTTGGTTAGTCCCACTCCCGCTACAAGGATGCAAAAGGATAGGTAAACACCTGTCCTTTTGTTGTTTATCGGGCTACAAGAAGGGACGAGAACCACAGGTTCGAACCGACACTGCGGAGCGAGAGCAGAGCGGGCTTGCACGCTTTGCCGAGCCGCGAGAAGGAAAATCTCACAGCAAAAACGCCTGATTCGAGGATTTCGAATCAGGCGTTTTGGTTGGAGCACAGCGCTCCCGGCAACACAAAATTACTTGTCGCTGGGGTCACGCATAATAGCGCTCTTATCTACGCGGATGGTGCAGTTGCTATCAACCTCCATCAGAACGTAGTGCTCTTTAACCTCCTTAACGGTACCATAGATACCACCAGCGGTTACGATTTTTTGGCCTTTGGTGAGCGACTCACGGAATTTGTTGAGTTCTTTTTGTTGTTTTTGTTGGGGGCGAATCATAAACAGCCACATTACAACAAAAATCAACACCATCATAATAATCATCGACCAACTACTACCTTGTTGGGCAGTCGCGGCCTGCATTGCGATAAAAATGTTGTTCATATTCTTTCAGTTAAAATTTGTTTCGGTTTTCGGTACAAATATAATGTTTTCTCTACACTTCTCAAATTGTATGCCCGAGGGCGCACTACTCGACAACGGCTCCAAACATCACATTATACTTGGCTCCCGTCGAGAATGTCACATCCACCACGTGGTAGCGCAAGCCACGTTGACCCGCAGTGTGATACTGAAACTCAACGACTCCACGCTCGCCCGCTTTGATAGGTTTACGCGGAAAATCGGCAGTGATACAGCCACAGCCCGTATCACAACCCAACACCGCAAGCGGAGTATTTGTCGAGTTGCGCACAGCAAAGCGATACGACACGGTTTGGCCCTCACTCAGGCGACCCAGATTCACGGTATCCAAATAGAGTGCAGGGGTGGCAACCTCAACCTCGGGGAGGTAATCGGCCACCTTTGCGCTACGTTGTGCACATCCACTCAACGCAACGACTGCCACAATTATTGCCAACCAACGTTTCATAACCACAGTTTTATTTCAGGCCACGGCCCGTTTTAACGATAACTCCGTCGGCGGTAAGTTGCGAAGTCAGGCGGTCTAGTACACCATTGATGAATTGGTTGCTACCGGGCGAACTATAATATTTCGAAATTTCGATATACTCATCGAGTGTAACCTTGGAAGGAATCTCCTCGAACTCCTTCAACTCGGTCAGCGCGGTGGTCATAATAAGGTTATCCATCAGCGCGATACGCTCAACGTCCCAATTAACAATAAAGCGCTCGACAGTTGCCAGATTCTCGTCGTAGTTACGAGCCGAACGCGAGAACAGAGTTTTGGCAAAATTCCAATCCTCCTCGTTTTTGAACTGCGGCAACACAGGAATATCCTCTTGCGAAGCGCGGCAGTCCTCCAATGTGCGAACAACCATAATCAGCGCCGAGCCGAGGTCGTCGTTCCACATAATGGATTGCTCCTCCAACACGCTCTCCAACAACTCGCTATCCTCAACTGCCTCCGACATATAGAACGCCTTGACCAAAGCCACATCGCTCTTGAAAGTACGGGTCTCGGTAGCCATATATTTTTGGTAATACGGGCTCTCGACCATCGCATTATAGAGGTCACGGATAAGTTCGGGATAGGCGGTCCAACCGAGGCGATGTTTTTGGATAAAATCGCCGATAACCTCGCTCTGCTCGATTTGGTCAATCAGGCGGTTATCCACAAATTTGGTATTGGGGTTAAGTTCCTCGGGCGTGGGAAGTTGTTTGTTACGGCCGATTTCGATACGTTGGGCGGCGTAGCGGCGCACCTCAACAATAAGCCACAACATTTGGAAGTAGAGTTCGTAGGCTTTATCGACTGAATATCGCAGATTTTTGAGTGAAACTTCGATTTTATCCACATCACCCTGGATGTGCGCATACAGCGATTTTACAACCTTAATTCGCAACAGACGACGACTCAACATAATTTCAAAATTTTAATTTGAGCGCAAATATACGAATTTCCTGCACATTTCGCAATTCGCTGCTCACATTTATTCGCACACGAGTACAGATTCACCTCTTTCGGCACTCTCAAAGCGCACTTTGGAGCACACACAACCCGACTCACCCCACTCCACAAAAAAAGACCCCGACCGAGCGAGGGTCGAGGTCTTTATAAGCCAATTGCGTCAGGTCTACCACCAGATGATATAGAGAGCAGCCAGAATTGCAATGATTGCAATAGCGCAAATCTTGAAGGTAGTCGAAGTCTTGAACAAGCCTTTGGGATACTCCACTTTCTCTTGCTCGATGGGTTTCTTCTCGAACAGGGCGAACAGCACAATTACCAGGAAGCACAGTGCAAACACAATCATCATACGGTCCATAAAGGGAACACCGGGCAACAGGAATTTGAACGCTACCGAGAATACGAATGTACCCAGAGCGGCAGCCAGCGCACCATTGGCAGTAGCACGTTTGTAGAAGAAACCTGCCAAGAAAATAGCCAATGCACCAGGCGATACAAATCCTGTGAACTCTTGGATGAATTGGAACGCTTGGTCCAAGTTACCCAACATAGGAGCAACAACGCAAGCGATAATCAGAGCCACAACGCTGGTGATACGGCCTACGGTTACCATATGGGTATCCGACGCATTTTTGTTGATATACGATTTGTAGATGTCCATTGTGAAAATCGACGAAATCGAGTTCATCATCGAAGCCAGCGACGACACGATTGCGGCTACCAGAGCAGCAAATGCCAGACCCTTGATACCGGTGGGAACCATATTCAGCAGAGTGGGATAAGCCTCGTCGGCCTTACCCAGCGCAGGAATTTGACCCTCTTGAACCATTACCCAGCAGATAATACCGGGGATAACGATAATCAGCGGAAGCAGGATTTTCAAGAAGCCTGCAAATGCCAAACCTTTTTGTGCCTCGTCGAGCGATTTCGAAGCCAGCGCACGTTGGATGATGTATTGGTTGCAACCCCAATAGTAGAGGTTTGCCACCCACAGACCACCGATAAGCACACTCAAACCGGGAAGTTCGCTATACGAGGGGTGGTGTTTGTCCAAAATCATATCGAATTTGTGAGGCGCTTTCTCGGCCAGGGTCTTAACACCCTCGGAGAAACTACCGTCACCCAGCAACTCGAAGGCAACGTAAGTGGTAATCAAACCGCCACCAATCAGGAACACAACTTGGATAACGTCGGTCCAAGCCACAGCCTTCAAACCACCATAAATCGAATAAACAGCAGCAAAAATTGCCAAACCTACGATACCCCAAATCAGGTCAACGCCCATCATAGTGTTGATTGCCAGCGCACCCAGATAGAGAATCGAAGTCAGGTTCACAAACACGAACACCAGCAACCAGAAGATTGCCATCACGGTTTTCACACGTTTGTCGAAACGTTGCTCCAAGAACTGCGGCATAGTGTAGATTCCGCGGTGGAGGTAGATGGGCAGGAAGAATGCCGCCACGATAATCAGGGTCAGAGCCGCCATAAACTCATAGGAGGCGATACCCATACCGATTGCAAAACCCGAACCCGACATACCGATAAACTGCTC
>JAFTYJ010000093.1 GCA_017464745.1 Rikenellaceae bacterium | reverse complement strand
TTGATGGACTACGGTTTCCACGCACCTACCTTGTCGTTCCCCGTTCACGACACCTTTATGGTTGAGCCTACCGAGAGTGAGCCTAAGGCCGAAATGGACCGCTTTATCGAGGCTATGGTTGCAATCAAACGCGAGTGCGAGCAAATCGCTGCCGAGGGCAAGAACCCCGATAACGTTGTGGCAAATGCTCCTCACACCGCCGTTGAGATTGCTTCGGACGAGTGGGCACACCCCTATTCGCGCACTTTGGCTGCCTTCCCCTTGGAGTGGGTTCGCAATAGCAAAGTATGGGCTTATGTAACCAAGATTGACGGTGGCTATGGCGACCGCAACCTGGTATGTACTTGTGAAGAACTTTATTAATAATTCAAAAACAATAGAAATGAAAGCAGGAAACAAAACAGTAGTTTCGCTCCAATACCAACTCGAAGTTGAGGGCGAGATTGTTGACCAATCGACCCCCGAACGCCCCTTGACCTTCCCCTTTGGCGTGGGTTACTTGTTGCCCAAATTTGAGGCCAACGTTGAGGGCTTGGAGCCCGGCGAGAAATTCGCCTTCACCCTTACTCCCGAGGAGGGCTACGGCCCCTACCGCGAGGATATGGTGGTAGACCTCCCCAAAGAGACCTTTATGATTAACGGTGCTATCGAGGATGGTCTGTTGGAGATTGGTAACCAAATTCCCTTGCAGTCGCAAGACGGCGCCCGTTTCCTGGGTGTTGTTAAGGCTGTGGATGCCGACAGCGTGAAGATTGACCTGAACGCTCCTATGGCAGGTAAAACCTTGAACTTCTCGGGTGAGATTATCTCGGTTCGCGAACTGACCGCCGAGGAGGAGGCTCAACTCAATGGCCAAGGTGGCTGCGGCTGTGGCTGTGGTTGCGAAGGCGGCGATTGTAGTTGTGACGAGGACTGCGATTGCAGTTGCCACGACTAATCTGTCAGTGCCTAAACAAAAAGGGCTGTTCCCACATCGGGAACAGCCCTTTTTGATGTACCTTGCAGCGTAGAGCCACAGGGCGTTGCGAAACTATTTCTTCTCTTTGAGAATGTCGCGAATCTCGGTCAGCAGAACCTCCTCTTTGCTGGGTGCAGGAGGAGTTGCGGGTTTAGCCTCCTCTTTCTTCTTGGCCAGGTTGATGAGTTTGATAAACATAAAGATAGCCCAAGCAACAATCAGAAAATCGAATACTTGTTGCAAGAAGTTACCATAGTTGAGGGTTACAGCGGCGGTCTCCTCGGTTGCCTTACGGAGAACGATGCTCAGGTCGGTGAAGTTTACGTTACCAACCAACAGACCGATAGGGGGCATAATAATATCGGCTACCAGCGAACTTACGATTTTACCGAATGCACCACCGATGATAACACCGACTGCCATATCAATCACATTGCCGCGCATTGCGAATTGTTTGAACTCTTGTAAAATTTTTGCCATAGTTTTTAATATTTTTTGTGAGTATTTAACTTTCCTTTAATATAAACGAGGGCCGTCCGCACTTTTGGGGGCGGCCCCGTTTGTTAGGTTCGTGGGTGGATTACTCTACCCAAGTACCGAGTTTTTCGAGCTCCTCGAACGGAATTTCGGGTTTGTTACCCTTGGGCTCACGGTAGTAGGCGGTTCCGGGTTTGCCATACTCGTTGATGTAGCCGATGTTGGTCAGGTAGAAGAAACCACGCTCATCGACACCACCCGAGAAGTCTTTACGCATACCGCTACCTCCGGTACCATCTACGCCAAGATAGGCAGTGGTAACCTCGTGCCATACGCCATCCTTGTCAATCATCCATTGGTTGGTGAAGTTCACACGGCGGGGAATCCAGCCACGATAGGGCGAGAAGTTCTCGCAGAACGAGTGAGCACCGCGATAGTAGACTACCTCGTTGGGCCGGCGATACTCAGCCACCAGGTGCCAACCTTTATAGCAGTTTATGTCATTGCGGTCAATATCATCCTCGCTCCAGAAGTAACCCGTATAGAGGGTTGCGCCGGTTTGGTTACCGTTCTCATCCACCTCGGGACGAACGTGAGCCATAGTAGCGTAGGTGGTTTCGGCTTTCCACTCATATTTGAGGAAGGTTTGTTTACCCGAACCCTCGTGACCGAAACTGTTGGGTTTGGTTGCGCCGTAGCGAACAACCTCGGCGTGCCAACCTTTGTCGGTGTCGGTATCCCAAGCCGAGAACAGAACTGTACGTCCGTTGTCGTTGGGTTGCATACCCATATAGAATGCGCTACCGCCGGTAGTCATATAGTAACCACCGCTGAAATCGTAACCTTTGTCTACATAAATCTCGTTGTAGAAGTACTCGGTGTTGGCGGGTTGGGGATACGACAGGTTGCCCGAAGGACCACGCATAATCCAGTGGGGGTCGCTCGATTTGATGTTGTTCTCGTCGACGAAACTCAGGATATTGGATTTCTTGGTGGTGTTGCGGATACCCTCGCCACCCAGACGGAAGTTCTTGATGTAGGGCAGATAGCGACCCGTAGCATCGATAGGAATGATGTTTACACGAACATAACCGGGCTCGGTGATGTTGAAAGTACCCATATAAGCCCAATCGAGTTTGTTGTTGGTAATCATCATACGTTTGCGTACGTCGTTAATCTCAATTTCGAGCCAAGCGGTATCGGGAATCGACGAGTCGTTTCTCTCCAACAGGGTCTCCATACCGAAGTTGATAGGACCTGTGGTCTCGGTGCGGAAGAAGAACGAGAGTTGGTGAGGTTGCGACGAGATGTGTGCTTTACGCCACGAGCGAGTACCCATACGTCCACCGGTTTTCTCGGCATTGTCGCCCGAGATACCACCGGCACCGGGCAGAACCGAACTTGCAAACGAAGGCTCGGCTTTCAGTGTGGGGTCAAGTGGAGTAACGTAGGTGTTACATTGCAGAGGAATGGTGATTGAGTACAACGGGTCTTGCATAATGGTCGAGGTTGCAACAACCACGTTGGTGTCTTTGGCCAACACAGCGGTTACAGTGCCGGTACGTTTGGTAGCCAACTCGGGGTTGTCGGCAATAATGATGGTACCCTCTTGGTCGACGCTAATCCACTCGGCCTCGGTTTGGTACTTAACTGCCAATTCGGGAGCCACAGTCAGATTCATATTGATAGTGTCGCCAATAGCCTTGGGGGTAATGGTCTCGGTGTACTCTGCTGTCAAGAACGATTGATTGACGGTGATAGGCAACTCATAGGTTTTGTTACCTGCTTTACCTTTAAGAGTAACAACACCCGAACGTACGCCCTCATTGTTGAAGGGAACGGTGATGGTGAACGAGCCGTTGCCGGTGTTCGACAGGTTGTTGCTCAGGGTGATGAAATGGCTATCGGTTTTGGCGTCCCACACAACACCGCCTTGGGGTGTACCCACCGACACGGTGTAGGTTGCACCAAAGATGTCGGGCGTGAGAGTAGTGGTTGCACGGTCGTACTCCTCCGAATCAACCAACACAAGGAAGGTGTCGCTCTCGAAGGTCGATTGTGTAACCTTGATAACGGCTTGCTCGTCAATGGTTTTTACGACGATTTCGGCGGTGCGCTCTTCGATGGTGCTGTTGTCCTCAGCCGTGATAGTGAGAGTTTTCTCGGCTTCGTTTGAGTCGTCATAAGCCACCGAAAGCCATTTTGCCGACGAGTTTGCGGTCCACGGCGAGGTCGAGTAGACTTTAACCTCGGCGGTTGCATTCTCGGGGGCGAGTGCTACTGTGGTTTCGGATACACGGAACGATGCTGCCGATTGCTCCACCAGAGCCGAAGCAACCAGGTTGCCCATAGTAACGGAGATTTCGGCAACACGCAACTCGACTTCGGGGTTGGCTTCAACCTCAAACTCGATAATGTCGTTGCCATTACCTTCGGCGTTCAGCAGTGTGAGCCACTCTACCGAACTAGTTGCGGTCCAAGGACCTGATGCATCCACACCCACGACTTCGGTTTGAGCCTTGTGGTCGACTTGAACAACCTCGGGCGAGAGTTCAAGAACGGTTTGAGTGTTCTCGGGAGGGGTGCATCCCCAGCCTGCCAGCATCAGGAAAGCCGAGCAGAGCATTGCGAATAATTTGTTTTTCATAAAAGGTAGTATGATAATATTAATTTGTTTCGACCCCCAAAGATATTAAAAACAAAGGAAATATTTGTCATACGCCTCAAAAAACAACACGTTTTTTTGTCTTTTCCGCCATAGTTTTGTAGTTTTGCAATTAGTAAGGACAAACATTAATCGTATCAAACAATATGAGTAACATCAAGTTTATCACGGCCGAAGAGGCTGTGAAGGTCATCAAAAGTGGCGACCACATTCACCTGAGTAGTGTTGCAAGTGCCCCTCAATGTCTGATTAAAGCGATGTGTGAGCGTGGCCGTGCCGGTGAGTTGAAGGATGTTCGCATCCACCACCTCCACACCGAGGGTCCCGCACCCTATTCGGAGGCGGAGTTCGAGGGCGTGTTCCAACTCGACTCGTTCTTTGTGGGTGGCAACGTGCGTAAAACCACACAAGCCGGTTATGCCGACTACATTCCCATCTTCCTGAGCGAAACCCAAAAACTCTATCGTTCGGGCGTGTTGCCTTGCGACGTAGCGATGATTCAGGTTTCGGAACCCGATGCCCACGGCTATGTGTCGCTCGGTACTTCGGTTGATGCAACTTTGGCTGCTGTCGAGAAGGCCAAAACCGTTATCGCTGTGGTCAATAAATACGTTCCCCGCGCGTTTGGTGATGCAATGATTCCTTCGTCGATGATTGACCTCTTTGTCAAAGACGACCAACCTTTGGAGGAGGCTCACTTCACCGCTCCCAACGAAATCGAAACCGCTATTGGTAAAAACTGTGCTGAACTGATTGAGGACGGTGCTTGCCTCCAAATGGGTATCGGCGCTATTCCTAACGCTGTGTTGGCACAACTTGGTGGACACAAACACCTGGGTATCCACACCGAGATGTTTGCCGACGGCGTGTTGCCGCTGGTTGAGTCGGGCGTTATCGACGGACAGAACAAGGCTGTCGATAAGGGCAAAATGGTTTCGACCTTCCTGATGGGTTCGCAAAAGGTTTACGACTTTATTGACAACAACCCGATGGTGTTGATGATGGACGTAGGCTATACCAACGACCCCTTCATCATTGCTCAACAACCCAAGATGACCGCAATCAACTCGGCTCTGCAAATCGACCTTACGGGTCAAATTTGCGCCGACTCGCTGGGTACCAAGTTCTACTCGGGCGTAGGTGGTCAGATTGACTTTATCTATGGTGCTTCGCGTGCCGAGGGCGGTAAGGCTATTATCGCAATGCCTTCGGTTACCAACAAGGGTATCAGTAAGATTGCCAACACCTTGACTCCCGGTGCAGGTGTTGTCACCACCCGTAACCACATCCATTGGTTTGTAACCGAGTATGGTGCAGTGAATCTCTATGGCCGCAGTATGCAGGAGCGTGCTCGTCTGTTGATTTCGGTTGCACACCCCGACCACCGCGAGGAGTTGGAGCGTGCAGCATTTGAGCGCTACGGCTCGCACCACCACTATATTAAGGGGTGTATGGACAAGAAGTAATTCTGTGTTATGCTTTCTTATATGCAAGGCTTTCTCTTCGGGGAAGGCCTTCTTTTTTACCCCCTGAATATAGTGGCGGTGCCAAAGTGTGTTACCCACCCCCTAAATCCCTCTCCTGTGAGGGGGACTTACCATATGACGTATGGGTAAGTAACGATTTAGTTGCTTATCGTATCTGTAAGGCCTTCCCCTGCGGGAGGGCTTTCTTTTTTACCCCTTAATAGGCTGCGATGTAAAAAAAAAGAATAGGCTGTTCCTACGGCGGGAACAGCCTATTGTGTGTTTATCGGAATAGTTCTCCTTGGAATGTGTCCAAATGCTCCAAGCGGGCACACAGGCGGTTGATGACGTGGTGACTGCGGAGCCCTTGCCAACCCAGCCCTTCGTGGCGGAACGAGGGTGGAACTTCGCTCACGATACGTTCGACAGCCGTGTCGGGACGCAGGTGACGCACGGCCTCGGCCAGCAGTGACACATACTCGTCGGGAGTGAAAAAACGATAACTCTCGGGGTGGCTCTCAAAGTCGCGCTCCATAGCCGTACCACGGAAAATTTGCAGTTGATGAAACTTGACGGTGGCCAATCTGAGGGTATTGATTTGGTCGATGGTTTGGAGTATCATCTCGTCGGTTTCGCCGGGCAGACCGATGATAAAATGGCCGCCACACGGGATTCCACGTTCGTGACACAACTCCACGGCACGCACCGAATCCATCCACGAGTGACCGCGATTGACCCTTTGCAGTGTCGCATCGAACGCCGACTCCATTCCGAACTCCACAGCTACATAGTGTTGTTGTCGCAGTTCGGCTACAAGGTCAAGCACCGCCTCATCCACACAATCGGGACGTGTGCCGATAATCAGTCCGGCTACATCCTCGCCCCTCAGCGCCTCCTCGTAGCGGCTGCGCAGCACCTCTACGGGTGCGTAGGTATTGGAGTAGGCTTGAAAATAGACCAGCCATTGAGCCCCCGGAACCCAACTACGGGCGTGGAACTCTCGACCTGCGGCCATCTGTTCGCTGATGCTTCGATGGCGGTCGGCATAGCGTGGCGAGACTGCATCATTGTTACAAAACGTGCAACCTCCCACGCCCACTCGTCCGTCACGGTTGGGGCACGAGAAGCCCGCGTCAATACTCAATTTGCGGATTTCGCACTCAAATGTATTACGATAATATCGAGCCGAGCCATAGAACGGTCGGTCGTCGCCCCAGGGATACATACTCTCTGTGGGGCTATTTGCGCGTTGCACACAGGGCCTCCACAAAGTCGGGGAAGCGTTTCCACAAGTGCTCGGTCTGCAACCACAACTCGCGGGCCAACGCACGACGCGAGGGTTTGTCTTTGGCAATCTCGGTCATATAGGCCTCATCGGCAGGGTGGTCGTCGCGTGTGAACTCCTCATAGAAGTGCGAGAAGCGTGTTTGGAATCTGCGCAGGTGGCCTTCGGTCAGCACCCCGTTGCGACGCCAATCGTACCACAGCGCAAGGATAGTCTTGTCGGCATAGCGGTCGCTGATGTCGTTGATAATCTCGTCATAGAGGTCGTATTCCTCCAACGCAAGGTAGGCGTAGGCCAGACGGGTGGTTGCCTCCAAGTGGTCCTCGGAGTCCAACTCCAACAACATCTCCAACATTGCGGCGCACAACTCGAAGTCGCCTACAAGGAAGTGGTCAATACTCGAAAAGTTAATCAAAAACAGTGCGGCACGAGTGTTCTCGTCCTCCCATTCCAGTTCTATTTCGGAATCGTCGGGCAACAACTCAACCAAGCGTTGGAACGCTTGATAACGCATATCACAAGCCTTTTCTACCTCGCCATTAAGTTCGAGGCGGTGCGAATCTTCGAGAATCGCGGCAAAATCGTAGTCACCCGAACGGTCATTCGCGTTGGGAACGATGACAAACGTTTGGTGGATAGTGGGTTTAAGCCGTGGTTTTTGCATTTCGAACTTCGGAGTTGAATACGTAAATATAATAAAGGGTTATAATCAGTGTCAATACGCCTGCCAGAATGTTACCCAGCGTGGTGCTGAGGCCCAACATCTGGGCCGAGGTGAACAGGTAGCAACTGCAAATGTAGGTCATAAACACCGCAGGAATCATTGCTATCACAACGGGACCGCGACGGCGAACAAGGAATATGCAGATTGCCCACAGCGTAAATACGCTGAGCGTTTGGTTGAACCACGCAAAGTAACTCCACAGCGTGCGGAAGTCGGTAGCCAGGATGATAAACACACCCGCTGCAAAGATAGGAAGGCTGACTGCCACACGTTTCCACAGCGTTTTTTGTTCGATACCCAGCGCATCGGCAATCATCAGTCGTGCCGAACGATAGGCTGTGTCACCCGAGGTGATTGCTGCGCCAACAACGCCAAACATCACAACTACGGCAATGGTATGACCGAGGGTTTGGTTGGCAATCATATCGACCAGCACCGAGGCGTTGTTGCGATTGGCGGCCAATGCTCCATTCAGCCCTTCGACATCGCCCCAGAATGCCATTGCGATAGCGGCCCAAATCAGCGCGATGATGCTCTCCGAAATCATTGCGCCATAAAACACAGGGCGACATTGGTTCTCGTTGGTCAGACAGCGAGCCATCAGCGGCGACTGAGTGGCGTGGAAACCCGAAATTGCACCACACGCAATGGTCAAAAACAGGGTGGGGAAGATGGGGAATCGTTCGGGGTTGGCGATGTGGTTTTTCAGACTGAGTTCGGGAATGGTGTAGTCGCCCGTAAAGAGCAGCACGCCCAATATACCCAGCGCCATAAATACCAGCGCAAAGCCAAACAGGGGATAGATTCGGCCTATAATTTTGTCGACCGGGAACAGAGTTGCGATGATGTAATAGACCAAAATTCCGCCCATTGTCCACAATACTGTTGAGCCAAAACCATTGATATTGAATTCGCTTGTCGATTCGGGGAGCCACTTGGCAATCAGTTCGGCGGGTTGCGACATAAACACTGCACCAACCAGCACCATCAGTGCCACGGTGAACACCAGATTAAAACGGCCCATACCTCGTCCGAGGTATTGTTTGATGATGTCAGGCAGGCTCATACCACCCTCGCGCAGCGACATCACACCGGCCAAAAAGTCGTGCATCGCACCAAAGAAGATACCGCCCAACGTAATCCATACAAATGCTACGGGGCCATACGCAGCACCGAGCACAGCACCGAATATAGGACCCAGACCTGCGATGTTGAGCAGTTGAATCAGAAAAGTTTTCCACATCGGCAGCGGTACATAATCCACTCCGTCAAACTTGCTTTCGGAGGGAACTTTGCGCACCACACTGATACCGCAAATCTTTTCGAGAAGTTTGCCGTACACAAAATAGGCTGCTACGAGTAGGGCCAAACAGGTGATAAATGTAATCATTCTGTGCGATATAAAATTTGGGCAAATTTATAAAAAAAAGCGAGAAACACGTACATTATTCGGCAAATATAGTGTTCGTAACAGGAAAAACTATTATATTTGCGTGCTTTTTCGCCGAAAAAAGTTGCCGTAATAGCTCAGTCGGTAGAGCATTTCACTCGTAATGAAAAGGTCTCGAGTTCGAGTCTCGATTACGGCTCTTATCTAAATTCAAACGCCTTCGGAGGTCTTTCCCGAGGGCGTTTTTGTTGTGATTAGATGTGCAAAATTGGGGTCGAGTCGGGAAATATGCACTACTCCGAGGAAAAACCTTTTTGCCCCATACCGCACAAATGCACCTCAGGTTAATACCACAAAAAAAGCGTCAGACTTAAATCTGACGCTTTGTTGGTGCCCAGGACGAGACTCGAACTCACACGGACTAATGTCCACGACCCCCTCAAAGTAGCGTGTCTACCAAGTCCACCCCCTGGGCTTTTCGGAG
>JAFTYJ010000092.1 GCA_017464745.1 Rikenellaceae bacterium | reverse complement strand
AGCGGATTGGAGTCACAGAAAATCCGAAGCGGAAAACTTACACCCAAAGAGTGGAAACACCTCGAAGAGTCTATCAAACCGCTGGCCGCAGCACCGCTGTTTATTGACGATACACCCGCAATGTCGGTCTATGAGTTGCGCTCCAAAGTGCGTAAACTCAAAGCACACAACGATATCAAACTCATCATTATCGACTACCTGCAACTTATGACCGGTCCCAAAGAGTTGAAGGGTAACCGTGAGCAGGAGGTTTCGACCATCTCGCGTACACTGAAAGCAATTGCCAAGGAGACCAACATTCCTATCATTGCACTGTCGCAGTTGAACCGTGCTGCCGAGGTGGCTGGTGGTAACAAACGCCCGCAACTATCGAACCTTCGTGAGTCGGGTGCTATCGAACAGGATGCCGACATTGTAGCCTTCATCCATCGTCCCGAATACTTCGGTATGACAGTTGATGAGAACAGCACCCCCATCACTCCCGGTATGACCGAGTTTATCATCGCCAAGCACCGTAACGGTTCGGTCGAGACGGTCAAACTACGCTTCCGTAAGGAGCAAGCCAAATTCACGGACTATGACGACGACACCCCCTACGAAATGGATAGTTCGTCAATCAACGGCGTAGCCCCGATTGGTTACGAAGAGAAATACAACGACGACTACTCGCCGTTCTAAACCGCTAAACAGTCCTAACAGATGTTTGTCAAAGCCTATTCAGCAAGTGTTGTGGGTGTGAGCGCCATAACCATCGGAGTGGAAGTGAACCTGAGTCGCGGCCTGGGTATGTTTTTGGTCGGACTACCCGATAGTTCGGTCAAGGAGAGTCAGGACCGCATACGTTCGGCCTTCGAGAACAGCGAGTTCAAGATGCCCAGCAAACGTCTCGTAGTAAACCTTGCACCAGCCGATGTTCGCAAGGAGGGCTCGTCATTTGATTTGCCTATCGCAGTTGGTATTCTGGCCGCAACGGAGCAGGTTTCAAGCCAACGAATAGGCGACTATATCATCACGGGCGAGTTGTCGTTGGACGGCACACTGCGCCCCGTCAAAGGTGTATTACCCATTGCTGTGGCGGCTGCCGAGCAGGGATTCAAGGGTATCATCGTGCCCAAAGACAATGCACCCGAGGCGGCAGTTGTCGAGGGTTTGGAGGTTGTGGCGGCAGACTCACTCAAACACGTTGCCGAAATGCTCAACGGCACTGCTCCTATGGTGGCTTCGGTGGCCAATGTCGAGGATGTCGAAACCGTGACCTCGCCCTATGCCGAGGATTTCAGCGATGTCAAGGGTCAAGATAATGTAAAGCGTGCTTTGGAGATTGCAGCCGCAGGAGGTCACAACGTGATTATGATTGGCGCTCCCGGCTCGGGCAAAACTATGCTTGCACGTCGTATGCCCACCATTATGCCGCCTATGACACGCAGCGAGGCGCTCGAAACCACCAAAATCCACTCCGTGGCCGGCAAACTCGGCGCTCAACAAGGACTTATGACCCGACGTCCGTTCCGAACACCCCACCACACCGCATCACAAGTAGCGCTCATCGGTGGTGGCTCTAATCCTCAACCGGGAGAGGTATCGCTGGCTCACAACGGAATTCTGTTTGCCGACGAACTTCCCGAATTCGGTCGCTCGGCATTGGAGGTATTGCGTCAACCGATGGAAGACAAAAAAATCACAATCAGCCGTGCCAAATACTCAATCGAATACCCTGCCAACTTTATGTTGGTGGCATCGATGAACCCGTGTCCGTGTGGCTATTACAACCACCCTACCCGTGAGTGTAGTTGCAACCGCTATGCCGTTCACAACTATCTGAACCGCATATCGGGGCCACTTCTGGACCGCATCGACCTGCACATCGAAGTCGTCCCTGTCCCTATCGAAGAACTTCATACCAAACGCACGGGTGAGTCGAGTGCCGAGATTCGTAAACGTGTGGTTGCTGCGCGCGAACGCCAAAGCCAACGTTTTGCAGAGTGCGAAGGTGTACACACCAACGCGATGATGAACTCGGCAATGATTCGTCGTTTCTGTCCGCTGTCGCCCGAGGTGGCAGCGCTTCTCAACCGAGCAATCGAACGTATCAACCTCTCGACCCGCGCTTACGACCGAATAATCAAAGTGGCACGAACCATCGCCGACCTCGACGGCAAGGAGAACATCGAACCTGCACATATCGCCGAGGCCATCAATTACCGCTCGCTCGACCGCGATTCGTGGGGGCGATAAACTCCTCTGACACACGCCGCTATGACCAGCCGACCCAGAGAGATAATTGCACCGTTGGCCGTGATTACACCCACCTTTGCGTTGGGTGTAGTGATGGCTAAATGGGTGGAGTTGTCGCTTTGGTGGTGGGTTGTGGCCGTTTCGGTGTGTATGCTCATAGGGGTGTGTCTACCCAAAATCCGAATGGTGGCAGTATTGGTAGGTGTAGCGGCTTTGGGTGGTGCGAACCTCGCATTGCGCCAACTTGACAAGCCTATTCCGTACGACCAAACAATAAGTGCCACAATGGAAATTGCGTCGGCAGCAGAGCCTGCATCTTGGGGCGGACTTCACGCTGATGCACGCATAATCTCGTGGAGGGATAGTAGTGCCATTACCTCTCGCAGTAACCGTCTTGCAAAAGTCACCTTTGCATCAGACACAATACCCCCAATCGGAACACGCATCAAGTGTCGAACAAAGATTCGTCCGATAGCCCCAAGTCGTTATGCCGACCTGATGCACTCCCGAGGATTTGTGGGTTATGCCACCCTCTCGAAGTATCAACCGACGGGAATCAATCACACCCTACGCAGTCGCGCAACCGAGATTCAGCAGGCAGCAATCCGACGACTCGAACAACTCAGACTCCCACCAGACGACCGTGCTGTGGCCGAGGCTATGGTGCTCGGTTATCGTCGCAGTTTGTCGCAAGAGTTACGTCAGGAGTATGCCGACACGGGTGCATCACATCTGTTGGCGGTGTCGGGTCTGCACGTCGGAATTGTGTTTGTGTTGGTTAATGTGCTGTTGCTCTTGTTGCCCGCCCTGCCCTATGGCCATATCATAAAGAATGTGATAGCGGTGGCGATGATTTGGGCAGTTGCATTTATTAGCGGTATGTCGCCCTCGGCTGTGCGAGCCGCCACAATGTTCAGTTTTGTGCAAGCGGGACTGGCGATGTCGTTGGCACATAGTCCGCTCAATACGATTTGTGGTGCGGGGTTGCTGATGTTGGTAGCGTGGCCCGAATATCTGTTTGATATAAGTTTTCAGTTGTCGTTTGCTGCTGTGCTCGGTATTACGTTGTGGTTCCCTGTGGCATATGACCGAGTGCGCAGCGAGAGCCGAGTACTCAACTTTGTGTGGAGTGCTGTCCTTGCGGGAATATGCGCTACGGTGGCCGTTATGCCGCTTACGGGTTATGCCTTCGGGCAGGTATCATTACCGGGAGTCGTTTTGAGTCCCGTGGTGGTTGGTTTGGCCCACATCACGCTGATATGCGGTTTGGTATGGTGCATCGCTCCGTGGGAGTGGTGGCAGGGTGCCGCCGAAGCAATAATCTCGACAAGCGTCGGTCTGCAAAACGACATTGTGGGCGCAACGGCACGGTTACCTCTGTGTGCCGTCGAATGGAACCCCTCGGCAACCACGGTGACAACCATCTACATCGCAATGATTGTCGCGACCATAGCACTCCGATATTACGTCAAACCTCAAACCGAAACCATAACATTCGAATGACACAACAAGAACTCGACATACTGCTAGACCCGAGCATTCGCACTCTTGTGGAGCAAAACATCGACCGCCCCGCAACCGAGGTGGCTCTACGATTGAACTCACCACATCGTGCACTCATAGCCACCCAAATCAAGTATCTGTCGCGTGCACGCACCAAACTGCCAAGTTACTACGCAGCACATTGTATCCTGCCCGACCTCGCATTTGAGCAATCAAGCAGTGAGGCCGCAGCAGCCACCAAACGTCATTCGGGAGAGTTGGCCATAGATCTGACGTGTGGTTTGGGTGTGGACTCGCTCTATTTGTCTAAACGTTTCGACAGAGTTGTCAGTATTGAGCGTAACCCCGTGTTGGCACGTTTGGCCGAGGAGAATTTCCGACGACTCGGAGCCGGCAACATCGAGGTGGTGTGCAGTTCGGCCGAGGAGTTTTTGGCTAGGTTTGAGGGTAAGGCCGACCTTATCTATGCCGACCCCGACCGCCGAAGCAGCGATGGGCGTAAATTGGTATTGTTGGAAGAGTGCTCGCCCAATGTGCTTGCCCTTAGGGAGCGTTTGGAAAGTATTACACCACGCATTGTACTCAAACTATCGCCTATGTTTGACACCACCGAAGCGGTACGACTCTTTGAGCCGTGCGAGATTGAGGCTGTGTCGGATGCAGGCGAGTGCAAGGAGTTGGTGGTGGAGTTTGGTTGTGAGGTAAAGCGAAACTTGCGACGAGCAACCATAACTTCGGCCGCATCGGTAGAAGTGGAACCTGCGGGGTGGTATGACGACGGTCAAGAGTTCCGAGCCGAAGAGTATCGCTATCTGGTGGCAAGCGATGTGGCTCTGCGCAAGGCGGGAGTTGCAGCCGACTATATGGTCGGAAAGGTGGATTTCATTACCTCGCCCAATGGTTATGCCTTTACCCGAGAGCCTATCAATGATGCAATGTTGAAGTGTCGTGAGATAGAGTGCATCGAGCCGTTTGACCCCAAGGCGTTACGGCGCAGACTCAAACAACAAGGCATCAAACGAGCCGATATTCTCAAACGAGATTTTCGGATGTCGAGTGCCGAGTTGGCGCGTGCATTAGGCGTTTCGGAGGGAGGCTCTCACAGCATAGCCTTCACCGAGGTGAGAGGCACTCGTTGGCAGATAATACTCAAATAAAAACAGTAGTCCTTCGTCGAAACGACGAAGGACTACTGCTAAATGGCCTATCTCAATTAGATAATCTTATCGAGTTCGGCAATATATTTT
>JAFTYJ010000091.1 GCA_017464745.1 Rikenellaceae bacterium | reverse complement strand
GTGTTTGGGCATTCTCAAACAAACTGCTACCTGTTTGATTGAGACGATAATTTGGACTTTTCTTCATATTTGGCATTATTTTGTACAAAGATACGAATTAATTCCCTGAGTAGCAATAGTTTAATTTATAGAAGTTGTCTTCAATATTCGTTTGATGGTATTAGCCTTGTTCATAGACTCGCGAAGTCCCTGCTTGTCGTCGCGCTCAATCATTCGACGCAGAATTTGCAGTTGGTGGATATGTTCGCGCAGAACGTCCAGAACATTGTATTTGTTTTCGAGCAGGATTGGAATCCAGGTGTCGGCCGACGACTTGGCCAAACGGACGGTACTCTCGAAACCGCCACCCGCCAAGTCAAAGATATGCTCCTCCTCGCGCTCCTTCTCCAACACCGTGAGGGCCAGCGCAAACGAGGTTATATGCGAGATGTGCGACACATAGGCTGTGTGCAGGTCGTGCTCCTCGGCTCCCATATAGATGAGTTTCATTCCCAGAGCGCGATACATCTCCTCGACCAACTCCACGGCATCGGCATCGCTGCGCTCCCTCTCGCATACCACCACCGCACGACCCGCAAAGGCCTCCTTTTGGGCAGCCTCGGGACCGCTATGCTCGGTACCCCACATCGGGTGGGTGGCAACAAAGCGACCACGCTGGCGGTGCATACTCACCAACTCACACAACTCCTGTTTGGTAGAACCCACGTCGATGATAACCTGGTCGGCCGAAGCCTTGTTGAGTAGTTTGGTGACAATCGTAGGGACTGTGTCCACGGGGGTTGCAACGGCGATGAGCCGAGCCTCGGTCGAGGCCTTGTCGAGCGACACAATCTCGTCGACAAGGCCAAGTTCCAATGCTCTTGCAGCGTGTTGCTCGGAACTCTCGACACCCCACACACGGTCGGCCAGGCCCAGGCGTTTGAGTGCCAGGGCCAGCGAGCCACCGATAAGGCCGATTCCGACAATTGCTGCTGTTTTCATTCTAATTTCTATGTTTGGGGTCTATTTTTTGAGTTGAGCCTTGATTTTGCCTGCGGCTTTGGCCAACAACTCGGCGGTAACGCACAGCGAGATTCGGATGTTGCGTTTACCCTCGCTACCAAAGATTCCGCCGGGGGTTACAAACACGTCGCACTCGGCCAGAACTTTGTCCGAGAACTCAAAGCAATCGCCCTCGAACCACTCGGGAACCTCGGCCCAGATGAACAGACCGGCTTGACCCTTGATGTATTTACATCCGAGGGCATCCAGTAGTTCGTAGCCATATTTTTCGCGCTCGTAGTAGGTCTTGTTCAACTCCGAGAACCACTCGTCGCCCAGGCTCAGAGCCTCAACCGAAGCGGCTTGCAGGGGGTAGAACATACCCGAGTCCATATTGCTCTTGAAGCGGAGGATGTCGCTAATCCAGTCGGCGCGACCTACAACAACGCCCACACGCCAACCTGCCATACTGTGACCTTTCGACAGCGAGTTCATCTCCAAGGCAACGTCCTTTGCGCCCTCGATGTCGAGGATGCTCAGGTAGTTGTTGTTACGAACGAAACTGTACGGGTTGTCGTGAACCAACATAATGTTGTGTTTGGCGGCGAAGGCTACCAATTGCTCAAACAACTCGCGGGTTGCGTGAGTACCGGTAGGCATATTGGGGTAGTTTACAAACATCAGTTTCACACCGTCCAGCCCTGCGGCCTCGATTTCGGCGAAGTCGGGCAGATAGCCGTTCTCTTTTTTGAGTTTGTAGTCCACGGGCACACCGCCTGCCAGGGTTACACCTGAGCGATAGGTGGGATATCCGGGGTTGGGAATCAGTGCTTTGTCGCCTTTGCTCAGGTAGGTCATACAGATGTGTACGATACCCTCTTTGGAGCCGAGCAGGGGAAGGACTTCGCTCTTGGGGTCGAGTGTTACGTTGTACCATTTCTTGTACCAATCGGCGAACGCGCCACGCAACAGGGCGGTACCGTTGTAGGGTTGGTAAGCGTGTACTTCGGGACGCTCAGCCTCTTTGGCCAGACGTTCGATAACGCTTGCGGCGGGGGGCATATCGGGGCTGCCGATACCCAGGGCTACGATGTCGCGGCCTTGCTCACGAAGTTCTGCAATCTCACGGTTCTTTTTCGAGAAGTAGTACTCCTTAATCGAATCGAGTCTGTCTGCGGGTTTGATTTCCACTTTTGCCATAAAAATGAGTGTGTTAAGTGTGATAAATATTTTGTTGTTAATTCAATCCGTTGTGATAGACGCCATAGACGTGTACTTCGGAGGTTGCGGCTTGCAGTCGTTCGAGGTTTTCGAAGTAGAGGTCGAGGTTGTCGAACTCCAAATCGACGTGGAACATATAGTGCCACGGCTCGCTCGGCACGGGATACGACTGCAACTTGGTCATATTCACATCCGAGAATGTTTGCAGAGCCTCAATCAGCGCACCCGGACGGTTTTCGGCCTTGAAGTATAGCGAGGCTTTGTTGGCATCGGGAGCCATCTTGTTGTCGCGGCGTTTGAGCACCATAAAACGGGTGTAGTTGTTTTTGATGGTGTTGATTTCGGGCGCGATGACCTCCAAGCCGAACAGGTTGGCAGCCAGCGTGCTGGCGATAGCGGCTTTGTGAGGGTTCTGCTCCTCGGCCAGTCGCTTGGCACTCAACGCTGTGTTCTCGCTCTCGACCAACTTCCACGACGGATGCGAGTCCAGATAATCGACACATTGCAGCAGCGCCATAGGGTGTGTTTCGACCTCGGTAATTTGGTCGAGTGTCACTCCGGGCAACACCATAAGGTTTTGTACAATCGGCAGATAGACCTCGCCGCTCACCTGTACGTCTTCGTCTTGAAGGATACCGTAGTTGGCTATGATGCTACCTGCGATTGAGTTTTCGATAGCCATCACTCCATAGTCGGCCTCACCGCTTTTGACCTTTCGAGCCACCTCACGGAAGGTGTCGCAGGGTAGTGTAATGATGTTTGTACCGAAATATTTGTGGGCGACGATTTGGTGGAAACACCCCTCGTAACCCTGAATTGCTATTTTAAGTTTTTGTGTAATCATATTCGTAAAAAATCCCAACCATCAAACGTGTCAGTGGTCGGGATTCTTTGTGTTATTTGTCTTGGCTCATCAGCATACCGCTACCCGACCGCTCTCGCAGTAATAATAAAAGTGGTGCATAAAGAACGGCGAATGTGCCATAGTAGTCCTCGTATTAGTAATGTTGTGATGCAAATTTATGTAAATTTTCAATATGATGTACTCTTCGCCCCTATTTTTTTCGAAAAAAACACAACCCCACGGGATGTAGGGTTGTGCTTGGTTTGTTTTGTTACTCCTCGGCGGGCGGATTAATTGGTGTTGCCGCCTCGTACATTTCGCGCGTAAAATCGAAGGAGTAAACCAGATAACATATATCCTCCAACTTAGCATTTTGATGTGCGAGGTGTAATGGCAACAATGCCTCGGCTTTCCACAAGAACTCTCGTTCGCCCCATTCGCCATAAAGACTATC
>JAFTYJ010000090.1 GCA_017464745.1 Rikenellaceae bacterium | reverse complement strand
TACGCTCGGTAACTCGACCAAACAACTGCGCGAACCCAACCTGATTGCATTCTTTGTGGGTATCCTGCTGGGTGTTATTCTTGGCTCAATTCCTATTGCATTCCCCGGCCTTAGTCAACCCGTAAAATTGGGTCTGGCAGGAGGTCCTCTGATTGTGGCTATCATTATGAGTCGCTTTGGTCCGCACTTCAAATTTGTGACCTATACCACGGTGAGTGCCAACCTTATGTTGCGCGAAATCGGTATCTCGCTCTTCCTTGCGGCGGTTGGTCTGGGTGCGGGCGAAACCTTCGTTCCGAGCATCCTTGCTGGTGGTTATTGGTGGATTCTCTATGGTCTGATTATAACCGTTGTGCCTGTGCTTATTGTGGGCACTGTGGCACGTCTTGCGTTCCGTTTGGACTTTTTTACTATCGCAGGTATGCTTGCGGGTAGCCAAACAAATCCCATCGCTTTGGCCTATGTCAATTCGCTGGGTAGCAACGATGTGGCTTCGGTTAGTTACTCGACGGTGTATCCTTTTGTGATGTTCCTCAGAGTGCTGGTGGCCCAGATGTTGGTGCTGATGTAAGACCCAACAAAATTACATTACATATTTCCCTGAGGTTGCCGCGTGTAACCTCCGAAAAGGGTTGTCTGACCGAAGTCAGATGACCCTTTTTTTTGCCCGACGATGTGAGAATAACAAAAAGTATTACGCCAACCGCAACTAAGAATGGAATTTGAAACTTTCCGGCAGATTCCGCTTTCAAATTGATGTTTGACGAGGACGATAGATACTAAATTTCAAAAAGTTACTCAAAAATTTGGCGGTCTACTTATATATATATATATTAGTGCCCTGATTTAGGATTATTTATATAAACCAATCAACTAACCGACCGACCAACTACAAACCCACGCCGATGTGTGAAAGATAGTCGCACACGGAAAACTTAAATAAAAACCAGGGCCGCCTATGATTAGAAAATAACCTCCCACCTTAATACGACAGAGTCGCATACCTTGTGTGTGCTCCGAACTCTGTTTTCGCTATCCTGACACATTATTGACCTTTATCTGCTGTACGACACCTTCCCGACGGTGACGTATGGCTTTTGAACCTTTGAATTAACTTTATTTTTTAACTAAATTTTTTGTAGAATGAGGAAATTTGTACTATTTATCGCAGCTGTTCTGTCGGTGGCAATGGTACACGCACAGAACAAGCAAGTTTCCGGTATGGTTTACGCTCCCGACGGCACTGTTGTCGCAGGTGCAACCGTATTGGTAGAGGGTACAACCACAGTGACCCTCACAAGCGTGGATGGACACTATGTTATTAACGCTCCTCAAAACGGTACTTTGGTATTCTCGCTGCTGGGTTATCAAACTCAGTCGGTTGCCATCGAGGGCCGTTCGGTAGTGGACGTTAATATGAAAGAGGACACCGAGGTGATTGACGACGTTGTCGTTTTGGCCTACGGTACCACATCCGCTCGTAAAGCAACTGCTTCGGTTGCTTCGATCAAGGCCGACGCTCTGAAAGATTCGCCCAGCGTCAGCCTCGACCAAATGATGCAAGGTCGTGCTTCGGGTGTGAGCATTACCACCCCTAACGCCGGTGTCGGTCAGGCATCGAACGTTATGGTTCGTGGTGTGAGCTCGATCTCGGCTGGTACCAACCCCTTGTACGTTGTTGATGGTGTGCCCATTATGGCAGGTAATATGAGCCCCTCGGGCGTTGCTGATGCCAACGGTTTGGCCGACATCAACCCCGCCGACATTATCTCGATTGATGTGTTGAAGGACGCTGCCGCAACCGCTCTGTATGGTTCGCGTGCTGCCAGCGGTGTTGTTATCATCACCACCAAACAAGGTCGTACCGGTAAGGCAAAAGTTACTTACGATATGAGCGTGGGTGCGTCGAACGCAACCTATCTGCCCGAGGTAATGAACGCCGAGCAATACACCAACTTCAAAAATATGGCTTTGGTTAACCGTTATGGCACTTCGGAGGTTTCGCTGAACGGTAAAGATTCGGAGTGGGGCAAGAACGCCTTCAACCTGATGACCGATAGCAAAGGCAAAACCATCGATACCAACTGGGCTAAGGAGTTGTTCCGTACCGGTTTGGTTCACAATCACACTCTGGCCGTGTCGGGCGGTTCGAACCGTGTGAGCTACTATATGTCGGCTAACTACACCGACCAAAAGGGTATCGTAATCGGTGACCACTACAACCGTCTGGGTGTTCGCGCTAACGTTAGCGGCCAAGCAACCGATTGGTTGAAAGTAGGCTTCACTGCCAACTATACCCACTCGATTACCGAGATGTTGGACGGCTCGCGTGGTGGCGAGGTTTATGCAGCCGTAGGTTTTACCCGTGCAGCGTTGATTCTGCCTCCTAACACCCCCGCTTACAATGAGGATGGTTCGTACTATGTTGATGCAACCAAACAATACCTGGGCGATGGTCCTAACCGTGTTACTACCGGTTACCAAAACCCCGTTACCACTTTGGATAACATCAACAACTCGAAAATCGACCGTTTGATTTCGTCGGGATTCGTTGAGATTACCCCCGTTAAAGGCCTTTCGTTGAAGAGCCAATTCGGTGTGGACTACTCGAAAAACGAGGAGGAGAAATTCTGGACTCCCAACTATGGTCAAGGTGTGACCTACCCCGGTTATGCATTTAACGTGTTTACCGACTATATGAACTGGAACTGGACCAACACCATTGGCTACTCGGTTGATATCAAAGACCACAACATCGACATCCTGTTGGGTCAAGAGTTGACCTCGGAGGGTTACGACTACGCCATATTGAGCGGTACCGGTATCCTGAACAAAGACTTCGCAGGTCTGTATCCCGGTTACGAGAGCTATGACGGTGGCGCAGCACGTGGTAAACGCACTATGTCGTCGTACTTCGCTCGTTTGAACTACGACTACAAATCGAAATACCTCATCTCGTTGAACTATCGTCGTGATGGTCTGTCGAGCCTTGGTGCTAACAGCAAATGGGGTAACTTCTGGGGTGTGTCGGCCGCTTGGCGTATCAGCGAAGAGGGCTTCTGGGATGATATCCGCAGCACTATGAACGAGTTCAAAATCAAAGCCAGCTACGGTACCGTTGGTAACAGCGAGATTGGTTACTACAACGCACAATCGTACTTTGGTGACAGCCTCTATGGTGGCAACTACGCTCTGTTGCTCGGTAACATCGGTGACGACAACCTGCAATGGGAGACCTCGAACAAACTTGACGTAGGTTTCAGCATGCAGTTCCTCAACAATATCACCATCGACTTCGACTACTACAACACCAAAACTTCGAGCCTGGTATTCGCCGTTCCCCAAGGTCCTTCGACCGGTATCGGCAGCCTGGTTACCAACGCAGGTGCAATGCGTAACCAAGGTGTTGAGTTGGCAATCGGTGCTGACATTATCCGTCGCAAAAACTTCGTATGGAACACCAACTTCAACTTTACCTATGCCAAGAATGAGGTTGTTGAACTCGCCAACGGTGTAACCGAAATCTACGGTTCGTCGGAGAACAACATCACCATCCCCGGTTACTCGGTAGGTCAACTCTATGTTTACCCCACCGGTGGTATTGATTCGGAGACTGGTCAACGTGTATTCTACGGTCCCAACGGTGAGTGGACTCGTTTGGATATGTCGACCGGCTCGCCCACCTGGTACCTCAAAGACGGCACCGTTTATCAAGGTGACTTCGAGCGTGTACGCGCAGGTAACACCCTGCCTACCTACTTTGGTGGTTGGACCAACACCTTCCGTTTCTATGGCGTAGACATCACTCTGTTCTTGCAATACTCGGGTGGTAACTGGATTTACAACGGTACCGGTGCTTCGTTGTCGGACTACCGTTGGTGGAACAACTCGATGGATGTATATAACAACTATTGGAAAGAGCCCGGCGACAACGCCAAATATCCGAAGCCTTACTACGGTGATAACTACTCGAACGGTTCGGCAATGGAGATTTCGGACTGGATTGAGCGTGGCGACTACCTCCGTGTTAAAAACATCTGCGTAGGTTACACCTTCGACACCAAGAAGTGGAACAAGAAACTCGGCATCTCGTCGTTGCGTCTGTACGTTCAATGCCAAAACGCATTGACCCTGACCGGCTATTCGGGTCTTGACCCCGAGACCAACTCTATGACAGGCGATATGATTCTGTCGGGTGGTTTCGACAAGAATACCCTGCCTCAGGCTCGTACCTGGACCGGCGGTTTGAACATTACCTTCTAATTATTAACCGGTTCAAAAACAGATTACAAGTATGAAAAAGATATTT
Source organism: Rikenellaceae bacterium (assembly GCA_017464745.1). Lineage (GTDB taxonomy): Bacteria > Bacteroidota > Bacteroidia > Bacteroidales > Rikenellaceae > UBA940. The sequence goes on along the minus strand of JAFTYJ010000090.1, from coordinate 12,637 downwards.
ATTGGTTTGATGACCCTTGTGTCGCTTGTGTCGATGACCAGCTGCAAGGATTTCTTGGAACAACCGATTCCTGATACAACCAACGAGCCTCTTGTGTTCAGCAAAGCGGAGTATATTGAGGCTAACCTGATGGGTTGCTACCACTACTTCAAGAGCACCAGCACTATGTCCTACACCTTTATGGGTGGTAAGACCTATGCTGCTCTGGATAGCCGTGGTGACGATGTTGTGAACATCAACAACCAACAAACCCTGAAAGACACTTATGAGATGAACGTGCTTGGTAGCAACCAATTGGAGAACTATCCTACTTGGGTTATGGCTTACAGCATCATCAACGAGTGTAACGTGTTTATCGACAACATGGCTTCGTACAACCCCGTAGAGAAAGGCATCATCAGCGCTGAGGTTGCTGCTCAATACATCGCTGAGGCTAAGTTCTTGCGTGCTTATACCTATTATGTATTGTGCAAACTCTACTCGCAACCCTATTGCAAGAACCCCGAGTCGCCCGCAGTACCCCTGCGTTTGACCGGTCTGAAAGCATCGGGTAACAACGATTGCCCCCTGTCGTCGATTGGCAAAATCTATGAGCAAATCATCGCCGATTGCAATCCCACTGCTCTGGCTTCGCAAACCCTTAAAACCCGTGCAACTGCCGACGCTGCCCGTATGCTGAAAATGCGTGTAGAGATGGCTATGGGTAAATGGAGTGATGCTATTGTCACCGGTTCGGAGATTACCGGCTATACTCTGGTTGCCGATATGACCACTCTGTATGGTTTCTTCGAGGAGAAAGGTTATAGCAACAGCGAGATGATTTTCATCCTGCCTATGACCTCGATGGACTCGCCCAACACCCAATCGTCGGTTGCTGACTATTACAGCCTGAACGCCCAAGTGGGTTGGTTGGATACCGAGGCAGGTATTCTCTCGAAAGAGGCTTACTGCTTGGAGGCTGACCAACGTATCTCGGCTCTGACCGAGTGGGGAGAGAAATACCTTTACACCAAGAAGTTCACCAACATCGGTACCAAAACCGACTGGATTCCCCAAATGCGTTATGCTGAGACTCTGCTGAACCTTGCTGAGTGCTACGCTAACGTTGGTGACCGTGAGTCGTTGGACAAAGCCAAAGCTGCTCTGAAAACCGTTCGTGAGCGTGCTATTCCTGCCGAGAGCGATATTCTGAATATCGACGAGCTGACCGGTAAAGATGCTATTTTGGAGGCTGTTTACAACGAGCGTCGTGCTGAGCTTATCTGCGAGGGTATTCGTGGTGCCGATATCGCACGTCGTGGCGAGAACTTCGTTAAGAAGAACTCGTTTGTTGACATCAACATCGCTCCCGGTGACAGCCGCTACGTATGGCCTATCCCCGATAGCGAGTATGCCTACAACAATGCTTTGGAAAAATAATTAAGGAGGAACCACTAGTATGAAAAAGATATTTTATATTGCACTTGCTGCCGTTGCAACTCTGTTTGTCGGCTGTAATGTAGAGCAGGACCTCGATATCAACCTCAATGGCGGCAAAGGTTTGGACTTCGTTCACTTTGAGAACCCTTCGGTTACCGCTGTTTTGACTGATTCGACCTGCGTTTATTCGGTGAACCTTTTCTCGGTTAGCAAATCGGACAAAGACCGTACCTATGAGTTGGCTGTTGCCGAGAGCTCGACCGGTAAAGAGGGCGTTGATTTCTCGTTTGCAAGCAAAACCATTACCATCCCCGCAGGTGAGTTCGGTGGCTCGACCACTCTGACTTGCGACTACGACAAAGTAGCCGAGGCTGGTTTCTTGTTGACTCTCGAAGTTGTTGCTACTGAGGGCGTTCAATTCAGCCCCGTGTATGGCAACTCGATGACCTTCAACTTCAAAACCGACAAGGTTACCATCGATTGGGATTGGTTGCTTGGCGACTGGACCGAGACCGACTACGATTTCAGTGGCGCTATTGAGTATCAAAGTGCTGCTCAGATTGTGAAAGGCGCGAACGAGAACGAGATTGTTATCAAGAACTTCTATGAGACTTGCGACCTGGTAGGTACCGTAGATTTCGAGGCTCGCACAATCACCTTCCAACCTCAATTTATGCTTCACTACAACGATACCTATGGCGATTTCCACTTTGTGGCATTCGATTATGATACCGATGAGGGTCTTGTTGAGGGTCCCGTTGTAGCAACTATGAGTGCTATTGGTGTTACCATCGGCCAATGGGGCGCTTATGGTGTTGATTGCGGAATGTTCTTGGGTTATCAACTCAAAACTACTTTCACTCGCTAATCCGAGCGAAAGTAGATAACGACACGAGAGTGTTTCCCGCGGGAAACACTCTCGTTTTTTTGTGTTTAATTGGTTGTTAGGTTATCGGCTCTTTTGGAACAGTACCGCGTCAGCAACATTTATGGAAGTGCCCTCGGTAGGATTCAACCAGCGAAGCGTTACGGTGTGAGAACCGGGTTTGAGTAAGAAGTTCCAATAAACATCCAGACGACGCAGACGATACAGCGCAGGCATAGTGAAACGCTCCACCTCGCCACCATCTACACTAACCTCCAACTCGGCAACATACTCCTTGGGACCACGCACCCAACCATTGAAGATGATACCTGCGCAATCGGCCGTGTAACTCCACTCCTGGCCGTCGAGTTTGATACCGATAGGTTTGCGCTCGGTAGGGGTGAGGTTGGGGAAACTTTGCTCGAATGCTACGGGTTTGGGACGCTGACACTTGATTGTAACATCGTTGTCGGTAACCTCTCCGCCGTAGCGCTCAATCATCGCCAGTGCGTGACGGAAACTCATATCGTAGGTGTCGTTGAGTGAGTAGGGCAGATATGCAAAGTCCATATCCTCGGCTTGTTTCAAAGGTTCGAGCCAATCGGCAGGGATACGATTGTAGCCGATAGCGGTGGCCAAAATACCGGCCGCCGATGCAGGGTTGCAATCCGAGTCTTGGCCGCAACGGGTCGAAATATCAATGGTTTTCATCCAATCGCCCTCGCCATAGAGCAGGCCGAAGATTACATAGGCGCTGTTGATAAGTGCGTCAATGTTGAGCGGAGCGAGTGCACCTTCGCTGCAACCCACGTCGCTGTGGCCCCACTTATCCTGACACACCTGCCAACCCTTACGCCAATCGTCGGGATAGGTGTGATAGATGTCGATAACGTCGGCCATACAGCGATAGAACGAACTGCGACGAGGTATGGTGCGCAGAGCCTCGGTGACGATAACCTCCACGTCGTCCGTAACAAATGCCAACGCATACATAGCACCCATATACACACCGCCATACCAGCCGTTACCGTAGTTCATAATGTGACCTGCGCGGTCCGAAATTTCCGATGCGGCGTTTGGCATTCCGGGCGACATAATTCCTGCAAAGTCAGCCTCAATCTGATAGTCAATATCGTCGGCGTGGGGGTTGTTGCGCCAATGTCCCGATTCGGGAGCGGGTATGCCGTTGAGCAGGTTGTAACGTGCTGCTTGATTGGCGTGCCAGAGGTGATAACCCTCGTTTGCAAAAGCCATAGCCAGCGAATCTTGTGGTGCGTCCAAACCCAAGCGGTCGAACACTCCCACAAAAGTCAAGTCCATATAGATGTCGTCGTAGAGCGTGGGCCAACTCTTCATCATACCGCTCACTTGGTCCAATCGTCCCCACGGAATCTCGTGGTCGGCAGGAATCATCTCGCTGCGCCATTTGAATTCGGTGGGACCACCATAGGTACAACCGAGCACCTGTCCGGCCCATCCACCTTTGATTTTGTCTAACAGCACCTCGCGGCTCATCGTCACACGCGAAGGAATTTTGGTCGATTCTCGGGCTGTGAGAGCCGATGCGCCGAGCAGTAGTGCGACCAGAATTTGAAGTTTCAGTAGTTTCATAATACTTAAAAAAAGGTTATTGTCTTGTTTGATAGGTGCGCGGACGATATAGTTGGTCGCGCAGTTGAGGACGGAATCCCGCCTCGCGGATAGCAGCCTGAATACCCTCGGCATCAAAACTATTGTGGGCACCAGCGCTCGACACCACATTCTCCTCAATCATAATCGAACCCATATCGTTGGCACCACTATGCAGTGCCACTTGGGCGGTCTGTTTGCCCACGGTGAGCCACGATGCCTGAATGTTGTGTATGTTGTTGAGTACCAATCGGCTTATGGCTATGATGCGCAGATACTCGTTGGCCGAGAACGCTCCTTTGACACCCTCTGCTTCGAGCCTTGTGCCCGTGCTGCGGAAAATCCACGGAATAAATGCCACAAAACCCCAATTACCTTCGGGTACGCGGCTTTGCAAATCTCGGATTTTCAACAAGTGTTCGATTCGCTCTTCGATGGTTTCGATGTGGCCATACATCATCGTAGCCGAGGTGGGCAAGTTCATCAGGTGTGCCTGGTGCATAACATCGAGCCACTCCTGAACCGTCGGCTTGGCAGGCGAAATGGCCTTGCGTACTCGGTCGGTCAAAATCTCGGCACCAGCACCCGGCAGCGAATCCAAACCCGCCGCCACCAATCGTTCCAAAGTTTCGCGGTGGCCGAGCGAACTGATGCGTGCGATGTGTGCAACCTCGGGGGCTCCCAGCGCGTGCAGACGAACTTGGGGATAGAGGCGTTTGAGTTCGCGGAACAACTCTTCGTAGAAGTGAATATCCAACTCCGGGTGCAGACCTCCCTGCAACAGCAGTTGGTCGCCTCCCAAGTCGAGCATTGTTTCGATTTTCGAGCAATACTCCTCGATTGTAGTTATATAGTGGCGGTCGCGTTGGTGGGGTTTGCAGTGGAAATTGCAGAACTTGCAACCCGAAATACAGACGTTTGTGATGTTCACATTGCGGTCAATCTGCCAGGTCACAACCTCGGGGTCGTCCACCTTTGCTCTTCGCAACCTGTCGGCAGCATCGGCCAACTCGGCCAGCGGTATATTATTATATAGGTACAACGCTTGCTCCATTTCGAGTGGTTCGCCGTTGATTGCGCGTTGTAGCAGTGTATCGTTCATAGTATAATCTGAAATGTACAAACAAAAAGAGTGTACCTATTGCTGGGCACACTCTCATTTTGTGGATTTAATAATCCTCCACAGGGGTTATTCGGTTGTTACTCAATCGAAATAGCCTCTACGGGGCAAACGCCTGCGCAAGTACCGCACTCGGTGCAGAGTTCGGGGTCAATCGAGTAAACGTCGCCTTCCGAGATAGCGCCTACGGGGCACTCTCCGATGCAAGTGCCGCAAGCAGCGCACAATTCGGGATCAATTTTGTAAGCCATAATTATCGTTATTTTAGTGTTTTGGTTTTTATTTTGATTATGCAAATATACAAATTTATTTTATAATATCAAATCCTGTGTATTTTTGTAAAGCTTCGGGGATGCGGATACCCTCAGGAGTTTGATTATTTTCGAGCAGCGCGGCTACGATACGGGGCAGAGCCAACGAACTACCGTTGAGTGTGTGTGCGAGTTGAATCTTCTTGTTCTCGTCACGATAGCGGAGTTTCAGACGGTTAGCTTGGAATGTTTCGAAGTTCGATACGCTCGAAACCTCCAACCAGCGTTTTTGAGCCTTCGAATATACCTCAAAGTCGTAGGTCAGGGCCGAAGTGAAACTCATATCGCCACCGCACAGACGCAGGATACGATAGGGCAGACCCAGAGCCTTCACCAGACTCTCGACGTGAGCCACCATTCCGTCCAGCGCAGCGTACGAATCCTCGGGACGCTCAATGCGCACAATCTCCACCTTGTCGAATTGGTGCAGACGGTTCAATCCGCGCACATCTTTGCCATACGAACCAGCCTCACGACGGAAGCAGGGGGTATAGGCGGTCATTGCGATGGGCAGTTGTTTGATGTCCACAATCTCGTCGCGGTAGATGTTGGTTACGGGAACCTCGGCGGTGGGAATCATATAGAAATTATCGGCTGTTGCGTGGTACATCTGACCCTCCTTGTCTGGCAACTGTCCGGTACCGAATCCCGAAGCCTCGTTCACCATAATAGGGGGCTCCACTTCGAGGTATCCGGCCTCGGTGTTGCGGTCTACAAAGAAGTTAATCAGAGCGCGTTGCAAGCGTGCACCCTTGCCTTTGTAGACGGGAAAACCGGCGCCTGTAAGTTTGACACCCAACTCAAAGTCGATAATGTCGTACTTGGCAGCCAACTCCCAGTGGGGCAGTACATCGCCCTCCATTTCCAGCGAATCGTCAGATTGTTTTACCACCAGGTTATCCTCGGCTGTGCGACCCTCGGGTACGATTTCGTTGGGGAAGTTGGGCAACAATACGATTTGGGCGTTGAGTTCCTCCACAGCGTTGTTCATCTGCTCGGCCAGCGCTTTGGATTGCTCTTTCATTGCACTTACACGTGCTTTGACCTCTTCGGCCTCATCGCGTTTGCCCTGACCCATCAGCGCGCCGATTTGTTTGGCTGCTTTGTTTTGTTCAGCCAGGAGGTTATCTACTTGGGCTTGCAGTGATTTGCGGAGGTCGTCGAGTTCTTCGATTTTGGCAATTATGGGAGCGGCATCCACTCCTTTGACGGCAAGACGCTCGATTGCGTGCTGCTTGTCGCCTCTAATCTGTTTAAGTGTAAGCATAATGTTTTTGGTTTTCGGATGGCAAAGATACTATTTTTTGTGTATCTTTGCACACTATATACGGTATATTTTATTATGCAAATGTGTTTTTGTGTCATACTTGTGGCGTTGATGATTTCGTGTGGTAGCACTCCTGCCCGCAAAACGGATGCCACTGCCACGGATTCCAAGCCTGCCGCAAAGGCTGTGACAACCACTCCCGTGCGTTGGGACTACACCGTCGAGAAGGTGTGGCCGCACCCCACCGACCACTATACTCAGGGTCTGCTGTGGTGGAATGGTCACCTCTACGAGAGTATCGGCCAGTATGGCAAAAGTGCACTACACCGAATGACACTTGACGGCCGCTCCGAACGTTGCGTAACCCTTGGTGACCAATATTTTGGCGAGGGTTTGGCTTTGCACGACGGCAAACTTTATCAACTCACCTGGCTCGAACGTACGGGCTTTGTATATGACCCTGCAACGCTGTCGCCGACTGCACGTTGGGAGTATGGCGGCGAGGGTTGGGGACTCACCTCCGACGGCTCCAAACTATATATGTCCGACGGAACTCACATCCTGCGTGTGTTGGACCCTGCAACGCTCCAAACCACAGCCCGATTGTATGTTCGCTTTGGCAACCGCTATGTACGCGACCTTAATGAGTTGGAGTGGATTGACGGACGCATCTGGGCCAACCTCTATGGCTACAACCGCATTGTGGTCATCAACCCCGACAATGGTCACGTCGAGGCCTATCTTGATTTGGACGAACTTGTCAAAACCCAAAAGGATAATCCCCAACTCGATGTGCTCAACGGTATCGCCTGGGATGCCGCCACGGGCCGAATCTTTGTAACAGGCAAAAACTGGGACAAACTCTTTGAAATCAAACTTAAACAAAATGAGTAAACCGACACTTACACACGAAATTTTCAAACGTATCCTTGTTCTGGATGGTGGCTTCGGCACAATGGTTCAGGGCTACAACCTATGCGAAAATGACTACCGTGGCGAACGCTTTGCCTCGTGGCCCACACCTCTCAAAGGGTGTAACGACCTGTTGGTGATGACCGCTCCGCATATTGTGGGCGAGATTCACTCGCGCTACTTGGAGGCGGGAGCCGACATTATCGAAACTTGCTCATTCAACGCCAATGCCGTGTCGCTTGCCGACTACGGACTTTCGGAATACGCCTATGAGATGGCTCGCCAGGCTGCCTGTGTGGCACGCGCTGCGGCCGACAAATACTCCACATCTGAACGCCCTCGATTCGTGGCTGGCTCAATGGGCCCTACCAACCGAACTTCGTCGATTGCGTCGGATTTGAATAACCCCGCAGCACGCGAAATATCGTTCGACCGACTCGAAGCGGCCTATTACGACCAGGCACGAGGTCTGGTAGATGGCGGTGTGGATGCACTGTTGGTCGAAACGGTGTTCGATACACTCAACTGCAAAGCCGCATTGAAGGCTATCGACCGATTGTCCTCCGAGCGTGGCGAGCGAATCCCCACTATGGTGTCGCTTACTCTGTCGGAGAGTGGTCGCACGCTGTCGGGTCAAACCATTGAGGCTTTCTATAACTCGGTGTCGCACGCCGAATTGGTCAGCATTGGTTTTAACTGCGCCTTTGGTGCTCGCCAACTGTTGCCCTACTTGGAGGAACTCAACGAACTTTCGGAGTTTGCTGTCAGCGTTCACCCCAATGCGGGACTTCCCAACCTGATGGGCGGCTACGACGAAACTCCCCAAATGTTTGCCGATGATGTCGAGGAGTACCTGCGTCGTGGACTTGTAAATATCGTGGGAGGTTGCTGTGGCACCACCCCCGAACATATACGCTTGGTGTCGGGTATCGTAAACAATTACTCTCCGAGGGTAACACCCGAACGCCGCGAAGAGAGCACTGCTAGCGGTTTGGAGGGACTTACTATCAGCCACTCGCGCAACTTTGTCAATGTTGGTGAACGTACCAACGTAGCAGGCTCGGCCAAATTTGCACGACTCATCCGCGAAGAGGACTACGACGCCGCACTCACCATTGCCCGTTCGCAGGTTGAGGCCGGAGCACAGGTTGTGGATGTGTGTATGGACGACGGAATGATTGATGGCGTGAAGGCTATGACCACATTCCTGAATATCATTGCCTCGGACCCCGAGACTGCTCGTGTGCCGGTGATGATTGACTCCTCGAAGTGGGAGGTGCTGGAAGCCGGACTGAAAGTTACCCAAGGTAAGAGTATCGTAAACTCCATTTCGCTCAAAGAGGGTGAGCAGGAGTTTCTGCGTAAGGCGCGCGAAATCCATTCGTATGGCGCAATGGCTGTGGTAATGCTCTTCGATGAGCGTGGTCAGGCCGATACTTATGCCCGCAAGGTTGAGGTTGCCGAACGTGCTTACCGTCTGCTTACCGAAGCGGGATTCCCTGCTGCCGACATAATTTTCGACCCCAATATTCTGGCCGTTGCTACGGGTATTGAGGCGCACAATAGTTATGGTGTGGACTTTATTGAGGCCACACGCTGGATTAAACAAAACCTGCCCGGAGCCAAGGTGAGCGGTGGTGTGAGCAACCTGTCGTTCTCGTACCGTGGCAACAACCCCGTGCGCGAGGCTATGCACTCGGTGTTCCTTTACCACGCTATCGAGGCGGGTATGGATATGGGTATCGTAAACCCCGCAATGTTGCAGATTTATAGCCAAATTGAGCCTACATTGCTGACTCTGTGCGAGGATGTGGTGCTCAACCGCCGCGAGAACGCAACCGAACGCTTGGCCGAATATGCCGAGCAACTCAAAGGACAGGCTACGGGTGCTTCGGCAGCGACTGCAACCGAGGCTTGGCGTGAAGGTTCGATTGCCGACCGCATCGACTACGCTATGTTGAAGGGTAACGCCGACCACATCGCCGAGGACGCTATGGAGGCTCTGCAAACCGAGGGTACTCCTTTGGCTGTGATTGACAACCTGCTGATGCCTGCTATGACGCGCGTTGGCGAACTTTTTGGCGAGGGTAAGATGTTCCTGCCGCAGGTGGTTAAGAGTGCTCGCGTGATGAAACGCGCCGTCGAAGTGCTGACCCCCTATATCGAACAGGGTGGCGAGGCCAAAGCCGCAGGCCGATTCCTGATTGCTACGGTCAAGGGCGATGTCCACGACATTGGTAAAAATATCGTGTCGGTGGTGGCCGCCTGCAATGGATACAAAATCAACGACCTGGGTGTTATGGTCGAAACCGAACGCATTGTAGACGAGGCTGTGGCCTGGGGCGCTGATGTAATCGGTTTGAGCGGACTTATTACCCCTAGCCTTGATGAGATGATAAAGGTTGTACGCGAGTTGGAACGCCGCGGATTGCAAATCCCTGTTGTTGTGGGAGGTGCTACCACTTCGGAGTTGCATACGGCTGTTAAGATGGCTCCCGAGTATTCGGGCCTGGTTATGCGTAGCCGCGATGCATCGAGCAATATTCAGGCTCTGGCTGCCCTTACAGGTGCCGACCGTGAGGCTTTCATTGCTGCCGAGAAGGAGCGCCAACAACAACTGCGCGACAACTTCGAGCGACTTTCGGAGCGCAAAACCATTACCCCTATTGAGGAGTGCCGCCGCGAGAGCCGTACCAAACGTGCTGCCGATATTGTGGTTCCCCGTAAGGTGGGCCGTGCGGTGTTGCACAAGTTCGAAATCGAGAACGTCGAACCCTACATAAATTGGAACTACCTGCTGGCCGCTTGGCAAATCAAGGGTCGTTATCCCGAGGTGTTGGAGTCGGCCGACAAGGGCGAGGAGGCACGTAAGGTTATGGACGATGCACGCGCAATGTTGGAACAAATCAAAAAGGATGGCTCGCTGCAACTCAATGGCGTGGTGGGAATCTATCCTGCCAACCGTGAGGGTGACGATATTGTCGTTGAGTGTAAGGGCAAGAAGTGGCGCTTGGCTCAACTACGCAACCAAACAGCCGAACATCTGTCGGTTGCCGACTATGTAGCCCCTGAAAGCGAGGGTACGGACTATGTCGGTGTGTTTGCGCTGACAGGTGGTGCAGGACTCAAAGAGTTGGCCGCCAAGTATCGAGAAGCGGGCGACGAGTATAGCGCCATTATGGCCAAACTGCTGGCAGACCGACTGACCGAAGCCTTTGCCGAGGTTATGCACGCCTTTGTACGAGAGGTTATGTGGGGTTATCAGACCACCCCGATGTCGCCCGAGGATGCTGTGGCTGAGAAGTATGTAGGTCGCCGCTACGCCTTTGGTTATCCCGCAACTCCCGACCATACCCAAAAACGCGAAGTGTTCAAGATGCTCGATGTCGAGATGATGACCGGTATGCGCCTGACCGAAAACTGTATGATTGAGCCGGGTGAGGCGCTGTGCGGATTGCTGATTGCCGACCCCGCGGCTTGCTACTTCGGTGTGGGAAGTATCGACGACGAGCAAGTGGACGATTACGCCCGCCGCCGTGGTACAACCACCGACGAAATTCGCAAATACATCTCCCAATTTTAAGACTAAACCCAAACACGAATATGCAAGTAAAAGAGATTATCGCCCAAGCCCAAAGTAGTGGCAAGGCACGCTTCTCGTTTGAGTTGTTGCCACCACTGAAAGGCGACGGAACCGACAAGGTGTTTGAAGCGATTGATACCCTGCGCGATTACAACCCCGCGTTTATCCACGTCACCTTCCACCGCGAGTTGGTCAAATCGACCCCTATGCCCGACGGCACTATCGAACGTCACATTGACCGCCATCGCCCCGGAACGGTGGGTATCTCGGCAGCAATCAAAGCACGCTACGGAATTGACACCGTGCCGCACCTCATCTGTGGCGGCCACTCCAAATACGACATCGAGGATGCACTCATCGATATGGACTTTTTGGGATTGGATACGCTTATGGCTCTGCGAGGTGACGCTATGAAAGGTGAGCCTCACTTTGTACCTCACCCCCAGGGACACGCCTATGCTGTGGATTTGGTGCGCCAAATTTCGGCAATGAACCGTGGAGAGTTCCTTGACCCCGAGGAGGGTGTGTCGCACCACTCGAATTTCTGTATCGGAGTTGCAGGCTATCCCGAAAAACACGGCGACTCGCCAAGTGCCGAGGAAGACTTGCTCCGCCTTAAAGAGAAGGTTGACGCAGGTGCCGACTACATTATCACCCAGATGTTCTTCGACAACGGCAAGTTTTTCGACTTTGTGGAGCGTTGTCGTAAAGTGGGTATTAACGTGCCCATTATTCCGGGTATCAAACCCCTTTCGACACTCAAACACTTGGAGGTGTTGCCCCGAATCTTTTGGTGTCACCTTCCCGAGGAGTTGCGTCGTCGTGCCGCCGTGTGTACCTCCAATGCCGATATGCGTAAGTTCGGTGTGGAGTGGGCGAGCGAGCAGTCGGCTGAGTTAATCGCTGCCGGAATTCCGGTGATTCACTACTACTCGATGGGTCGCACCGACAACGTGGCACAAATTGTCCAAAACGTTTTCTAAACGATAGCCCGCCAAATAAAAAAGGCTGTACAACCGCAGTTGTACAGCCTTTTTGTTGTTCGTAATTAGGTTACTTCTGGGCAACAATGGCATTGGCACGCTCAACAGCCAATTGAATATTGGCGCAGATGTTGTCGGTGCCCACCAACTTGTCGATACCTGCGTGCTCCAAGGTTGAGCGAACCACACTGCCGACGCCCGACAGTATGATGTCGATTCCCTGGTTGTGCGACGACTCAACCAAAATCTCCAAGTTGTGAAGACCCGTCGAATCAATAAACGGCACACGACGCATACGGATGATACGAACTTTGGGTTGGGGTTCGAGGTTGCGCATCATCTCGTCGAACTTGGTTGCGATACCAAAGAAATAGGGACCTTCGATTTCGTACACCTCGATACCTTCGGCCACGTTCAGCAACTCGTGGTGCGAGTTGTCGGTACCTTTGGCCAAATCGATTTCGTCGGTTACAACCGAGATGCGTGTGGTCTCCATCAGTCGTTTCATAAAGAGGATAACTGCCAGCAACAGGCCGATTTCGATAGCG
>JAFTYJ010000089.1 GCA_017464745.1 Rikenellaceae bacterium | reverse complement strand
TATCTTTGTGGGTGTTGCGTACCTCGATGTAGTAGCCAAAGACGTTGTTGTAACTGATTTTGAGAGAGGGAATTCCGGTTAGTTCGCTCTCGCGTCGCTGTATCTCGCACAGCACCTCTTTGCCGTGCCCCGCCACCCTTCGCAGGTCGTCCAACTCGACATCCACGCCATCGGCAATGATACCGCCTTTGGCAATCTGATTGGTCTCGGGGTCGGAATAAATCTCGTGGGCAATGCGCTCGCGAGCCTGCTTACAAAGGTCGAGTTGCGAGGTGTAGGCCGACAAATGTTGGTTGGGGGCACACAACGTTGCAATACTCTCCAAAGCACCCAGCGAGTTTTTGAGTTGCACCATTTCGCGAGGCAGGATGCGTCCCGTGGCGATGCGCTGAGCCAAGCGCTCCAAGTCGCCCACCAACGACAACTGCTCGCCCAAACACTCTTTGAGTCCCGCGTCCTCGCACAAATCCTCGACAATATCCAGTCGGCGATTGAGCGCATCTAAATCTTTGATAGGTAGCGCAATCCATTGACGCAACAGACGACCACCCATAGGCGACATCGTGCGGTCCAAAACGCTCAACAGCGAGCCTTGCCCCGTGGGGTCGTTGCTCGAAAAGAGTTCGAGGTTGCGGATTGAGAACTTGTCTACCCACACATATCGGTCGGCATCAATGCGCGAAATGCCGCGAATGTGTCCTGTGGCTCGGTGTTCGGTGAACTCCAAGTAGTAGAGTATGGCTCCTGCGGCCGAGATACCTTCACCCATCGACTCAATGCCATAACCTTTGAGGTTGCGAACGTCGAATTGCTCACACAATTTACGGCGGTTGAGATCCTCAGAGAAAATCCACTCGTCGAGTTGGAAGGTGTAGTACGACCCTCCGAAGTTTTCGCGGAAGCAGGCTTCGAATCCCCTTTGGAACAGCACCTCCTTGGGTGCGAAGTTCGACAGCAGTTTATCGACATAGGTGTTGCTACCGCGACCGACATAGAATTCGCCTGTCGAGATGTCCAGAAAAGCCACACCTGTGTATTTACGACCGAAATAGACCGACGCCAAAAAGTTGTTCTCCTTGGCGGCCAGAGTATTGTTGCTCAGCGATACGCCCGGAGTCACCAACTCCACAACGCCTCGTTTGACCAATCCTTTGACCGTCTTGGGGTCTTCCAACTGCTCGCAAATGGCTACCCTTTGGCCTGCGCGGACCAATTTGGGCAGATATGTTTCGACGGCGTGATAGGGGAAACCTGCCATCTCGACGTAGGCTGCCGCACCATTGGCGCGACGGGTCAGCGTAATGCCGAGAATGGCACTCGCACGCACCGCATCTTCGCCGTAGGTCTCGTAGAAGTCGCCCACGCGAAACAGCAATACTGCATCAGGGTGTTGAGCCTTGATTTCGAAGTATTGCTTCATCAAAGGTGTTTCGACAATACTCTTTTTGCTCTTTTCCGCCTTGTTTTTTTCAGCCGCCATTGTCAGTTGTTGTTAGCGTTGGTAGTGGGGGGTTGCAGGGCCGTAGGGCGAAGCAAAGACATTGACAGTTTGTTTCTCGTCTTCGCGTGCGCGTACGGTTGCTTGGTCTTTGAGTGTCAGTTTGACAAGTTTGGCGTTGGGGTTGTGTGTTACGTTGGCGGTATCGGATGCGGCGATTTTGATGTTCGAGCCACACTCAACCTCTACCACAGCAGCACCTTTGGCCTTGATGTCGGCCGAGCCACGCGACTCCACATACACACTTGCGGTGCCATCGGCTGCAATCTTGGCCGACATATCGGCTGCAAAGTCCGATTTCTCGAAACGCGAAGTACCTGCAATCGACAATTTGAGAGTCTTGGCCGAACCTTTGAATTTAACCGACGACGAGCCTTTTTGATTAACGGTCAGCGCTTTGCAGATAACGTCACCCGAAACCGACGATGTTCCTGCAACATTCACTTTGGCGCTGCCTTTGCTTGCGAAAGTTACGTTCGAAGCACCCGAAGCGGTAAGTGTAACGCCCGATTGATTGTCGAGTTTGGTGCCATCGAAAATCGAACTTCCGGCAACACTTACGGTGAGTTTGTTGATAGCGCCACTCATACGGGCAGTCGAAGCGCCACTGAGTACGAGTTTGGCATCGCGTGCCGAAACCTCGCCAATGTATTGTGCCGAGCCACTCATTGCCATATCGAGTTTGCCTGCCGAGATGCGGGCATCGAGGGTGCAGGCGCCGTTAAGACGGATTTTGAGAGTTGCTGACTCCACAAGTTCGCTCGACGAAGCATACACTGCGTCCTTGAACAGATAACTTGCAAAGTTGCGGTCGATATATACGGTTGCAGGCGCTACGTTGCTCTGTTTGAAGATTTTGTTGGCGCTGCGGGTGTAGTAGATTTTGAGTTGTTTGCCTTTGACCTCGGTCACGATGTGTTCGGCCAACAGGTCGTCGAACTCGATGCGTACGTTGTTGCGATATTGGTCCGACATCACCACACGGAACATTCCGTCGATGCTGACCTCGGTGGTAAGACCGCGAGTGAACTCCTTGCTTGTGGGGGCTGCCGACAGTGAGCCTGCCATCACGAGCATAGCCACCATCATCATAATAGTCTTTTTCATAGGTGTATGATTTTTAATTTAATTGTATCGTTTGAGTTGGGGCGGATGGTTTAGCCGCCGTGTTCATTTGACAAATTTACGATTTTTGGTCGGAATTTTCGCTATCGACGTCAAAAAAACGTTCATCAAAATTCACGAAATAGAGTTTTTCGGTAGCGCGGGTCATCGCCGTGTAGAGCCAACGCATCAAATCACGGCTCATAGGCTCGTCGCCAAACAACATTCGGTCGATGAAAACCGCAGCCCATTGACCGCCCTGCGACTTGTGACAAGTGACGGCATAGGCAAACTTGACCTGCACGGCGTTGTAGTAGGCGTTCTCGCGTATCTCCTTGTAACGCTTGGCTTTGGAACGTATTTCGGGATAGTCCTCCTCGATGGCGCGGAACAATCGCAAGTTCTCGTCGCGGGTGAGTGACGGCGACTCCGACGATATGGTATCCAACAGAATTTTGCACTCCACTTCGGTGCCCTCGGCGTCGTCGAACTCCAACACCGCATTGGCAAAGCGGAAGCCGTACAACTCCTCGAAACGACGCAAACGGCGCAGGCGGGCAATATCGCCATTGGCAATAAAGTTCATTCCACCCTCACTCTGCTCGTCCTCCTCGGCATAGTAGTAGTTGTTTTTGACCACCATCAGCATATCGCCTGACTCAATCTCCTCCTCGGCATAGAGTACCATACGGCGCAGTGCGTCGTTGTAGCGGTTGGCCCGTTTGTTGGAGCGTGTGATGACAATGGTCTGGTCGCGCCCCCAATTCGAGTAACACTCCTCGATGTGCTCCATAAACTCGCTGCCGTCGATGGATTTTACGTCGGGGTAACTCATATCCAACAGCGGAATATCGTAGATTCGGTTTTCGAGCATTGTGCGCACGAGCGTGGCGTTGAACAGAATACCTGAGTCGATGTCTTGGCGCACCACATCGTCCAGCGAGCCATACTCCACCGTTCCGAACGCCGACATATAAACAGGGTCGAGAGCGGGGCTGTAATCGTTGCCCACGGGGGGTAACTGTGCACTGTCGCCCACCAACAGCAGACGACAATCACGACCACTGAATACATACTTCACAAGGTCGTCCAGCAGTGCCCCACTGCCAAACAGCGAATCCTCATACGACGAGCCATTGGCCAACATCGAGGCCTCGTCAACAATGAAAAATGCACCTCGCTCGCGGTTGTAGTCCAACGAGAATTTGCTCTCGATGGCAGCGCCGCTCTGTTGGCGATAAATTTTCTTGTGAATGGTATAGGTTTTTTCGCCCGTATATTGTGCCAAAACTTTGGCGGCACGACCCGTGGGAGCCATCAAAACACACTTGCTCCCGCTCTCGCGTAACACCTCCACAAGTGCCGCAACAAGAGTGGTTTTGCCCGTTCCTGCATAGCCGTTGAGGATAAAAATTCGGTCGGATTCGCCCGTTTCTACCCACTCGGATAACTTTTCGATAATTTTTTTTTGCCCAAAAGTTGGTTCAAACGCAAATTTAGTGTAAATTTGGGTCGCAATATTTCGTATTCCGTGCATTTTGGTCGTGGAGTTCGAAGATTAATTTTGTACAAACTTAATAAAAATAACAGATATGGTGAAAAAAATTATCCAAGTCGTTTTGGCGGTGATTATCGTTGTGCTGGGTTATTTCGCAGTTGAGATGGTAATGTCGTCGATTCGCTTCCAAAACCAAACCGCTGCCCGTAAGGCTGTGGTTATCGAGCGCGTTAAAGACATCCGTGCCGCTCAACGCTCGTTCAAACAAGTGAACCAACGTTACACTTCGAGCTTTGACACCCTTATCAACTTCGTACTCAATGACTCGCTCGAATTCGAGAAGAAATTGGGTTCGGCCGACGACTCGGTTGCAGTTGCAAAGGGTCTGGTTAAGACCGAGAAGTTCAAAATGGCAGTTATCGACACCGTGTTCGGCGAGAAAAAACTCACCCGCGACCAAGTACGCAACCTGCGCTATATCCCCTTCGCAGCCGAAGGAACCGAATTTATTATGGATGCAGGTATGTTTACCACCGAGTCGAAGGTTATCGTTCCCGTGTTCGAGTGCAAGGCTCCTTACAAAACTTTCCTTGCTGACCTCGACCGTCAAGAACTCATCAACCTGATTCACGAGTGCAAAAACATCTTCGAGGTTTATCCCGGTGTTAAAGTGGGCGCTATGGACGCCGCTACCAACGATGCAGGTAACTGGGAGTAAACATCCGACCAATCACGAAAATGTGTCCACCCGACTTATGTTGAGTGGACACGATTTTCTTATGGCCACCTCTGCTGTCGAAAATCTGGATGGAGATGCGGCGCTCAACCTTACGGTGAGCATTGATAGCGCCAAGACGGTGCTTGTCCCCGCCGAACTCTACACCTCCGAGATGGCCGAGGGCTACCTTGCGGTTAATGACAAGGCGGCTGGCGAGGGCGAGAAGTGTGTGGCGGCTGTGGCGGCAGGTATTGTGGCTGTAATGGCGGTCGATGAACGTATCGTGCGACTGCTCGGCTCCAACCCTCTGTGGAGGGTGACCTATACCTCACCCCTGCTCGAAGGTGTGGTGTCGTACACCCGTGCGGTGAGAGTGACACTTACGGCCGATAATACCCACATTGTGGTCAGTGACCACGGTAAACTGCTCTATGCCGAGGTGTTTGCCACCACCGAGCCCGACAATATCCTCTTTGTGATGACCAAATTGTGTGAGATAATGTCGATTGCCAACTTCGAGACCCGTGTGGCAGGCCCCGAGGCTCAGGCCGTTGCCACAATGCTCGCCGAAGTGATGACCGATTGTAAGGCTGTGTAAATATATATAGGTAAGATATGAGAATCGTAAGCGGCAAATTGAAGGGCCGAATGCTCAACCCTCCCCGTAACCTCAAAGCACGACCCACCACGGACTTTGCCAAGGAGAACCTGTTTAACATACTCACCAACCGTGTAGAGTTGGAGGGTATCGACGTGCTCGACCTGTTCTCGGGTACGGGCTCCATAAGTTATGAGTTCGCCTCGCGTGGCGCTGCTAATGTTACCTCAGTGGAGATTAACCGTGTTCACCAAGCCTTCATCAAACGTACTGCCGCCGAGTTGGGCTGTGCCGACGTTATCCACTCGGTAAATGCCAATGTGTTCCTCTATCTCAAAAGTTGCTCTAAACAGTACGACATCATCTTTTCGGATGCACCCTACGACCTTCCGGGGAGTGAGCAGTTTATCGACCTTGTGTTGGAACGCGATTTGTTGAAGGATGATGGACTGCTGATTTTCGAGCACTCCAAGGACCGCAACTACGACTCACACCCCAATTTTTGTGAGAAACGTAGTTATGGAAGTGTGCAATTTTCGTTTTTTTCGAAATAATTGCATTTTTTTGGTCAAAATATTTGGAGATACACTAATTTGTATTACC
>JAFTYJ010000088.1 GCA_017464745.1 Rikenellaceae bacterium | reverse complement strand
TGGTACTGCTCTATATGGGTCTGTTCTACAGCCAAGCCGGTTGGTTGGCTAACGTGGCTCTGCTGTGCAACGTATTCTTCCTGATTGGTATTCTGTCGTCGTTCGGCGCAGTTCTGACTCTGCCCGGTATCGCCGGTATCGTACTGACTATGGGTATGGCAGTGGACGCCAACGTTATTATCTACGAGCGTATCAAAGAGGAGTTGCGTGCAGGTAAAGGTCTGTCGGCTGCTGTGGCTGACGGTTTCTCGAACGCACTATCGGCTATCTTGGACGGTAACATCACTACCATCATCACCGGTATCGTGTTGTTCCTGTTCGGTACAGGTCCTGTTCAAGGTTTTGCTACCACTCTTATCATTGGTATCATCACCTCGCTGTTCTGCTCGATTATCATCACCCGTCTGTTGATTTCGAGCCGCGTTGAGAAGGGCAAATCGCTCAAATTCTCGTACAAATGGAGCGCAAACTTCCTGAGCAACACCAAGATTGACTTTATCAAACTGCGCAAAGTATCGTACATCATCTCGGGTGTGCTGATTGCTGCTACTCTGATTAGTTTCGCAGTTCGTGGTTTCAACTACGGTGTAGACTTCTCGGGTGGTCGTGCTTATGTTGTATCGTTCGACCAAGAGGTTAGCGACGACCAAGTTCGTGAGCAACTCTCGACCGTATTTACCGGTGATGACGAGAGCTTCGAGGTTAAACAATATGGTTCGGACAACCAAAAACGTATCGTAACCCAATACCTGTATGATGACCAAAGCGACGATGCTACTGCAATGGTTAACGAGATGCTCTACAAAGCACTCAATCCTCTGTTTGCAACCTCGCTCACTCTGGACCAATTCAACAGCACACAAGAGGTTGAGTACGGTATTATCCAATCGGATAAAGTAGGTCCGAGCGTAGCACGCGACATCAAGATTAACTCGATTATTTCGGTTCTGTTCTCGCTGCTGGCTATCGGTCTGTACATCATTATCCGATTCAAGAAATGGCAATGGGGTATGGGTGCCGTGGTTTCGTTGACACACAACGCCCTGTTGGTAATGGGTCTGTACTCGCTGTGCTATGGTTTGTTCCCCTTCACCTTGGAGGTTGACCAATCGTTCATCGCTGCAATCCTGACCATCATCGGTTACTCGATTAACGATACCGTGGTTATCTTCGACCGTATCCGTGAATATCAAACCTTGTATCCCAAACGTGCGTTGCGTGACAACATCAACAACGCTATCAACTCGACTCTGTCGCGTACCATCAACACCTCGGGTACCACTGTCGTTACCCTGTTGGCGATTATCATCTTCGGTGGTACTGTAATTCGTGGTTTCGTGGTTGCTCTGTTGTGGGGTATCATCGTAGGTACCTATTCGTCGGTATTCGTTGCAACTCCCGTTGCGTACGAGATGATGAAAAAACAAGACGAGAAAAAACTCAAAGAGGTGAAATAATCCCCTCTGAGATAAATATTTTTGAAAGAACATCCGCAAAGAGGTTTGCGGATGTTCTTTTTTTGTGTAGTTTTGTAAAATGAAAAAACTTTGAAGCAATGCTCGACTTCATCAATATCGGAATTATCGACATCATTGACATCGTGGCCGTAGCGCTGGGAATGTACTATATCTATAAGATGACTCGTGGCTCGGTGGCTATGAACATCATTATGGGTGTGGTGTTTATTTATATTGTGTGGGTTGCCACACGAGCACTCAATATGGAGTTGGTGTCGGGTATTCTGGGAGGAGTTATCAATGTTGGTGTTATCGCGCTGTTTATTCTGTTCCAGCCCGAGTTGCGCCAATTCTTGCAGAATGTGGGTATGAGTCAAAAGCGTAATGCCCTGCTGCGTCGTTTGCTTCCGTCGGGCAAAACCGTATCGTTCGACAATACGCAACTGCTCAATGCGGTGGTTAATATGTCGGAGAGCAAGACGGGTGCGCTGATTGTGCTGACCCAAGAGAGTGACTTGTCGCTAATTATCGATACGGGTATTGTGGTGGATGCACAACTCTCGACTCCGCTGATTGAGAACTTGTTTTTCAAGAACTCGCCCCTGCACGACGGAGCGGTGATTGTCAATGGTGACCGTATTGTTGCGGCACGTTGCGTACTGCCCTCAACCCAGCAGAAGGTGCCCAAATCGACAGGTATGCGCCACCGTGCGGCGTTAGGTATCAGCGATATTTCGGATGTTATTGTGATTGTGGTGTCGGAGGAGACGGGTGCTATTTCGATTGCCCACGACGGACAACTCAAACGCGGCATCGCACCCGACCAACTGCGCAACGAGATTGCTCGCTACTATCGCCTGATTCGCAAACAACAGCAAACCAAGCAGGCTAAGAAGTAACAATAGTCATAAATCAAAAAAAATCGTAGAAGGACGCCTTCTACGATTTTTTTAGTTTCGGGTTTGACCATTGCCCGTTATTATATACTTATAGGTAGTAAGTTCGCGCAGGGCCATAGGGCCTCGAGCGTGGAGTTTTTGGGTACTGATACCAATCTCGGCACCAAAGCCAAACTGTCCTCCGTCGGTAAAGGCTGTCGAAACATTGACATAGACACAAGCCGCATCCACACGCGAGCAAAACATCTCGGCCGTATGAGAATTGGTGGTCACAATGGCTTCGCTGTGACCCGACGAGTAGCGTGCGATATGTTGGAGTGCCTGCTCCGTGGACTCTACCGTGCGTATTGACATCTTATAGTCGAGGAATTCGGTACCGAAGCTATCCTCGGTGGCTACCTGCAACAACTCCTCAGGATAGTGGCCCGCAAGTGCAGCGTAACTCTCGGAGTCAGCATAAATCACCACCCTACTCTCGGCCAAGCGGGCGCACACCTCGGGCAAATCTCCCAAACGGCTACGATGAACAACCAAGCAGTCCAAAGCGTTGCAAACGCTCACACGACGAGTCTTGGCATTGTTCACAATAGCAGCGGCAACAGCCACATCACCCTCGCTATCGAAGTAGGTATGTACCACACCCGCACCCGTTTCGATAACGGGCACAAGAGCATTCTCACGGACATAACGAATAAGCGATGCACTGCCACGCGGAATAACAACATCAACCTGTCCCACTGCACGCAACAACTGCTCGGTATGGCTGCGTTCGCACCCCAGCAACGTCGCTGCATCCACCGTTACGCCACACTCCGCAAGCGAGCGACGTATAACCTCGATTGCTGCAAGGTTGGTTTGGTAGGCATCGCTACCGCCTTTGAGCACACAGGCGTTATTCGTTTTAAGGCACAAGGCAAATACATCGAAGGTCACATTGGGTCGCGCCTCATAAATCACACCTACCACACCCAGAGGCACACGGCGACGGGTAATGGTCATTCCATTGGGGCGTGTCCACTGCTCCATCACTTCGCCAACAGGCGAAGGCAGAGTGGCCACCGAACACATATCGTCGGCTATGGCACGGATACGCTCGGGAGTCAAGCGCAGGCGATCGACCATAGGGTTTGTGGGCGACATTGCGGCTACATCGCGGTCGTTGGCGGCCATAAGCGTATCCGTAGCAGCTACAATATTGTCGGCCGTATGGACCAACACGCGATTTATTTGTTCGATACCGAGGGCAGCAACTTCGGCGGCCGCACGGCGTGCTGATTCAAAAACGTTCATAGGTTAAACGGTTTCGATATACATATAATCATAGTGGACGATAGGTTTGGCTCCTCTGACACCCAGCATACCACGTACTGTATCACTATCGGCCGAGGTGCGTCCGACACCTATGGCCACACCCCGATGGTCGAAGATGCGCACAATATCGTCACGTTCGAAGTCACCCTCGACACGCACCACGCCCACAGGCAGAATACTTGCAGCACGACTCTCCAAAATGGCACGACTTGCCCCCTCATTGAGGTGAACTTCGCCTTTGGCAAAACCCTCGCTATGGGCAATCCACATCTTGACACCCGAGGTAGGTTTGGCAGCAGGCTCAAAGCGGGTACACACAACTTCCCCGTCGCCCAACACCAAGTCGGTAAGTATATCGGGGCGGGTTCCGTTGGCAATAATAACCTCAATACCCTCGGCAGCCACCTTTTGCGAGATACGGCTCTTGGTACCCATACCGCCACGGCCACGCGACGAACGCGCAGTTTGGATATATTGGTCGAGGCTTTGGCCCACACCGACACGGCGGATAACCTGCGACGAAGACTCCGAAGGGTCGCCATCATAGATTCCGTCGATATTACTCAAAATAATAAGCGCATCGGCGCCCATCATCGTACACAGCAGTCCCGAGAGTTCGTCATTGTCGGTAAACATCAACTCCGACACCGAGATTGTATCGTTCTCATTGACAATAGGAATCACCCCCTCGGCCAACATTGCCTCGACACAGTTGCGTTGGTTAAGGTAGTGGCGGCGAGTCGAAAGGCTCTCCTTGGTAGTAAGCACCTGACCACACACTATACCCCACTCGCCAAACAGGTCACAATAGCGATTCATAAGTTGCACCTGACCCACGGCCGAGAACAATTGTCGCGCCGACACGCTATCGAGGTGGCCCACCGAGCGCAACACGCCACGACCCGAAGCCACAGCACCCGACGACACCAAAATCACCTGCACACCCTCGGAGTGAAGGCGTGCAATCTGGTCTACCAGCGACGACATTCGGGTAACATCGGGCATTCCGTCGGGGCGGGTCAGCACATTGCTACCCACTTTGACTACAATTCGTTTATAATTACTCATACTATTTACTTGCTTTGATACCTTCGGCAACGGCTGCCGAGAAACCTCCGCGCTCCATAGCCTCCAAACCTCGCAAGGTGATACCTCCGGGAGTTGTCACGCGGTCAATCTCGCTTTGGGGCGAGGCTCCGCTATGACGCAACACGCTGAGCGCTCCTTGCACAGTTTCAATCACAATATCGAGCGCCATATTCGGCTCAATACCCGCCTCGACACCCGCACGGCTCGCAGCATCAACATATCGAAGAGCATAGGCAATGCCACACGACGCCAGAGCCGTAGCCGCCTGCATCTGCTCCTCGGCGATGTTATACACCACACCCAACGCGCCAAAGAGGTGATTCACCACGTCGAGTTGCTCGGCGGTTGCTCCGCTATGTGCCACAAAAGTTACACTCTGCCCCACCGACACCGCAGTATTGGGAATCACACGGAACAGCGCAGGCACACCCTTTGACGTGGTCAGCCACTCACCAAGAGTTGCAAAATCGACACCTGCCACAACCGATGCCACAGCCACTCGCTCAGCATCAATATGAGGTGTCAACTCAGCCAACACCTCCTGCAACAACCACGGTTTGACGGCTACCACCACAAGGTCAGCACCCGCAATGGCATCAACATTGTTGCGTGTAGTGTGCACTCCCTCGGGTAGCGTGAGCCCCGCTTTGAGATGAGATACAGTCACACGCTCGGCTGGCAACACACCTTTGGTCACAATACCCGAAGCAATTGCCGCACCCATATTTCCGCCACCGATAACGGCTATTTTGAGTTCGATATTCATAACTGTTAATTAGTTAGGCGACCCGAGGCCGCCTATTTTTGTAATATATAACGTTAATATTACGGAGGAAATTTTGTGCCGAGAGGTTCTGACGAGCGCGTAGCATACTCTACGTATGTGAGCAGCTCGACACGGTTCTCGATGTGCAAATTTACCCGCAAGCCCTCCAACTAACGGCTAATATTGCGGAGGAAATTTTGTGCCGCGGGGTTCTGACGAGCGCGCAGCATACTCTACGTATGTGAGCAGCTCGGCACGGTTCTCGCGGTGCAAAATTTACCCGCAAGATTAGACGTTAAACAGGAAGTGCATAATATCCCCATCCTGCACTACATACTCCTTGCCCTCGATGCCGATTTTGCCCTGCTCACGGCAAGCCTTCTCGGAGCCAAGCGACACATAATCAGCATACTTGATAACCTCGGCACGAATGAAACCACGCTCAAAATCGGTGTGGATGATACCCGCAGCCTGAGGTGCTTTGATACCCTTGCGATAGGTCCAAGCACGGGTTTCGTCGGGACCGGTAGTGAAGTAGGTTTCGAGGTTCAGCAGACGGTAGGCCGATTTAATCAGACGAGCCACACCCGACTCGCTCAGACCAATCTCCTCCAAGAACATCTGACGCTCCTCATAGGTTTCGAGTTCGGCAATGTCGGCTTCGGTAGCCGCAGCCACAATCAGCAACTCTGCGCCCTCCTCTTTGATAGCCTCGCGCACTTGCTCAACATACTCGTTGCCCGACACGGCACTCGCCTCATCGACGTTGCAAACATACATTACGGGTTTGACGGTCAGCAGGTTGAGTTCGGCTGCGAGTTTCTCGTCCTCCTTGTTGTCGAGGTGAACAGTACGCGCACTTTTGCCTTGCTCCAAAGCCGCCTTGTATTGCAGCAGGATGTCGCACAAGCGTTTTGCAGCCTTATCGCCACCTGTTTGGGCTTGTTTTTGGATTTTCGACAGACGATTTTCGACCGTTTCGAGGTCTTTGAGTTGAAGTTCGGTGTCGATGATTTCCTTGTCACGCACGGGGTTGATAGAGCCGTCAACGTGAGTGATATTACCATTGTCGAAGCAACGCAAAACGTGGATAATAGCGTTGGTGTTACGAATATTATCAAGGAATTTGTTACCCAAGCCCTCACCTTTGGAAGCGCCTTTAACCAAACCCGCAATATCCACAATCTCGATGGTTGTGGGAACAACTTTACGGGGGTTATCAATCTTGGCCAGGGCGGTCAGTCGCTCGTCGGGAACGGTGATTACGCCCACGTTGGGTTCGATGGTACAGAAAGGGAAGTTCGCAGCCTGCGCCTTAGCGTTGGACAGCGAGTTGAAAAGTGTGGATTTGCCAACGTTGGGCAGGCCCACAATACCGCATTGAAGTGCCATAAGTAGTTTATCTCGTTTTGTTATTATTCAATTTCCTGGCCAATCAGCGTTGCCGACGAGCACTCTGTAACGCGCACGCGAACATAGTCGCCCACACGGTGGTCGCGGCGGTCGATAATCACCACCTTGTTCTGCGAAGTGCGGCCGAACATCTTATCGTCGCTACGTTTGCTGGTACCCTCCAACAGAATCTCGAACTCACCACCCACATCGCGGCGGTTGGACTCCAACGAGAGTTCGTTTTGCAGGGCGATGATTTCGTTCAGACGACGAATCTTCTCTTCGGGCGACACGTCGTCGGCCAGGTGACGTGCCGAATAGGTGTTGGGACGCTCCGAGTAGTGGAACATAAAGGCCGACGCATAGCCCACCTCACGCATAAGCGACAGAGTCATCTGGTGGTCCTCCTCGGTTTCGGTGCAGAAACCGGCAATGAGGTCGGTCGTGATGGCGCAGTCGGGGATATATTTGCGGATGGCCTCGATACGACCCAAATACCACTCACGAGTATATTTTCGGTTCATCAGAGCCAGCATACGGCTGCTACCCGATTGCGCAGGCAGGTGGATAGCGCGGCAAATATTGGGATAGGCAGCAATAACCTGCAACAACTCGTCGCTCATATCTTTGGGGTGCGAAGTCGAGAAGCGCACACGCAACAGAGGACTCACCTCGGCAACTTTGGCCATAAGTTCGGGGAATCCCACATCGCCACACTTATAGGAGTTCACATTCTGTCCGAGCAGTGTCACCTCGCGGTAGCCTGCCTCGAAGAGTTCCTCAACCTCGTGGACAATGGTTTGCCAATCGCGGCTACGCTCTGCACCACGGGTATAGGGTACCACGCAGTAGGCGCACATATTGTTACAACCGCGCATAATTGACACAAAAGCCGTAACGCCATTTTTGTCAAGACGTACGGGCGAAATTTCGGCGTAGGTCTCCTCGCGGCTCAGTTTGGTGTTGATACCCTTTTGTCCCTCGCGCGCCATACGAATCAGGTGAGGAAGGTCGCGGTAGGCATCGGGGCCCGCCACAACATTCACCATCTCCTCGTCGAGCAGTCGTTCTTTGAGTCGCTCGGCCATACATCCGATAATACCCACAATCAGTCCTTTGCGTACACGTTTGTAACGGCGGAACTCATTGAGTCGTCCCCAGATACGTTGTTCGGCGTTGTCACGAATCGAGCAGGTATTAACTAGGATTACCTCGGCTTGGGCAATGTCCTCGGTATAGATATAACCCTCCTTTTGGAGAATCGAGAGCACCACCTCGCTATCGGCGAAGTTCATCTGACAGCCATAGGTTTCGATATGTACTTTGCATCCCGCGCCCACAGCGGGTCGTAAATTATTGATATTCATAAGTCACTGTTTATCTCGACAAAGGTACGGATTTTCTGCTATTTTCACAAGCGATGAGAGCCAAACCGACAGGCTTAGTCTAAAAATTACACTCTCGCGGCAGGGTCGGATTATTCCGCAATTTTGATGTTTTGGCAGTTTTCGATGCGGACATAGTTTGGGTGGGTGGTCATATTGTTGCTAACCTCGACATTCTCGGCATCTCGCAGAAGAACTGCAACACGACTCTCGGTATCGAAAACATTATTGCGGATTACGATATTTCGGTTCAGATAGGGCGGACGCTCCAAGGCCTCGGTACTCAATGTAACACACGACGGAGCATCGGCTCCCGACACATAGCCACAACCCGTGATATAGTTATTCTCGACAAGCACATTCTCGGCAGGCCCACTCTCGCGCCAACCAAGTTCGGCACCCAACTTTATGGCCGTAAGGGTGCTGTTTTGGATGCAGTTACCGGCAATCACCACATCACGGCTCTTGACAAGGAATGAGCGTGCCAAGTGGCTATGCACCGAGTTATTGAGAATACGCACACGAGGGAAACGGCTGCGGTTCCACATATAG
This sequence comes from Rikenellaceae bacterium, assembly GCA_017464745.1. Lineage (GTDB taxonomy): Bacteria > Bacteroidota > Bacteroidia > Bacteroidales > Rikenellaceae > UBA940. Next base: position 12,243 of record JAFTYJ010000088.1, on the reverse strand, counting down.
CAGTCCGACGGATTCTCGACCTCAATGGGGTGGTCAAGGCCAATAATTACTTTCCAATTCATCAGCGAAGTATCGACACTTTGCACCACATAGCGTCCCTGCTCGGCCATACTTCGAGAGTTGATAACCACCATTGTATCGCCCTTCTGGGGATAGTCAAGCCACTGTGCGTGCAGGTCGGCACCTTCGATTCGCATCTCCACGCGGCCATCCTCTTCGGGGTAGATTCGATAGTAGTAGCCGTGGATATTGGTGCAGTCGTCGCCTTGTCCCTTGAATTTGGAGTTTTGGATTGTTATGGTTCCCGAGCAGGAGGTAAAGTGCGTTGCATCGGTATTGGTCGAAATCACACATCCCGTCTCGGGCACAACTTGCAGATTGTCAATCATTATATCGCGTGTCAGGTGACCCACAACACCCATACCCGGTTGGCTATGGATTTTGATGTCACGCAGTGTGATATTCTCACACTCACGAATCATCACCGCCGGGCGATAGTGTCCTCCGTGGCGCAACACAAAATAGTCGTCCACCGCAGGTCGGGCACTCGACTGAAAACGGATTTTGTCGGGCGCTACAAGTTCTTTGCTTTTGGCCCACCCCGTATAGAGGCGGTTACGAACGTGGTCGAAGAAGTGCAGGCGGCCTGTCACACGTTCCGTAATAAAGCAATAGCGCGCAGTATCGAACTCGGCTTCGAACCACTCATCTGTACTCTCGACTACTCGGCCGACAGTTGAGGGGGGACGATGATACAGAATTGACAATCCTTGAATTGCCACATTCTTGGCTCTTTCGACGGACAGCACCTCATACCAGCCGTGCAACATCAGCGTTGCACCGTGGGCCTTGATGGTTGTATTGTTGCACTCCGCCAAATCGACCGCTTTGACATAGGGAGCATCGGGGCGGAACAGCGTTGCCTGTACCCTTTCGCCATAGGCTCCACTAATAGCCTCGAACTCAATTTTGCGAGCCAGCGGGTGGTCTATATCGTATTGTCCTGCGGGAAAAAGAAGTATAGTTCCGGGGTTCTCGCGGCAATAATCCGTAGCCTTACGCAGGGCCTCAAAGTCGTTTCGGCCGTCATTGGCAACAGCACCAAACTGCTCGACCGACACCTCACGTTGAGGGGCAAAACCACACGAGTCCAGCAGCACACACGCAATGCACACTGCCAGACTCGCAATAAATTTCATATTAATTTTAGGCATATTCGGCCTTGATTGGCGTGGGGGAGTTACTCCGCGTCGAAAGGTTGGAAACCCTCGCCCAAAGTTTCGTGGGCATCCACGACAACCATAAACAGTGACGGGTCGATACGGCGAAGGCTACGTTTAACTTTGGGCAATTCGCGTTTGGCAACCACCAAGAAAATCATATCCTTAGGCGATTTGGTATACATACCCGAACTTTTGATATAGGTTGCGCCACGTTGCAACTCATTGAGGACAAAACGTTCGATTTCGGGTTGGTTACGCTCGCTGATGATAAACATCAGTTTGGAGTCGTTGGCACCCTCGACCACATAGTCCAAAATCTTGACAGCCACATAGATTGTCACCATCGAATACAAAGGCAGAATCACATCCTCACCACTCATTCCACACAGCACAACGATACTGCACACAACCACAAAAATATCGGCAGCCATAACACCCGTTCCAAACGAGGTATGCAAATATTTTTTCATAAACATCGAAACGATGTCGGTTCCGCCCGTGGTTGCACCCGAGCGAACAACAATGCCGACACCCAAGCCGATAAGCACAGCACCACACAGAGCCGCCAACAGCAAGTGGTCGCTCAAATCAAGCATTCCGCCCAACAACGTTTCGGCAGTCTGCACCGACGGGTCGGGATAGACCAAGCGCGGCAGCACCAACATCCACACGGGATTCAACAGACAAGCATACACCGTACGAATTCCGAATATGGGGCCAAAAACCAAGAACGCGGCTGTAAGCAACGGAATATCCATCATATAGCCAAACCATCCGATTTCGATATTCGGGAACAATTCGTGCAACACCACAGCCATACCCCAGATTCCGCCGGGGGTGAGTTTGTAGGGGTACATAAACAGCACGAAGCCGAACGACAGGATGAGTGTACCGAGGGCAATCCACAGCCACGACATCCACCATTCGCGCGAGTGCAAATCCTCTTTGGTCACAAAACGGAATCCGCGCCATTTGTCGGCAACCGACGCCCAAAAGCCTTTATTAGGATGTGTAGATTTTGTCATAAACAATTCAAGATTTGGTTAAATTCGCAACAAATATACGATTTTTGGTTAAAAAACGCAACTCACCGCAGTGATTTTTAGAGTTGAGTAATCCACGGCATAACGTATCCGCCCGCAATGGTACAGAGCAGTTGCACCACCACAAACGTCACAACAGCCCACGCGCCGCGCACCTTGAATGAGGCTCGCCAAGCGTTGTAACTCCACACCCAGAACAACACAAGCAGTGCCATAGTCCAGCAGCCCATAGCCGCAATAGCACCCACGTGAAGGGGCGACAGCGACAATGCCACAGTGGGGTCAAGGAGAATGGAGGTCATTGTTTGGTGTACCACGGGAATCAGCATTGGCAACATCGTAAGCATAAGCAAGATATGTGCGAATGCCATATTTGCTGTCAATGCCACACCCCCGCACCACGAGCGAGTCATCGCCACACCTGCCACATAGAGCAACAAAGTGGGCAGCAACCACACCACAATCTCGGATGCAAGTACACGCCACAGATTCACCTCCGCAAAGGTGTAGTGGAGGTAACCATCGGCCACCACACCCCCACTCCACGCGAGCAGCGACATCGCAATCACAGCCACAACACCCAATACCAATGCTTGGGCTGTGGAGATTCGATTATAAGGGTTCGAAATAGAGCACTTCATAATATTTCGCTTTAAGACAAAGAGCCTGCCGACACACATAGGTATCTTCGACAGGCACTTTGGATAAGGATTTTTATTTAGGATTCTTATTTAGGACTTCCATAAGGTTTTAGAACTCCCCTATGAAATATATTTAAAATTTATCGGGGGCTTTGCGCCACTCTTGCAGGAATGCCATATCGCTATCCGAAACATAACCTTCGGCGGCTGCAAGCGGAATCATAGTTTCGTAGTTGCTCAGGGTGTCGAGCGTTACGCCCGCTTTCTCGAAAGCCTCGGCAGCAATGGGGAAGCCATAGGTGAAGATGGCAACCATACCCATAACGTCGGCACCGGCAGCACGTAGAGCCTCAACAGCGCTCAACGAACTTACACCTGTCGAAACCAAGTCCTCGACAACCACCACTTTGGCACCTTCTGGCAGGTAGCCCTCAATTTGGTTACCCAAGCCGTGGCCTTTGGGGGCCGAACGAACATAGATGAAAGGTTTACCCATCTTCTCGGCTACCAACACTCCGTGAGCGATGGCACCCGTTGCCACACCCGCGATAACATCGGCATCGGGATACTTGGCGGCAATCATCTCGGCAAAGCCCTCATACACTTGACGGCGCACCTCGGGATAGGACAAAATCTTGCGGTTATCGCAGTAAATCGGCGAGTGCCAACCCGACGCCCAAGTAAAAAGATTTGCAGGAGAAAGTTTTATTGCTTTAATTTGCAATAGGCTTTGAGCCACTTTTTGTGCTATTGTTTTCATAATTACGATGGAATTAACATTATTTTCGGAGTATAAAGGTATACATTTCGTCCGGAACGGCCAAACGTTAGAGCCGTTTTTTTCGAAATACGTCACCGATGAGCCCTCACGACAAGAGGTAGTGGAGCGTTTGAAGGAGTGCGAGGGGTTATATATTATATGTAGTGACCCACAAAAGGCATTCCGATATTTTGCCTCGCAATTTGCCGAGGTGGAGGCCGCAGGAGGTGTTGTGGAGATGAACGGACACATTTTGGCTATGCGTCGCAACGGCCGCTGGGATCTGCCCAAAGGACACTTGGAGGAGGGCGAGAGCATTGAGCAGTGTGCTGCACGCGAGGTGGCCGAGGAGTGCGGCTTGGAGTTGGAGCGCATTAGCGTTACGGGACACATCACCGACACACTGCACTTCTACTACTTTCCGCGCACCGCACGCTGGGAACTCAAAACCACCCATTGGTATGCAATGACCTACCAAGGCGACTACTCCACTACTCCACAAACCGAAGAGGGTATAACCGAGGTGGAGTGGATTGAGCGCACGGATGCCGACGAGCGTTTTGCCGATAGCTTCGGCACTATTCGCACGGTAATTGACAACTATCAACATCAAACAATATGAAACGCTTAAAACTTTTTTCGCTTATGGCACTTTCGGCTCTCACACTCGGCTCGTGCGCAGGCTCGGCCGACGCACCCGTGGTAACCGATGCCGACATCGTGCCCACACTCACCCCTGCCGAAATTGAAGCGGGAGTGATGACCCCCGAGGTTATGTGGAAGATGGGTCGTATCGGCTCGCACTCGCTGTCACCCGATGGCACGACCCTACTCTACACCATTACCTACTACAACATGGCCGACAACAAAGGTACGACCGCAATCTTCACCCAACCTGCCGAGGGTGGCGAGCGCACACGTCTTACGGCCAACACCCAAAGTGCATCGTCGCCCGTGTGGAGTGCCGACGGAAGTCGTATCTACTACGCTACGGCGGATGCCGAGGGCAACACCCAAGTATGGAGTATGGCTGCCGACGGACGCGACAAGGTGCAGATGACCTCGGTTGAGGGTGGCATCGAGAGTTTCGGCGTTGCCCCCACGGGCGAGGCTCTGTTCTACACCGCCAAAGTGCACGTTACGGACATTCGCTCGGAGCGTTTGCACACCGATATGGACAAATCGAAGGCCAAAATCTACGACGACCTGATGGTTCGCCACTGGGATTATTGGGATGAGGGCGACTACTCGCACATCTTCGTAGCCGAGATTAAGAACGGCAAGGCCGCCGAGGGTAAAGACATTATGGAGGGTGAGCCGTGGGATGCACCCCTTGCGCCCTACTTCGACGCTGCCGAAATCGCGTGGAACAACGCGGGTACCACGCTGGCTTACACCTGCAAAAAACAGACGGGTAAGGAGTATGCCGTATCGACCGATTCGGACATCTTCTTGTACAACCTTGCGGACGGCACTACCACCAACATCTGCGAGGGCAAAGACCTGGTTGGTTATGACAAGTATCCCGTATGGTCGCCCGACGATATGCGCATTGCATTCCGCAGTATGCGTCGCGCCGGCAACGAGTCAGACAAGGAGCGTCTGATGGTATATTACCTCGAAAGCGGCAACATCCGCGAGATTACCTACACCTTTGACTACAATGCCGAGGATGTGCTGTGGGAGGACAACAACACTCTGCTGTTCATCAGCCCCATCCACGCAACCCACCAAGTGTGTCGTGCCGACATCGCAGGTAACGTCGAGGTTATCACTTCGGGTGACCACGACCTGCACGGACTGTCGGTTGCCGCAGGTAAGGCTGTGGTTTCGAAACAGACCCACCAACAAGCCGTAGAACTTTGCAGTGTTTCGCTCACCGACGGCGCACTCGCCCAAGTGACCGATGTCAACGCCGCAATCTACGACAACATCCGTATGGGACAAACCGAGAAATATTGGGTTCGCACCACCGACGGCAAAGAGATGCTCACCTGGGTAATCCTGCCGCCCGATTTCGACCCCAACAAAAAATACCCCACCCTGCTCTACTGCCAAGGAGGTCCCCAAAGCGTGGTTAGCCAGTTTTGGAGTTATCGTTGGAACTTCCAACTTATGGCAGCCCAGGGTTACATCGTTGTTGCCCCCAACCGCCGCGGTCTGCCGTCGTTCGGCCAGGAGTGGTTGGACCAAATTTCGGGCGACTACTCGGGTCAAAACATACGCGACTTGTTGGCCGCTATCGACTACGTTTCGGCCAAACCGTGGTCGGATGAGGAGCGTCTGGGTTGTGTAGGTGCAAGTTATGGCGGTTACTCGACCTTCTTCCTTGCGGGCAACCACCAAAAACGTTTCAAAGCGTTGATTGCACACTGCGGTATCTTCAACTTCGAGAGTATGTATGGTCACACCGAGGAGTTGTGGTTTGTAAACAACGATTACAAAGGCGCATATTGGGACAAATCGAACGCCACAGCGCAACGTTCCTATGCCAACTCGCCTCACAAATTCGTAAAGAATTGGGACACCCCCATTCTGATTTTCACCGGCGAGAAGGATTATCGTATCCCCTACACCCAAAGTTTGGAGGCCTTCACCGCCGCACAACTTATGGGCGTACCGTCGCGTCTGGTGTCGTTTGAAAACGAAGCACACCAAGTGTTCAAACCCCAAAACTCGGTGGTTTGGAACCGCGAGTTCTTCGGCTGGCTCAACAAATATCTCAAATAGGGCACGCCTAAACACACTAAAAAAGCCTCTCCGATGCGTCGGAGAGGCTTTTTTAGTGAATCGTCAGAGTCGGTTACTCCTCGGAGTCGCCTGCTTTGGCGTTGAAAGGTTTGATGACACCTCGTTTGGAATCACGCACAAAGTTGACAATCAAATCACGCTCAGGGCTGGCGGGCAGACTCTCCTCAATGATGTTACAAGCCTTGGTATAGCCATAGCCGCTTTGGAACAAGATACGGAAAATCTCCTGAATCTCGCCAATCTTCTCGGACGTAAAACCACGACGGCGCAAGCCGATAAAGTTGGCACCAACATACGACAAAGGATTACGAGCAGCCTTAACATAGGGAGGAACATCCTTGCTGACCAACGAGCCACCGCTAATCATTGCGTGCTCGCCGATACGGACAAATTGGTGAACTGCCGAGTTACCACCCAGGATAGCCCAATCACCAATCTCAACCTCACCTGCAACCAACACCGCATTGACAATCACACAGTGGCTACCCACCACAACATCGTGACCGATGTGCGAGCAGGCCATAAACAAGTTGTGGCTGCCGATAACGGTTTTACCTTTGGCTGCGGTACCGCGGTTGATGGTACAAGCCTCACGGAAGGTGTTATAATCACCTATTTCGAGAGTTGTATATTCTCCTTTGAATTTCAGGTCTTGCGGCTCACCACCCAGGATGGCACCGAAAACTTTACAACCCTTACCCATACGGGTACCCGGAAGGATTTGCGAACCGGGGCCGATATGGCAGTCGTCGCCGATAACCACATCAGAGCCGATGTATGCAAAGGGTTCGATGGTCACGTTCTGGCCGATTTTGGCATCGGGATGAACGTAGGCTAAATTACTAATCATAGTTGAGTTATTGGTCTTGTTGGTTATTATTGATTACTCTTTGATTTTTGTAACCTGTGCCATCATCTCTGCCTCGCAAGCCAGCTTGTCTGCTACGAATGCTTTGGCCTCCATCACTACAATTCCTCGGCGTATAGGTTCAATAAGTTTCAGTTCGAATTGGAGGGTATCACCCGGCACCACTTTGTTTTTGAATCGCACGTTGTCGATTTTCATAAAGTAGGTCGAATAGCGGCATCCCTTCTCCATATTGTGCATCGCAAGCATACCGCCACACTGAGCCATAGCCTCAATGAGCAGCACACCCGGCATAACGGGCTCCTCGGGGAAGTGACCGGCAAAGAAAGGCTCGTTGTAGGTCACATTCTTGATACCCATAATGCTATCCTCGTCGATGTGCATAATCTTGTCGACCAACAAGAAGGGTTGGCGATGAGGCAGGCACTCTTTGATTTGGTTAAGGTCATAAACGGGTTGTTGCGCGGGGTTGTATTTGTAGCGAGGCTTTTGACTTTGGCTACGGCGGTTTTTGCGCAACATTTTACACAATTCGGTATTGGCAAAGTGGCCGGGGCGGGTCGCCATAACACGGCCCTTGATGCGGACACCGAGCAGAGCCAGGTCACCTGTCAGGTCGAGCAGTTTGTGACGTGCGGGCTCATTGACAAATCTCAACTCCAAGTTATTGAGGTAGCCACCCGTAATCTGCACATCCTCACGGTGGAAGGTTTTGCGCAGGTAGTCGAGTTCGTCATCCGATACGGGGCGTTCAACCACAATGATTGCGTTGTCGATGTCGCCACCCTTAACAAGGTTGTGTTGCAACAGCGGGAAAATCTCGTGCAAGAACACAAAGGTACGGCAGGGTGCAATTTGTGCGGCGTAGTCGTCCTTGCCATAGGCGAAGGTTGCGTACTGGTTGCCGAGCACCTTGCTTCCGTAATCGACGTGCAGCGAGATACTGTACTCGTCGTCGGGGAAGATGTCAATCACAATTCCGCGCTCTTCGTTCACATACGAAATGCGCTCACGAGGGGTGTAATACTCTATTTCAGCCTCTTGTTCGGCCAAACCTACACGAGCAATTTCGGCAGCATAATCCTTGGCAGAGCCGTCCATTATGGGAACTTCGGGAGCGTCCACCTCAATGAGGGCATTATCCACACCACTCATCCACAGAGCCGACATAATATGCTCGATGGTCGAGACTTTTACTCCGTCTTTTTCGATAGTTGTACTTCTCGAAGTGTCTGTCACATAATCACTCAACGCAGGTATCTCCGGGGCTCCTTCGAGGTCGGTGCGGCGGAACACGATACCGTGGCGTTCAGGGGCGGGATTAACCGTCATATTGACTGCCAAACCGGTATGCAGGCCGCGGCCCGAAAACTGAATCGGTTGATTCAATGTTTTTTGTTTGTTTGTCATAAAGGTCTTTTTTATGGATAAACTTCTGCAAAGTTATGAAATTATTTCAAAAGATTGTAATTTTGCTGTGTTTTTGCAACCCACTATGGCCGAAAGTAACAAACCACATACTCCCAAACAACCCCAACAAGGGCAAACAAAAGTACGACGACAACGACTCAGGCTTCCGTTCGACAACCGCAAAAAGGATATTGGTGAATGGAGTTACGACAATCGTCGCGGTTTGTTGGTGACAATCATTGTCTATTTGGTGCTGGCAATCGCCTTTATCGGTTCGAAGGTTACGGTAACTTCGGAGCACGCCGACCAGATGATGGTTATTGACCTGAAAACACTGGCCGAACTCCAAAAGGAGAAGGAGCGTTTGGAGCAAGAGGTCAAGCAGCGCACCCAGCCCGAAGACGATTTGAGCGATGTGCGCAACCGCATCTCGAACGACCAAGCCGAGGAGAGCGATATGGACACTCGTCTGCGCGACGACCGAAGCACCGATATGGAGAAACTTACGGCCGATGCCAAGCGTGCCCAAGAGCGTATGCGCGCCAACCGCGAACGTTACGAGCAAGGGTTGGCCGACGAGGAGGCTATGCGTCGCAAAACTGACGACAAAAGTGAGCAAAAACAGCCCACATCGACCAAAGCCAAAGGTCGTGTAACGGTATCGTATTCATTTGTAAACCCCGTCCGCACGGCAACCTATTTGGATATTCCCGCCTATCGTTGCGAGAACGGAGGCGAAGTTATAGTAAACGTAACTCTCAACCGCAACGGTGATGTTGTGGCCGCCACAATCGACAAAACACGCTCGGCCACCGATGAGTGTATGTGGGAGACTGCGCTCGAAGCAACCCGCAAATCACGATTCAACATCGACGCTGCGGCACCCGAACGTCAAACGGGAACTATTTCATACATTTTTATCCCTCAATAGGCGATAATAAAAACTCTCTTGGGCGCGTTTAGGCCACGGAGAGCAAACCACAAACACAAGAAGAATATGCTGACGAACAGTATCATATTGATTTTTGCGGTGGTAATGCTGAGTGCGATTCTGGTCAGTCAGGCCGGAGCCAGGTTCGGCGTTCCCTCGCTGTTGTTGTTCCTGATGGTCGGAATGGCCTTTGGAACAGATGGTTACGGACTGGAATTCAATAGTTCGCTTTTGGCACAATTCATCGGAATGATAGCCCTGTCGGTCATCCTTTTTTCGGGCGGACTCGACACCAAATTCAACGATATTCGCCCCGTACTCGCCCAGGGCTCAATCCTTGCAACCATAGGTGTGGTAATGATGGCCTTTGTAACGGGCGGATTCATCTATTTAGTAAGCGTGGTGTTCAACCTCGGATTGTCGTTCACCGAGTCGCTGCTTATGGCTTCAATTATGTCGTCGACCGACTCGGCATCGGTATTCTCGATGTTGGGCAACAGTCGCGGACTCAAACACAACCTCAAACCACTATTGGAGTTCGAGAGTGGTAGTAACGACCCGATGGCTGTGATTCTGACCGTGATTGTGTTGGATTTGGTGGTGGGCGAAGGCGACATTGATGCGTGGAGCACCATATTGCGCCTTGTGAGCCAGATTGTTATCGGTTTTGCATCGGGCGTGCTGTGTGGCAAAGCAATCGTGTGGACACTCAACAAAGCCAAAGTCAGCAACACCTCGCTCAGTTCGATTATGTTGTTGTCGTTTGTGTTTATCACCTTCTCGATTACCGACTTGATTAAGGGCAACGGTTACCTGGCAGTTTACATTGCAGGTATGGTGGTTGGTAACACCCACAACGTATTCGGCCGCAAAGGTTTATCCAAATCGCTGGACGGTTACACGTGGCTGGTACAAATTGTAATGTTTATCTCGCTGGGGTTGTTGGTAACACCCCACAAACTGCTCGAACCCGAAACTGCTCTGCTGGGAGTGGCAGTTGGTCTGTTTATGATTATTTTGGCCCGTCCTCTGACGGTGTTTGTGTGCTTGGCTCCGTTCCGAGGAATGTCGCGCAAAGCCAAACTCTATGCAAGTTGGGTGGGACTGCGTGGTGCTGTACCCATCATTCTTGCCACCTATCCGCTTGTGGCGGTGGGTCGCGGCTTCGACCCCGAGGTTGCCGATATGATTTTCAACGTGGTTTTCTTTATCACTATTCTGTCGCTGGCCCTGCAAGGCTCGACGGTAAATTATATGGCCGACAAACTTAAATTGTCGTTGCCCGTGAGGGAGGATAGTTTCGGTATCGACCTACCCGACAACATTCAGGCGGCGCTCACCGAACTCGATGTAACTGAGGCATTTTTGGCCGGTGGCGCAACAATGCGCGAAGTCACCCTGCCCGACCACACTTTGGTGCTGTTTGTCAAGCGTGGCGACCGCTACATTGTGCCCAAAGGCGGCACCCGATTAGCCGTTGGAGATGTGTTGCTACTGGTGTGGGACGACGACCAAGACATAAACGAACAACTCAAAGAGTTGGAGATAATGTAAGAAAATAGTAACTTTGCGGCAATATAACATCTGAAACAAATGAAGAAATTATTTGCCGTATGCACATTACTCCTCGGACTTGCACTGAGCGCAGGAGCACAATCCTTCGACTGGGACGTACACTTCCAAACACGATTCGATAACCGCGAACACGCACGCACCAATCTGGCAACCTCGCGCACAATCTTTGGTTCGGTGCTCACCCCCACTATCGGTGTAAGTTGGGGTCAGGGTAGCCGTTTTATGGCCGGTGTCGAACTTTTTGCCGAATTCGGAAGCGAGAAGTGGTTGCACACCCCCAAACCCGTTGCATACTACAACTACAAAGACGAACACTTTGGCGCTTATGCGGGTATCTTCCACCGCTCGGCTCTCAAAGGAACATACTCCAACACAATCTTCTCGTCGAGTTACACCTTCTACAACCAACTAATCCGAGGTACCTTGCTCCAATATCAAGGCACCTACGGACGTATTGAGTTGGGTTTGGATTGGACAGGTCTTTTCGACAAGACCACCGCCACTCGTGAGTGTTTCCGCGTATTCTCGGCAGGTCGTTTCGAGATTCCGTTCTTCTATGCAGGATATAGCGCCCAAATGTTCCACCTGGCCAACAGCGGAACGGGTGCCAAAGGCGTTGTGGACAACATTATGATTATGCCCTATGTGGGTGTGAACTTTGCAAGCGAACTGCCTATCGACAAGTTCTATATCCAACTCGGATGGCAACAATCACTCCAACGTGACCGCAACGTGAGCAGCGAGTTCCAAACCCCGTTTGGCGGTGAACTCGAAATACGCCTTGAAAAATGGGGCGTAGGACTGCTCAACATCTTCTATTACGGTAAAAACCTGTTGCCGCTGTACGACACCTACAAATCGACACTCTACACTTGTGAGCCCTACTATCGCGCACCTCACAACGTGCTCAACCACGCCGAGTTGTACTACACAGCCGTAAAACGCGACGGCATCACCCTGAAATTCCAACTCAAATTCAAAACCGACGGCCAACGTATGTGCTTCGAACAGGTTGCCAACCTGAATATCAACCTGAACAAC
>JAFTYJ010000087.1 GCA_017464745.1 Rikenellaceae bacterium | reverse complement strand
CGCCACGCTCGGCAAGCGTACTCTGCATTGTGCATAGATTTATGGTCTGCGGCAATTTGTCCCAGAGCATTGTCCGTGGCAACCATTAAGAATAGGATTGCTATCAGATATTTAGCACGTCGGCTCATTTGAGAAAACTTTTCGGATACTCAAAGTTACTCTTTTTTTTGGAAGATACGAAAAAAACACTACTTTTGCACTCGGAAAGATGGCTGAGTGGTCGATTGCGGCGGTCTTGAAAACCGTTGAACTGCGAGGTTCCGGGGGTTTGAATCCCTCTCTTTCCGCCAACATTTCAAGTACAAGGTGTTGAGAATTCTCAACACCTTGTTTGTTTTTTTGGGGCAGAAAGGCAGGTAATCCTTAAAAACAAAAATACAGGTTACAACTTTCGGTTGTAACCTGTATGAATACCAATTCGTTATTCTATTAATACTCGTCCTCGTTGAAGAAGAAGTCGTCTTTGCTGGGATAATCGGGCCAAATGTCCTCGATACTCTCATAGATGTCGCCTTCGTCCTCAATCTCCTCCAAGTTCTCGATTACCTCCAAAGGAGCGCCGGTACGGTCGGCATAGTCAATAAGTTCCTCTTTGGTGGCAGGCCAGGGTGCATCCTCCAATTTCGATGCAAGTTCCAATGTCCAATACATAATGATATATTTTTATTAATACATTCGCTTTATGATGTCGCAAAAGTATTAAAAAATATCTATATAACAACAATTTATCGTTATTTTATAGCAATTCTTACGGAATCCACAATTTTTCGGTAACTCCCAAGCGCACAAACAGGTAGCGGCCAAACGTATAGAGCCAATCCGAAAGGCGGTTCAGGTAGCGAAGCGATGTGGTATCGACCTCGTAATCTCGGGAGGCTCGGACAGCCTCTCGTTCGGCTCGTCGGCACACCGTACGGGCTACGTGGCATTGAGAACAAACAGCACTACCGCCCGGAATTGTAAATTTATCGATACGGGGCAACGCAGAGGTCATCTCGTCAATCTGCTGTTCGAGGCGGAGCACCTTTTGCTCATCCAGTGGTTGGATATATTTGGCATTTTCGCCCTGGGCCAGCAGGCTCTCGACGGTCATAAGTTCGCACACGATACGTTCAATCCACTCCCCTACTCGCGCATCATTCAACTTCTCGGCGGTCATATCGCCAAGCAGCGCAACGTGGGCTTGCAACTCATCGACTGCACCATAGGCTTCGACCCTAACGTCGAATTTATCGACTCGTTGGCCGCCAATAAGCGAGGTACAACCCTCATCTCCGGTTTTGGTATATACTGCCATTGTGAGTTTTAGAGTTTGAAGTGTTGCTTGGGTTGGTGGGGGTTGAAGAACAGCAACAAGAAGCCACGATTATCGACACTTGTGTGGATATGGTTACGAATCAACTCCTTACACGCCTTTGAGCGGACACGCGAGTCATAGGGTTTCATCACACACACCACGGCTTCGGCCTCGGCAGCCTTTTGACACAACTCAACGGTCAGTTCCATCGGGTAGTCGGGCATTACAAAGCACACCGTATGGGCATCCAGCGCACCCACAGCACGATTGGCATCAGTCAGGTAGCAAGCACTCTTATAGCCGGCCCAAGTGCACATATTTTGGAGTTGGGTAGCACGTTTGCGCGACACGCCGAGTTCGCTCAGCCCCTCAAAAATTGAGCAATCGTCGCCCACAATCGAACTCTTCATCATAACCGAGTGGCGAACAAGGCCATAGACAAAGGGCGAGTGAACACCATAGCCACGATAGTGTTTGACACGCATCATATTGAGCAGAGAGTAGTAACCTCGCATCACATTGCGACGTAGGTTTTTGGGTCGTTTCATAGGCTTGTGGGTTTAAGTTGTCCGGCGAGGTATCCCGTCGAAAATGCTATTTGGAGGTTGAAGCCTCCGGTGTTACCGTCAAGGTCGAGGACCTCGCCGGCAAAATAGAGTCCTTTAACTTTGAGCGACTGCATCGACTCGGGGTCGATTTCGCTGAGCGACACACCGCCTGCCGTAACAATAGCCTCGCTCATAGGGCGGAAGTCGGCAATGGGTACAACCAGGCATTTGAGTGCATCAATCAGCACATCCTCCTGGTGGTCGGTAATCTTCGAGAGGTAGGTGGTGGTCGGGATGCGCAGCGCGCCTGCAATATACATCACAAGTTGCGGGGGTGCCAGGCGACGAAGCAGGTCGCCAAAGTAGGCATCCGAAGGCAGGTCACCACGTTCACGAGCGATACGCGCCTTAATGGTTTCGGGCGAGAGTGCGGGTTTAAGGTCAATTTTGAGCGCCACCTTCTTGCCGTCACACAAGGCATCCACAGCGTCGCGGCTCAGGCGCAAAACCACAGCGCCCTCAACTCCGCGTGCCGAGAAACTCATCTCGCCGAACTCCGTGGCAGCGCACTTGCCACCAACCATCAAATCGACGCTCACATTTTTGAGTTTGAGTCCCACCAGCACATCAATATCCTTAACATCGGGTACCAACGGCACCAGCGACGGACGCAAGGGTTCGATAGTATGGCCTGCACGGTCGGCAAAGTCGTAGCCATCGCCCGTAGAGCCTGTCAGCGGATAGGTAACGCCACCCGTAGCGATAATCACATTGCGCGTTTCGACACGACGGCGGAAACCACGTTTATTCTCGAACTCCACGCCATAGACACGGTCGGCGGCGGTAAGTATATTGGTAACTTTGGTATTGAGTTGGATTTCGACCTCGTTGTCGCGGCACCAATACATCAGTGCATCGGCCACATCCCACGCGTTGCCGCTTTTGGGAAAGATACGGCCACCCTGCTCCTCGATGGTACGCACACCCATACGCTCAAAGAAGCGCACAGCCGAGCGGTTATTGAACGCCTTGAAGGCCGGACGGAAGAACTCTTGGCCCGTACGCAAGCGTGTTACAAACTCCTCGGGGGTGCAACTATTGGTGATATTACAGCGACCCTTGCCACTGATACGCACCTTTCGGCCGAGTTTCTCCATTTTCTCGACAAGCAGCACCTTCGAGCCGTTTTTGGCAGCCCAGCCTGCGGCCATCATTCCTGCGGCGCCTCCGCCCACTACAACAACATCGTACATCTTATAATTCGAATTAAGCAATTACAACGGCACTTGCGTATAATCCATTTAATTATGCAAAGATACAAATCTTTTTGTGATTCGCTACTTTTTAGGACACGAATAAAGGGGCCAAAGCCCCTTTACTATATCGAATTGTAATTTTTTGTAAGATCTCGACTCTGCGTTGTTGCGTTTTGTTACATCGAACGCATCATCATATATCCGCCCGAAGGAGGACCACCCATTCCGCCACGCATCGCTCCGGGAGGAGGTCCCGAAGGACGATTGCCATCACGCAGGCTCTCAATATTCTGAGATGAACGACGCTCATCACGGCTACCATAGTTACGCAGGTTGTATGTTAGGCTTATGCCTATATAACGACCGATAGAGGTATTGGTTATGTTTTGCATATAGAGCGAAGTCCATTGGCGTTGGAAACTGCGGTTTTGGTCGAGAATATCGTTGACAAACAGATTGACCTCGCCACGGTTGTTACGGAAAATCTTCTTTCCGACACTGACATTCCACATAGTGTAGGCCACATCGAAGTTGCTACCCTTCAAACCGAAGTTTTGGGTGTACGACACATTCGAAGCGATGGTAAATCCGAGCGGCAACACGACCTTGATGTTACCCCACGCCGAATGGCTCAGGTAGTCATTGTTGTTACGCAGGTTGAATGTATTGCGAACGTGGTTGTAGTTGGCGCGGTAGCCCACCATAAAGTCCACATTTTCGCTGATATTGCTACCGATATTGATTGAGGCTCCGGGGCTGAGGTTTTTCGAGATGTTGGTTGTCCACTCCACAT
>JAFTYJ010000086.1 GCA_017464745.1 Rikenellaceae bacterium | reverse complement strand
TTCTCATTCTCGGCAATCTTACGTCCCAACGTTTCGGCCGTAGTGGGGTTCTTGTGCAGGTAGTTATCCAAGTGCTCGCCCATAAAGTCCACGATGTAGTTTCGCAGCGACACACCCGGCTCCATCTCCTTGCTGCCGAGTTTGATTTTGGTTTGCGACTCAAACACGGGGTCGGTAACCTTAACAGCCACCGCCGCAATAATTGAGGTGCGGATATCCGAAGCATCAAAATCTTTGTGATAAAACTCCTTGATGGTTTTGGTCAGAGCCTCGCGGAAAGCCGCTTGGTGAGTACCACCCTGGGGAGTGTACTGACCATTGACAAACGAGAAGTAGGTTTCGCCATAACTTGTACCGTGAGTCAGTACAATCTCTATATCCTTGCCCGTAAGGTGAATGGGCGGATAGAGCGGCTCCTCGCCCATACTCTCGTTTACAAGGTCAAGCAGACCATTTTTTGATACATAATTTACACCATTGAACTTGATTGTAAGTCCCGAGTTCAGGTAGGTGTAGTTTTTGACGAGTTGCTCCACAAACTCGCGGTTATAGTAGTACTCTCCAAAGACCTCCTTATCGACTTTGTATCGAATCAGTGTGCCGTTCTTTTCGGTTACACCACTCTCCCATTGGTCGCTTTGTTCAAGACCTTGGGCAAAGGTTACGGTGTGCGCCTCTCCATCGCGTACCGAGCGTGCTACAAATTCGCTCGACAGCATATTCACAGCCTTGACACCCACGCCATTCAATCCTACGGTTTTCTTAAAAGCGGAGCCTTCGCCATATTTTGCACCGGTATTCATTTCGCTCACCGCTTTGGTCAGCGAGTTAAGCGGAATACCTCGTCCGTAGTCGCGCACGGTAACAAAATCATCCTCAATCGAGATCTCAATTTGTTTACCGTTGCCCATAATAAATTCGTCGATGGAGTTATCCACAACCTCTTTAATGAGGACGTAGATACCGTCATCGGATTGCGAACCGTCGCCAAGTTTGCCGATATACATACCGGGGCGGCGGCGGATGTGTTCACGCGGGTTCAGCGTGATAATGTCGTCGTCGGTGTAGTTGTTAATTTGTTGTTGGCTCATATTGTGTGTTTCTCTCTTTCTTTGGTTTTGTGGTGGGGTTGGATGCAAAGTTACTCTCCCACCCTGTCATTTACGGTCAGACTATTTGCGCGAGGCTGCAATTTCGGTATCAAGTTGCTTTTTGGCCTCAATCATTTGTTCGCGTGTGGTGTCCATCAACTCTTTGAGTTCGGTAGTTGCAACCTCCTCGGCCGAAATCGAAGGCAGAACTTTGATGCCCAAATCGTGTTTCCAGTGGAAAAGGAAAGAATGGTGCATTGTTTGACGTGTGCCACTTACGACAATCGGCTGAATACCGACTCCTGCACTCTTGGCAAGATTGAATGCGCCTGTTTTGAAGTTGGCGATATTGCCGTCTTTGGAGCGGGTGCCCTCGGGGAATATCGCCACACACACGCCACGATCAAGCCACATTTTGCCTTTTTTCATTACCAATAATGCGCCCTTTTTGGTGCCACGGTCCACAAGAATGTCGCCGTGCATTGCAATCATCTGTCCAAATCCAGGCATCGACCTAAGTTCCTTCTTGGCGACCCAACGGAAATTGAGCCCCACGAAGTAGAGGTAGGGTACGTCAATCATCGAGCAGTGATTCACCACTACAACCCAGGGTTTCGAAGAGTCGATATTCTCAAAACCCGAGTGGTGTTTGCGCCAACCGAGCGGCATACGGAAAAAGAGCGTAGCAAAAAATCTCGATACTTCGTGAATTATTTTTCGTGTGGGGTCAAACGGTACGGTCACAATCCACAAAATGGCTGTAACTATCACCATAAGAGCCACAAACACGACCCAAAACAGGATGTAAAGCAATGAAATCATAGTCAGTTCTTCGAAAAATTTTACAATTTTAGTTATTTTAAATGAATTCGCACGCGCATATGCACGACTTTTTATCAACATTTAATCAAAAAAAATTACCTTTGCAGCGTCAAACCATAAAATTTCAATGATGAAAAAAGCGTATGTATTTCCCGGACAGGGCGCACAATTCCCCGGAATGGGACGTGACCTTTACGAAAGTTCGCAAGTGGCGAAAGAGTTGTTTGAGAGAGCGAACGAGATTCTTGGATTTCGCATTACCGACATTATGTTTGGTGAGGATGCCGAAGCGTTGAAGCAGACTGCAGTTACTCAACCTGCCGTGTTCTTGCACTCGGTTATTATGGCCAAGGTTTTGGGCGATGATTTTGTTCCCGATATGGTTGCCGGTCACTCTTTGGGTGAGTTCTCGGCTTTGGTTGCTGCCGGTGCACTCTCGTTTGAGGATGGACTGAAACTTGTGGCCAAACGTGCTGCTGCAATGCAAAAGGCTTGTGAGGCTGCTCCTTCGACAATGGCGGCAGTGCTCGCTTTGGAGGATAGTGTTGTAGAACAGGTTTGTTCTGAGATTGATGGTGTGGTCGTTGCAGCCAACTACAACTGCCCCGGACAACTCGTTATTTCGGGTACTATTGAGGCTGTGGATGCTGCTTGTGTCAAACTTAAAGAGCAAGGCGCACGCCGTGCATTGCGTCTGCCCGTGGGTGGTGCTTTCCACTCGCCGCTGATGGAGCCTGCACGCGTGGAGTTGAGTCAGGCGATCGAACAAGCGGAGTTTATGACTCCCTGCTGTCCTATCTACCAAAATGTGGACGCCAAACCCCATACCGACCCTGCCGAAATCAAACAAAATCTGGTGTCGCAACTGACCGCTCCCGTGCGTTGGACCTATTGCGTTCAGAATATGATTTCGGATGGCGCAACCAACTTTACCGAACTTGGTCCCGGCAAAGTGCTGCAAGGTCTTATCTTGAAGATTAACAACGAGGTTACGGCGGTATCGAAAGAGACACTTTAAGTACTCTGATTACATTTATGGCGGAGGTTTTGCGAAGTTGTAAAGCCTCCGTTTGTTTTGTTTGGAGGTGTGGTGAGAATAGAAACTTTTTAAAAACTTTTTAAAATAATTCGTGGTTTCGTTGGGTTTTTCGAAAAAATATTATTAACTTCGCATTAACTAATCCGAAATCAAAGCCTCAGAATTATGACTTCATTAAAAGACTTTTTCAATAAACACGAAAACGATATTCAAAAGGGCATTACTCATAAAAACAACCTTATTAAACGCAATATCGTTGCATATATGGCTGTCAATGGGTGCTCGACTTTGGCCGAATTGACCCAAAAACTTCACGTCAGTGTCCCTACAATGACCAAACTTGTTCACGAGTTGGTCGAGGAGAAACTTGTGGTGGAGAACGGTAAAATCGAAACTACGGGTGGACGTCGTCCCAATGTTTTTGGCTTAACCAACTCGGCAATCTATTTTGCAGGTGTGAATATCGGTCGTGACTTTATTCAGTTTGCGCTGACAGACGTGCAAAATAATGTTATATGTGAGCAAAATTTGCAAAACTTTGCACTGATTGACAGCGATCGATGTCTGCAAACAATCTGCGAACAAACCGACAACTTTCTGGACAATTGCGGTGTGGAACGTAACAAGATTCTCGGTATCGGAGTGTGTATCGCAGGTCGTGTGAATCCCGATACGGGTCGCAGTTATATGTATTTCACTTCGAGCGATAAGTCTTTGAGTGAAACCATCGAAGACCATACCAAAATCCGCACATTGGTAGAGAATGACACCCGCGCAAGGTGCTATGCCGAGTATTGTAACGACAATCAGCAAGGATGCAAAAATATGCTGTATCTGCACCTCGGACGTGGTGTGGCTATCGGAATTGTTACCAATGGTAAACTTTATTATGGAAAATCGGGTTTTGCGGGTGAGTTTGGTCACACCCCATTCTTTGATAACGAAATCATCTGCGCCTGTGGTAAAAAGGGTTGTCTTGAAACCGAGGTTTCGGGTATGGCTATCGAGCAAAAGATTGTGCGCCGAATCGAACAAGGTGTGAATACAATTCTGCGCGAGAAATATGATGCAGGACAGACCATTCACATTGATGATGTGGTGGGTGCTGCCAAGAAGGATGACACCCTTTCTATCGAACTGATTGAGGAGGCCGGCGAGAAAGTGGGCAAGAGTATCGCATTCCTTATCAATATCTTTAATCCTGAAACCGTTATCATTGGAGGTAACTTGGCCAAGGCTGGTGAGTTTTTGATGTTACCGCTCAAATCGGCCACCAATAAATTCTCGCTTAATCTGGTGTACAAAGATACCAAATTCCGTTTCTCGCAGATGAATGAGAATGCGGGCGCGTTGGGCGCAGCAATGCTTATTCGCAACAAGATTATCGGTATCCAATAGATTATGATGGGTGAGGTGGTGCGACTGCGCAGGGCTGAATTGAGCGATGCTCCGCAGATTTTGATCTGGGAGAGTACGGCCGAGGCGCGTAGTGTAACGTGTAGCGACCAAATCCCAACCCTTGAATTTATTGGTCACCACATCCTCTCTTCGAACAACCTTGTGGAGGATTCTCAGATACGATTTATTATCGAGCGTTCGGATGGTGTGCCCATCGGGACGCTCGACCTATATAACTACAATCCCACTCGAAAGTGTGCCGAGGTGGGAATTTTCATTTGTGCCGATATGCGTCGTCAGGGTTATGGTGCCGAGACCCTGCAAAAAGCGGCTGAATGGGCGCGTGACGAGGGCTTGGAGTACCTGACGGCCGAAATTCAAACAACCAATAACGCAAGCAGAGCACTGTTTGCGGCCGCGGGTTTTGAACTTGCCGAATCAACTTGTTTGCAATCAATCATAAGCGCCACCCTACCCCTTAAATAACTCTTCGAGAGTGACCGATTGGAATAGTTTTTGAATTACATTGCCCCAAGTGTGTAATCTCAAAAATCGAATCGGTATGGATACTGTTTTAGTGGTCGGTGGAGCAGGTGCCGTAGGCTCGCAACTATGTGGTGCGTTGCATACGGCAGGCTATGATGTTGTGTGTATGGATCTGATGGCGGCTGAGGATGCTTATAGTTTGCGCCACCTGATGTCAAGTCCGTCGTTTCAGTATGTGCGACATAGCGCAACACATCCATTTCGGGCCAACTGCAAGTATATCTACTATTTTGCATCACTGACCGATTCGTTGATTTCTAATATTGAACGCCCTGTGGAGGTGCTGAAAACCGAGTGGCTGGGGGTTATGAATGCGCTGGAAGTCGCACGCCAAAACGAAGCCACACTTATCTATGGCTCCTCGTCGAGTGTCTATTCCTATCGAAATGGAGATTACAATGTTGTGTTTCCGAGCGCACACGCCAAAACTGCCGCTGAGTCGATGTGCTACTCCTATCACAAAGAGTATGATGTTGATGTGAAGGTTGCACGGGTGTTTGAAACCTATGGCACGGGGATGAGCCACGACGACCAGCGAATAATTCCGCGTCTGGTAGTGGCGGCGCTTCAAAATAGCGATATTATAATTCGTGGTAGTCGTACTCAGCAACGCACATTCTGTTGGGTGGGTGATGTTGTACGCGGTGTGATGGCTTTGGCCGAAGGGTTGCGCGGAAGCCACAGTTTCGAAGTTCTTAATTTTGGTGGTACGGAGTCAATAACTCTCGAAGAGTTGGCGCACAAGATTGTTGGAATGACCAATAGCCGTTCGCGCATAACTTATGAGCCTCGTTCGTCGGTGGCTATGCCTGCCAAAATCGCTGATTTGACGCAGTCCGAAAAACGACTTGGGTGGCATCCTGAGGTGACCTTGAATGAGGGGTTGAGTCGTATTATCGAGTATCTCGACAAGCGACTTAAAATGGAAGCGAGTATCTATAAATGCGAGTCGTGGATTGAGTTTTATTAATGCTTTTGACCTTGCCGATTATGACCTACGAAAGTTTCTTGGACCTAATAGATAGTAGCGTTCCTGTGGTAGTTTGCTTTCAAGCGACTTGGAATGTACCAAGCCGAACAATCAACTCGTCGCTTGATAAACTCAAAGTTCAGATGAACGACCGTATCGTATTGTTACGCTTGGATATAGATTCTCCCGAAAATTACAAGATAACGCAAGCCTACAATATCTATTCGGTACCTACAACCATTATATTCAAGGGTGGAACTCCCGTGTGGAGAGTGGGTGGTGCAGTGTCGGCCGAGTATCTGCAACGCATCATTGAGCGACTACCCAACGACGCGTTCGCAACTACTCGAAATCGTCGAAGATAGACTCGTCGTAAGTCAAGTGTTCGTCCTTGCTGTGATTGGCATACCACACTTGGGCGAAGAATGGATTGACTCGTGCTATCTCGCTGTAATTCCAGGGTACAGGCTCGCAATCGGGACACCAATGGCCGCCGTGCAGAATCAATCGCGGCGAGGCTTTGAATGTGTGTCCAAAATGACATCGCCATTCGAGCGGAGTGGTCAAATCTCCCGGTGTCATACTATCCGAAAGGCACTCTCCGCCACGGAATTTTGCGGCGGCACGCATATCTTCGATGTCGAGCAGGTTTGCGGGTTTAGCCTCATCATATCCGTGGTCGAGCAGTGTAGGAGTTTCGGACGGACGACTTTTGTCTATTTTGTCCCACGAGGGAATGGCCTTCCACTCCTCTATTGAGCCATAGTAGGCCGAAATGCGTGCTTTGTGTCCTGTGCAAATCCAATCCATAGTTCCCATTCGTTTGCGGAATGCCATTGCTCGCATTGCGATTTTGAGAATGAAGGCGGGCGCAAGTTTGGCCAACGAGAAAAACCAGGGCAACTGCTTTTTGAGTCCGCGGAAATACTCCTCGCAAGGGATATTGGCGCGGAAATGCAGAATCTCTTCCAAACGGTCGGCATCGGAGTACCATTGACCGTGGAAGTTTTTGAGTGTAAACCAATTTGCATCAAAAATCTTCTCGGGTGCAGGACACGAAATTGCATCCAACAACAGACATTCGAACTCGTAGTTGGTCAGGCGGTATGATGCGCCACTGCTGATGTTGTAGAAGTTGCGCCAGAAAGAATCGGGCACCTCTTCTTCGCATACACGCAACATCAAACGACCCGAATCTTCGACTGTGGCCCACTCCAAAACTCCTTGAATCGGAACGTGGAACATAATAGGGTCGTAGTTTTTGAGGATTCCGGGATAGAGAATACCACTTTGGCGTAGGCTGACCCAATAGCGCAATCCCGACTCTGCGAACACACGTTCGGCTTCGACTTTCGAGATTGCATAGTGGTCATACACGCTGATATAGATAGGGTCACCCGTACGTCCCCAATGGGTTGGCGGGTTGCGGTCGCCTGTTTGGGCTACCGAACCGATATATACAACCTTGATAGCGTCGGGATTGGGTTGCGCCTTGAATGCTTGCACCACATTCTTGGCTGCTGTGACATTTACGTATCGAGTCTTTGTGGGATAATAGTCGGCTTTGGGTGATACCATACCACCAATGTGAAGAACATAGTCGCTACCTGTGACTCCTTGCAATACATCGTCATAGTTGCAGAGATTTCCCCACACAACTTTTACCTTGTCGGTAAGTGGTGCTAGAAGTTTGCGATTCTTGGGCGAAGGTTGTGCCAAGAGTGTCAGTTCGAATCGGTCGGTATGTTGCAAAAACTCCTGAACAGCCGCCCAGCCCATAGTGCCGGTACCACCCGTCAGGAATACTTTTTTCTTAGTTGTCATAGATATAAATCTCGTCATTTATCTGTTTGTGGGCCAATACATCGGATTGCTTTATTTGAATAATCGCTTGGGCTATTGGCGGTAGGTTGTAATTTTTCGAAAGAATGGTTGCAATAACACGTGTGCGCACGCTATCCGATTTAGTCAAAGCAAGGGCATAATCGGCTACTCTCACAGCCGCAATTGGGCTATGGGACTTGGCTGCGGCGAGCAGTGCACAGTATTGTAAATTGGAGTTTGGATTGCCGAGCCACGACTCTACAAAACGGTCGCAATTCTCGCAACGAGCAATCAATCCCGAGAGTTGTTCGGCCATTTCGCCATTAATTACGGCCTCTCCCCAAAACTCCTGGTCAGCAATCAGGATATCCGCAGGGTCTGCAATGTAACATGCCGCGATTTGGAGGTCGCGCACTTGTTGGCTGTACAGCAGGCGTGCAAGTTTGGTATTGGGAGCGTAGTCGCGTGCAATCTCTTTGATGCTATGGATGGCGACGCCGTAATTCAGAGCGTAGTTCACTCCGTGCATCATCATCAGTTCCGATATCTCGCCGTTCATCTGTTTGCGCAGGCGGCCGAGGATTTCAATCATCTGTCCCGTACTCATCGTTTGTGCGGAAATTCGATGATGTATCCTTGTTGGAATATCGGCATTACGCGCTCGTCGTATACTTGGCCGTCAAGCGAAGTAGTAACGCGTACACGGGCTGCTACGGCATATTTATCGACAACGCCTTTGAGTGGCGGCTGTGCAGTGGGGTTCTCTTCCAGAGGTGTGAAATTGACAATCAGAGGTACTCCGCTCAGATTGTCGTCGGCCATTATACCCTCGTTTGTGTCAAAACGACATACAATACAACTGCGACGTGATGCATCCACGGCGTAACGATGGGTGTGAGTTGATGTAACTCGCTTGCCGACAAACATTTCGAGCAATTGGTTCTCCATTTGCTCCAATTCACGAAGGGCAACTTCGAGTCCTGCGCCAAAAACGTTTTCGCCCAATTCGCCAGTAATCAGGTCGTAGCGGCATTTGCGTATTTCGAATATTCGGTCGGCGGCACGGCGTGCTTGTTGCTCGGTAGTCAGTGTTTGATAATCAATGCGATCGATGCCCAATTTGGCAAAACCGTTCTCATCCAAAAGCGGTGATACTTCGGGTTGCTCGGCATTGCATTTCAGTGGCTCTATATCGGGAATGTAGTCACAAAGTTTGTATCCGAGGGTAATATCGGCTACCTCCCAATGGCTTCGATTAACTACGGGCACGGTGATTCCCAGCAACTTTTGGGCGTAGCGGGCGTATGGTCCAACGATTGTGCGCACCTCGACAAACTCCACATCGGCCCACACAGCCGTAAATGGAGCACTAATGGTACGTCCTTCGCCATTTTCGACAACCCCCACAGGGCGCATCACACTCTCTTGTGCGCGAAGTCCAAGAACTCCGAGGCACGTCAATATCAAAAGTAAAAATCGTTTCATAACAGGTCTATTTCAAGCAAATGTACACATATTTGTGCAAACCTCAAAATTTTAGATAGAATTCGCGCGTCAAGGCCTTATATTCGTCGGAATAATCGGCTCTCGAATGGATACACAGCGAGGTGTGATTACAAGATTGCCATTCGGTTGTTTTTATCATCTCCACCAGATGGCGAATTTCGGCCTTGCGTTCTGTTGATCTAACTGCGCATATACGACTGACAACAAAACCATATACAGCCGACATTTCGACCAATTGTTTAGCCTCATTAGTGGGTAATACAACCGCCAAAATACCTTTATCTTTAAGTAATTCTGCACTGCATCTCAGCAGTTCCCGATGTGATAACGTGTCGCAGTGGCGGCTATTGTTACGTTGTGGATCAGGGGCTTTGAGCGAATCTACAAAAAATGGCGGATTAGACACCACGAGGTCGAACTTTTCATTCACCTCGCGTGAGCAAAAATCCTGCAATGAAACACACTCTACATCTATACGGTCACGCCACGGAGTGTCGGCTACATTTTCGTGGGATTGGAGCGTGCTGTCGTGGTCAATGTCAATGGCTTTGATCCGTGCTCTACAATACTCGGTACGTTGCGCCAACATTATGGCTATAAGTCCACTACCACATCCCACATCAAGTATTTGTTTGGCTTCGTCGGGGATTGTGCACCACGTGCCGATAAGCACACCGTCGGTGCCAACCTTCATTGCGCTACGCTCCTGATGAATACAGAATTGTTTGAATCTGAAATAGTCGTTACTCATATCCCTACCCTTTCAAATAACCGTCAATTCCTGCGCCGAACAGCGCGAAGTCGTATTTTACGGGGTCGTCAGCGTCGAACTCTCGGAGTGTCGCAGTAATCTCCTCTACGGCCTTCCAATCCGACGAGCGACGTGTGAGCAACCCAAGTGCACGTCCCATATTGCCGCTATGAACATCCAAAGGCAGATACAATGCCGATGCGGGAATATCTTTCCAAAAACCGAAATCCACTCCTCGGTCATCACTTCGCACCATCCATCTTAGAAACATATTCAATCGTTTACAAGCGGCACCTTTATCAATGCTTGAAACATGTTTGTGGCAGTGTGGCGTGTGGTCACACTCAAAAAACTCACGGCGAAACTCCGACAACACAATACGCATATCGCCACTACGCAGATAACTCTGTTGGAACATATCGCCCAGCGAACCATAGCGATTGGTGATGTGTCGCAGTCCTCGAATCATTGACACCAAATCCTCGCCATTGAATGTTCGATGCACATACCCTCGCAGATGATTTAACTCCTGTTCTGAGGCCCCTGCCACGAATGAAGCGGGCGAATTGTCCAGATACTCCATCATCCGACGGGCACTTCGCACAATCGCTTTGCGGTTGCCCCACGCAATGGTAGAGGCCAAAAAGCCACTAATCTCGCAATCGATACGAGATGTATAACTATGCGGGATAGAAATAGGGTCGTTTTCGATAAACTCCACACGGTTATACTTGTCGTGTAGGTAATCGAGTGTATCTTTCAGATTATCAGCGCTCATCGTGATACTATTTTACCGTCGCGCATTATGATTTTGCGGTCGGCCATATTGGCTAATTCCTCGTCGTGAGTGACGATGATAAATGTTTGGCCGAGGCTGTCGCGTAAATCGAAAAACAGTTTATGAATCTCGGCTTTAGTAGCGCTGTCGAGGTTGCCCGAGGGTTCGTCGGCCAACACAACGGCGGGCGAATTGTTAAGTGCGCGCGCAATGGCAACACGTTGTTGCTCGCCACCCGACAACTCCGCAGGTTTGTGGTTTAGTCGGTGGCTCATACCCACAGCATCAAGCAGTTCGATAGCACGTTTATCGACCTCGGCGCGGTCCCGGTCTGCTATGTATCCCGGTATCGCAACATTCTCACTGGCTGTAAATTCGGTAAGCAGGTGGTGGAATTGAAATACAAAGCCTATCTTGGTGTTACGTAGAGTCGATAACTCCTTGTCGCTCAGGTGTTGAAATTTTACATCGTCAATCTCCAACTCACCCGAATCTGCTGCCGACAATGTGCCTACAATTTGCAACAAAGTGGTCTTGCCGGCACCACTTGCGCCGACAACTGCCACAATCTCCGAGGGCATAACTTCGAGCGAAACATCACTCAGTACCTGCAATGAGCCGTAACTCTTACATATTCTGTTTGCTTTGACGATTGGCTTCATAGATTTCAAAAAGTTTTATGGTTTGAACTGCCTCGCGGGTGTCGTGAACGCGCAATATTTTGGCTCCTGCACGTAGGCACTCCCAATGCAAAGCAACGGTTCCGATAAGTGCGTCTTCTTGTGTGGTGTTCAGTGCTTTATAAATCATCGATTTGCGCGAAATACCAACCAGCACAGGGTAACCAAGAGTACTTAGTTGAGTCAGCCCGTGTAGCAATTCGTAGTTTTGTTGCAGACTCTTGGCAAAGCCGAATCCGGGGTCGAGTACAATATTTTGCACCCCCGCACTTGTGAGTACTTTTGCGCGCTCCGACAGATAATTGACCACTTCGGAAGTAATGTCGGTGTATTCTGTTTTGGATTGCATTGTGGTGGGTGTACCGCGCATATGCATTGCCACGTAAGGCAGTTGGAGTTCGGCGACTGTTTCAATCATATTGTGACTTAATTCGCCTGCCGATATATCATTAACAATCACATCTCCAAACTCTTGTACAATACTCCTCACCACTTCGGCACGGAAGGTATCTATCGAAACAGGTATTTGAGGAGCAAGACGTCGGGCGGCATTGACGCCCATAGCAACACGGCGCAACTCCTCTTCGATACTAACCTCGTCAGCACCCGGACGCGAGGAGTAACCACCAATATCGATAATATCACACCCCTGTGAAACAACCTCGCGGATACGTTGTTCCACCTCTGTGCTGTCAAGTGAACGACATCCCGAATAAAAAGAGTCGGGAGTAACATTCACAATACTCATCACTTGTGGTTTATCGAAGATTACTTCCATAATTGCTTTAAGTTAATGTATAGTGAATTAACCTGTTCGGCAAGAGCAGATTCGGTATGGTTATGTATTACATAATCGGCTTTTGTTTGGGCCAATTCTGTATTTTGGTGTGCTATTCTGGCTCTTACTTCATCGGGGCTGCTCCCATCTCGCAAGACTGTACGGCGTATGCGTTCCTCTATCGGAGCGTCCACCAACAGCGTTACATCCACCCTGCTATCAAAACCACTTTCAAACAAAATGGCACTTTCCAAAGCCACAAAAGGCACTTCGTCAGATTGTTCTTCGGCCCAACGTTCGAAATCCTCGCCCACCGCAGGATGAACAATTGCATTAAGTCGATTGAGGAGTTCGGGATTGCAAAACACTTGTGAGGCGATATATTTGCGATTTAGATTTTCGTCCTCATAGGCCTGGCTTCCAAACAATTGTTCGATAGGTTGGCGTAATAGAGTGTGCATTAGCCGCTTGGCTTCGGAGTCGGAGTCGTAAACCGGAATGCCACTTTGTCGCAGCAATCGGCTTACGGTACTTTTTCCACTTCCGATACCGCCTGTAATACCGAGTCGTTTCATTCTACGGGAATGGTTGAACTGATTTCGGGGAGTTCCAATACCTCGATTACGCGCAACGAGCCTGTGCGTTGCATAATGGCATTGGCCATTGCTCCGTGCGATATGGTATAATAAGGTGCGCCTACCGAATCCAATCGTGGCGATAACTCTTTGAGCGGAATATTTATTTTGCCACCCACCGACAGGCGTTGAGCCCACAATTCGGTACCGCGGGCCTCTACCATACATTTAATACGATAGCGCTCGCCCTCGATGCGTACGGGTACGGCGATGTCGGTGGTGTAGATATGACTGAGTTTCAAGGCATACCACATAACGAATGCGATACCCAACATTGTCAGGAATACGGGAGATTTGACGGGGACAATAATCTTATAAAGCAACTCCTTGATAGTTGTCCAATTAACTCGTAAGGTCATATTTCAGGTATTTAGCTTGTGCAAATATACAAAATCCCCATTAACTACCCAACTGCCAGAGCGAAATAAACGCTTTGGTCAAAGCAAAAAACAAGCCGACCATTCAATGCTTATCACATCAAATGGTCGGCCGGATTCGGATAATCCCTGCGGCGAGTTGTTACTCAGCGCTCTCGGTTGCAGTCTCCTCGGCGGGCATCTCGATTTGGTTGGGCATAGCAGCTTGCTCAGCAGCCGATTGCTCCATAATTGCTTTGTCGAGTTCCGAGGTGGGAGCACCTGCGTTTTTCGAAGGCATAACCAGGGTTGCAACTAGGCTCAATACCAAAATCGAAATGGCAAGACCCCAAGTCGATTTTTCGAGGAAGTCGGCGGTTTGACGAACACCCATTACTTGGTTCGAGGCGCCGAAGTTAGCAGCCATACCGCTTTTGGGGCTTTGCGCCAAAACGGCAAGGATGAGCAAAATGCTCGCAATGATAATCAGTACAATGCAAAGAATATACATCTTGGTTAAATATTTAATTGTTTATAATTTTTCGTCCAATTGCGAAATAATTTCGGCAAAATAAACACTTTTTTTCGGATATCGCAAACTTAATTTTACATAAATCTTACGTGCTTCGGCAAAAAGTCCCTGATTTGCATATATTTGGGCCAATTCTTCGGTGTAAAATTCGTCGTCATCCTCGTCGGCTGCGTTCTCACAAAGCAGCGATTCGGCTCTTCCATCCTCCTCGGTACGGTTAATTGCGTACTTGCCCAAAGCCAGGAAATTGTCCACCACGCGGGTCTCAATAGCCTCACGCACGGTACTATCGGAGGTGGGTTGCAACTCCGGAATCGGAATGAGTTTGGATAGATAAACTCTTTCGTCCTCGCGCTCGTACAACTCGGCACGCACCACGCGCGCTGTGGTAAACCACGGATAGCGATGTACCAGGCGCATCAACTCCCATCGTCCTACTTTGAACGAGGGGGCGCTACCCTGCCCTGAGGCTGTTATGTAGTTTTTGAACTTTGCCATTATACACTACCAGTTCGATACGCAGGCGTTGAAAATATCATCCACAAGGTCGGTTACAATCTCTTGAATCAGCGTGCCTTCAACCTCTTGGAGTAGTTGGCTTGCGCTATAATCACGATAAGCCGAGAAAGATTTATTGTAGTTCCATTGTGGTTCGATAGCGTTGGTAAATCGCACTTGCACGGTAATGGTAAGACGGTTCATCTCGGCCACACCACCATCGGCACTCGAATATGACGAGGGGGCACTGACATAGTTGGTAATCTCGCCTTCGACTGCCAAGTCGCCACCTTCGGCCACTTGCGATAATCGGGTTTGGCGTTCAAAACGCTCGCGCATAGCATCGGTCAAAGTTGAACTCAGAATGGGTGCAACCATCGAAGCGTTGTTGGGAAAATATGCGACACTAAACGTGCGTGCATTATCCGAAATAGACGCTCCCGTAAATGTGTAGCCAAATGTTGCGTTGCCGATTCGTATGGTACAACCGCCCAGAATCAACAGCGTAAAAATGAGTGCTATATGCGATGTTATTTTGAGTATTCGTTTCATAGTGTTATGACAAGTCTTGTTCGTCAATACCAAACTCCTTAATGCGGCGATAGAGAGTGCGTTCCGACATAAACAGCAATTTGGCAGCCTCCTTGCGCTTACCATTAGAACGACGCAAGGCCGACACTATTGCCTCACGCATCATTTCGTCTTTGGTTTGAGGTGCGGTATGTTCAACTTCGGTCACATCCTCCGACTCGGTGTCGGTTATAGTGTGAGGCACAACATTATGATTATGACCCGAAGCACCGGGAAGCAGTCCGAAGATTTCACGCGAGGGGTGTGCTGTCGTGGGGGTTACACTGCCGTGCGACAACTCAGCAACCATTCGTTTGAGGTCGGCGATGTCGTTGCGCATATCAAACAAAATTCGGTACAAAATCTCGCGTTCGTCGCCAAAGGTCGCGCCACCCGACGAGAAATCACCCGAAGTTACCGTAGGCGAAGTGTGCACCACGGGAAGATAGCGACGGATAATGTCGGCGGTTATTACACGTTGTTGCTCGATAGCCGAAATCTGCTCTGCAACGTTTTTAAGTTGGCGAACATTGCCCGGCCAGGAGTATTGCTCAATAGCCACACGAGCCGAATCATCAAGTGAAATAGTATGCATATGGTATTGATTGGCAATATCTGCGGCAAATTTACGGAACAGCAGGTGAATGTCCTCGGTACGCTCGCGCAAGGGCGGAACCACGATTGGAACGGTATTCAGACGATAATAGAGGTCGTCACGAAAACGCCCCGATGCAATAGCCTCCTGCAAATTGACATTAGTGGCGGCCACAACCCTTACATTTGTCTTCTGCACCTTTGCCGAACCTACGCGGATGAACTCACCTGTTTGCAGCACACGCAACAAGCGCACCTGAGTTGAAAGGGGCAATTCGGCCACCTCATCCAAGAAGATTGTACCTCCGTCGGCCTCCTCGAAATAACCTTTGCGCGAATCAATGGCTCCCGTAAAGGCGCCCTTCTCGTGTCCGAATAGTTCGGAATCAATAGTACCTTCGGGAATGGCTCCGCAATTGACGGCGATGTATTTGTTGTGTTTGCGGGGGCTGTTGGCGTGGATAATTTGCGGAAAGAACTCCTTACCTACTCCACTCTCACCCGTAATCAGCACCGACAAATCGGTCGAGGATACGCGCAGGGCTATCTCCAATGCACGTTCCACACCGCGGCTGTTGCCAATGATGCCGAATCTCTGTTTTATCGCAAGTGTATCCATTTATTCTAGAATTATGGTGGAGGTCACGTCGCTGTTAATCACTCCGTAGGCCATAACTGCCAAGGCGATGACGGCCGCGGCAATGGCGGCTATCAATACCCAATCCCTTTGGGGTTTGCGTACCTCGGCGGGGCGTTCCACACGCTGACGAGGTGTGGGTTGTGCTACGCGAGGAGGAACGGGACGGGGCTTTATGGGTGTCTGCGGCTTTTCCTCTACGGGAGTAACGGGGTGAGTGACCTCTGGTTGGGGTGCAGTCTGTTGTGGTTGTTCAACCACGGGTGCTGATGTCGGTTGCGTGGGTTGCGACACGGGGGTGCTGTTCATAACAAACACCACGCGTCCGTCGTCATTACGTTGCAAACGGTCGAAACTCAACTCTGCGCAGCCTTTATCCGTCAGGTTCTTCTCCACCTCGCTGACCCACTTCGAAATACTCTCGGCGGCTTGCAACTCGGTTACGGATTGAGCCTCGGCTATGGCACGCGTAAGCACACCATCGTTGTCCTTAAACATATCCGTAAATACCACAGTGTCATCGCCACGTCTCATAAAAGAGCCGAGCGCAGGTACCGTTACACGCTTTTCGGTTTTGAGCAGATTTTGAATTACACGACTGACCATACTATCTTCTTTGGGGCTCAAAATTACTATTTTTATGCGAATTTCGAAAATCCCGACCACTATTTTGTAAAAATAGAGCCTTTCTCGACCGCTTTTGGGGCTGCTGCGATGTGTTTGTATTCCAAAAAAAGTGTATCTTTGTGGTATAACAATCTTGGACTATGAAGAATTTACAGAAATCGGCGGCCATAGTTGCTGCAATTTTCGGAGTATGCGCGCTCATACATCTTCCCTATACATTCCTGACGCGATTGGGTGTTATTGAGCGTATTCCCGCATTGGGCGTGGCAATAACCTGTTTGGGCGTTTTAATTTGTGTGAGTGAGGTTGTGTATTTTGCGCTGATGCTTGCAAGTAAGTTGCCCTCAAAATCGGTTAAGATTTCGGCGACAATGATACTCATTGTGCCCGCAATATCGGCAGTGGTACGTGTGTGTGGTTATTTTGCAGGGGTGACTGATGGTGCTTTTGCTCAATGGTGGGGCGCAAACGCAGGAATAATCAGCAATGTGTCGATGGGCGCAAGTGCTTGGGCTGTGGTGTGGCTTGTTTGGTTGAGCACCCAATTCCGCAGCGGTTCGTGGGCGATGATTATGTCGGTGGTTGCGGCTTACGAGACTCTACTCAATCTGATTGTGTGGAATTTTGTGGCTTCGACAGTACAAATTCCGAGTGGAGTTTATCTCGCAATCTTGGTGCAGTATTATATCGTGTGGACACTATTCTATCCTGCTATCGGATGCTACTACAAATCGTCTGACAGATAGTCGTCTAATCCATTCGAAAACAATTAGTGCCGTGCAACTCATCTTGCACGGCACTAATTGTTTAGAGTGACTCTATTGAATAAACGGTTTAGTTGCCTTGTTCGCAGATAAATTTGATGCGTACCAGGCGAATTTCCTCCTCTGTATACTCGCGTCCGAGTTCGTTGACAGCCTCTGCCAGCGAGTCGGTTTCGGCATCCTCCTTGAAGTATTCGTAAATATCCTCGGCTTTAT
Source organism: Rikenellaceae bacterium (assembly GCA_017464745.1). Lineage (GTDB taxonomy): Bacteria > Bacteroidota > Bacteroidia > Bacteroidales > Rikenellaceae > UBA940. Next base: position 15,137 of record JAFTYJ010000086.1, on the reverse strand, counting down.
CCTCGTCCATATACTCGTTGATGTAGTACGAGATATTGAGTTTGGTACCCGAATTGACGATGGTTTCGATTTCGGTCAGCAACTCCTCAAAGTCCAAATCCTTGGCTCGGGCGATATCCTCGAAATCCATCTTGCGGTCAATGCTCTGGATGATAAAAATCTTATTAGCACTCTTGCCACCCACACTCTTGACCACCATATCCTGCGGACGGATAATATCCTTCTCCTCGACATAGGTCTTAATCAGACTAATGAACGGTGCACCAAAGCGTTGTGCCTTACCTGCGCCCACACCTTGAATATTTTGCAACTCCTCAATGGTAATGGGATATTGGCTAGACATATCTTCGAGCGACGGATCTTGGAATACTACAAACGGAGGCAGAGAGTGTTCGCGAGCCACCTTTTTACGCAGGTCTTTGAGCATCGAGTAGAGTTCTTCGTCGGCAACAGCCCCACCCTTACCCATACTTGCAGCGGCTTGTTCCTCTTTATGTTCTGCGTCGTAGTTATGGTCGAGGGTAATCTCCACTTTGTGTGGTTTTTTCATAAATGCGCGACCTTTGTCGTTAATCGAAATAAGGCCGTAGTTTTCGATATTCTTGTCAATCATACCCTGAATCAGAGCCTGACGAATCACAGCGCCCCAGTACTTGGCATCGTGACCCTCGCCACAACCAAAATAGTCGCACTTATTGTGACCATAACTCTTAATCATAGCGGTCACCTTGCCCAACATAACGTTCACCAGATAGTCGATTTTGAACTTATCCCCCACCTTGCTTAATACGTCGAACATCAGCACCATATCTTTGGCGACATCAATCTTTGGTTTAGGATGCAGACAGTTGTCGCAGTTGCCGCAATTGCTCTCGGTATACTCCTCTCCGAAGTAGTGCAGCAGTGTACGGCGGCGGCACATCGATGACTCGGCATACGACACGGTTTCGAGTAGCAGCAGTTTACCGATTTCCTGCTCAGCAACCGGTTTACCCTGCATAAACTTTTCGAGTTTCTGAATATCCTTATAACTATAAAAAGTGATACACTTACCCTCGCCACCATCACGACCGGCACGTCCTGTCTCTTGGTAGTAGCCCTCCAAACTCTTGGGTATATCGTAGTGAATCACATAGCGCACGTCGGGTTTGTCGATACCCATACCGAATGCAATGGTTGCCACAATTACATCGACCTTCTCCATAAGGAAATCGTCTTGATTTTGGGCGCGTGTGGCTGCATCCATACCTGCGTGATAGGCGTGGGCGCGGATATGGTTGGCACGCAACAATTCGGCCAACTCCTCCACTTTCTTACGGCTCAGGCAGTAGATAATACCCGATTTACCCTCATTGGTCTTGATGTAACGAATGATTTCGCGCTCGGCATCAACTTTGGGGCGCAATTCATAATAGAGGTTCGGGCGGTTGAACGATGACTTGAATACCGTGGCATCGTTCATTCCCAGGTTCTTTTGGATATCCATCTGCACCTTGGGTGTAGCCGTAGCGGTAAGCGCAATCAATGGCGCATTACCAATATCATTAATAATAGGACGGATACGACGATACTCCGGGCGGAAATCGTGTCCCCACTCCGAGATACAGTGCGCCTCGTCGATAGCGAAGAACGAAATCTTGATTTTGCGAAGAAATGCGATATTATCCTCTTTAGTGAGTGATTCGGGGGCAAAATACAGAAGTTTGGTTTTGCCGGCCAAAACGTCCTCACGAACCTGATTGATGGCGGTTTTGTTCAGCGACGAATTGAGGAAGTGGGCCACTCCTTCGTCGGTACTGAATGCGCGCATAGCATCAACCTGGTTCTTCATCAGTGCGATGAGCGGCGAGATAACAATCGCCACGCCATCCATAATCATCGCGGGCAACTGGTAGCAGAGTGACTTGCCGCCACCGGTGGGCATAAGCACAAATGTATCCCTGCCGGAAAGCAGATTTTTGATAACTGCCTCCTGGTTACCCTTGAAAGATGAGAAACCGAAATACTCTTTCAGTTTATCGTATAACACTTTATCCGAGCACTGTTTTGTTGCCATAAGAATGAGGTTACGCATTTTTTACAGAATAAAGATAGTGCTTTTTTTCGAAAAATCGCTAACTTTGTGAAAAATATTTTTGAAAAATGAGATTATACACTCGTGACCTGGTCAAAAAATACAAGTCGCGCACGGTCGTAAATAAAGTATCTATCGAAGTGAACCAAGGCGAGATAGTGGGTTTGCTGGGCCCCAACGGAGCGGGCAAAACCACCTCGTTTTATATGATAGTGGGACTTATCAAGCCCAATGAGGGTAGTATCTACCTTCAAGGCGACGATGGTGTAATCACCGACCTGAGTACGCAACCGGTATATAAACGCGCCCAAATGGGTGTGGGTTATCTTGCTCAGGAGGCTTCGGTATTCCGCAACCTGAGTGTCGAAGATAACATCCGCGCGGTGCTCGAAATGACCGACTACTCGAAGGAGTACCAAAAGCAACGCTTGGAAGAACTTATCTCGGAGTTCAGTTTGGGCAAGGTGCGCAAAAGCAAGGGTAACCAATTGTCGGGTGGCGAGCGTCGTCGTACCGAGATTGCACGTGCCGTGGCTATTAATCCCAAGTTTATTTTGCTGGATGAGCCGTTTGCGGGTGTGGACCCCATTGCAGTGGAGGAGATTCAGAGCATTGTACGCAAACTTAAAAGTATCAACATCGGAGTCATCATCACCGACCACAACGTGCGCGAGACTCTTTCGATTACCGACCGCACCTATCTGTTGTTCGAAGGTCGTATCCTCAAAGCGGGTACTGCTGAGGAGTTGGCTGCCGACGAGCGTGTGCGTGAGGTGTACCTCGGCAAGGACTTTACATTGAAATAACCCTATACATATATAAATATAATAGATGGACAAAACCGTCAGACGTGGGCGGGTAACGGGTAACGTTACGCCGCCAAGTTCAAAAAGCTACGCCCAAAGAGCCATTGCTGCCGCACTGCTTGCCAAGGGAACTACAACCCTTCGAGGTGTGGAGTTGTGCGACGATACCGAAGCGGCCCTTGATGTTATTCAGACACTCGGAGCCACAATTGAACAAATCGACACTCACACCTACCAAATAACGGGAGGACTTGCACCGCGAGCCAACCTGCTAAATATTGGAGAATCAGGACTCTCAACCCGATTATTCACCCCCATTGCATCGTTGTGTGACTCACCTATCACCATTACGGGGCACGGTTCGATTATGCGTCGCCCCGTTGCTATGATGACTGCTCCGCTCGAAAAATTGGGTGTCGAAGTGCACTGCAAAGACGAAGTGTTGCCTATTACGGTCAAAGGTCCCTTGCATGGCGGAGAGGTGGAAGTTGACGGCTCGGTCAGTTCGCAATTCATCACCGGCCTGCTCACTGCCCTGCCCTGCGCTGCCGAGGATACGGTGATTTATGTAAATACACTCAATAGCAAACCTTATATAGATATGACAATCTCGACCGCCGCAAGTTTTGGTGTCGATATTGCTCATCGTGACTACAAAGAGTTTTTTGTGAGTGGCGGCCAAGAGTATCAAGCGGTAGATTATAAGATTGAGGGCGATTGGAGCGGTGCTTCGTGCTTGCTTGTAGCGGGTGCTGTTGCCGGCGAAATCACATTACACAACCTCAATCCTCTGTCATTGCAGGCCGACAAGGCTATACTTGATGCGCTGACTGATGCGGGTGCCGGAATCACCACGGCCGACGACTCCATACACATAGCAAGCCGTCCGCTCAAAGCCTTTGAATTTGACGCTACGGATTGTCCCGACCTTTTTCCTGCACTTGCCACATTGGCAGCCAACTGCGAGGGTGAGAGTGTGATTACGGGTACTAACCGCCTGCAAAGCAAAGAGAGTAATCGTGCCGAAACCATCGCTTCGGAGTTTGGTAAGTTGGGAATCGAAATCGACATTACCGAGCCTAATGTGATGCGTATTCGTGGCGGAGTACCTTGTGGTGGAACTGTGAATAGTCACGGCGACCACCGCATTGCTATGACATTGGCAGTGTTGGCACTCAATGCAACTGACGAGGTAACCATTACTGGTGCCGAGTGTGTCAGCAAATCTTATAAGGATTTTTGGGAAGATTACGACAAAATAACCGTTTATGAATAGTTTTGGACGAGTTTTCAGAGTTTCGATATTTGGTGAGTCGCACGGCGTTTCGGTGGGTGTGACATTGGATGGTGTGCCCGCAGGTATCGAATTGTCGGAGAGTGACTTGATGGCCGATTTGGCTCGCCGCAAGAGTGGTGGTTTCGGAACTACACCGAGAGTCGAGGCCGACCTGCCGCAAATCGTATCGGGTGTGTGGCAAGGCCATACCACGGGCGCTCCACTGACTATACTTTTCAGTAATAGCAACACCCGCTCGGGCGACTATACCAAACTGCAAAACCAACCTCGACCCTCGCACGCAGATTATACGGGTGCGCAGAAGTTCGACGGATGGAATGACCCCCGAGGTGGCGGACATTTCTCGGGCCGACTAACCCTGGGAGTGGTAGCCGCAGGCGTTGTTGCCAAGAAAATCCTTGGCGCAGCAGCGTTCCAAACCCAAATTGTAGAGTTGGGAGGAAGTCGCTGTGCTGACGAATGGGATGGCATTGTGGCTGACGCTGTGGCCGATGGCGATTCTGTGGGAGGCGTGATTGAGTGTCGTGTGACGGGCGTTCCTGTGGGCGTTGGTGAGCCGTTTTGGGACTCGGTTGAGAGTGTTGTGGCTCACGCGCTGTTTGCCGTTCCGGCCGTTAAAGGCGTGGAATTTGGCGCGGGCTTCGAATGTGCCCGTATGAGAGGCTCCGAGCATAATGATATGATAATTGATGCGCAAGGCACTACCGCTACTAACCACGCAGGTGGTATTGCGGGTGGTATCTCGAATGGTAATGAGATTGTAGTGCGCGTTGCGGTAAAACCCACTGCCAGCATTGGCCGTGCACAACAAACCTATAACTTTGCTACGGGTCAGGTCGAAACACTTGAGATTGGTGGTCGTCACGATGCGTGCATCGCCCTGCGTGCGGGTGTGGTTGTTGAGTGTGCCGTGGCTATTGCTTTGGCCGATTTAATGCTGATTAACAAAAAGTAAAAACCTAAAAATAAAACTGATACAATGCGTTTCCTGCGTTTTCTTTTCATAGTATTACTGACCTCGCTGGTTTGGGCGTGGGGTATTGGCAAATTGGCTGATGCTGGATATATCACCATTAACAACGCACCCACCGAGCAAGTTGCTCCTGCGCCGAAAGCCGAACCGCAGCCTGCATCGTCAAGCAAACCTAAGGCCCAAAAGAGCAAGGCTTCGGCTGCACCCCAACCCATTGAGAAATCCACCACCAAAGTGGAGCAACCCGTGCGTCCGACCGTAGCACCTGCACCCAAAACCAATGTTCAGACGCAGCCGCAACAGCCTGCCGAGGTAGTAACCCTCTCCCTTGTTGAAGGTATTGTCGGCGAATGGGAACCTGTGGAGATTGCCGATGAGAGCGTGGTGTTTTCTAAATATGGCACTTGCAAGAAAGGTCGCTATGGTATGGACTATGTATATAAGGTGTCGGGTAATAAGGTGTCGCTTTACTACGATAGTGATACTCCATTAGCCGCTGAATCTATGACGGCCGTAGCAACCCGTCAAGGTGATGTCTACTACCTCGAAATTTACAACAACGGCGACTTTGGTGGCAAATACCGCCGCAAGTAGGTAAAATATAACAATATACACACTGCGCAATGAGCAATATTCCTTTGGCCGAACGACTTAGGCCACGAACATTGGATGATGTTGTCGGACAGACCCATTTGGTTGGTCCAGGTGGTGTGTTGCGCCGTTTTGTGGAGGCGGGCAACGTGCCATCGTTCATCCTTTGGGGCCCTCCCGGAGTGGGTAAAACAACCCTTGCACGGGTTATCGCTGCGCAGTTGGAACGACCTTTCTTCACGCTGTCGGCCGTTACGTCGGGTGTGCGTGAGGTGCGCGAAGTAATCGAAAAAGCATCCAAACAGCAGTTCTTCAACTCACCCTCACCCATTCTGTTTATCGACGAGATTCATCGTTTCAACAAGAGCCAACAGGATTCGCTTTTGGGGGCAGTTGAACAGGGAGTTGTAACCCTCATCGGAGCAACTACCGAAAACCCATCGTTCGAGGTTATTACTCCCCTCTTGTCACGCTGTCAGGTGTACACTCTCAAATCGTTGAATAACGATGAGTTGCAACAACTACTTGAACGAACACTTTCGCTTGATGCGGAACTCAAAGAGCGCAATCCGCGGGTGGTCGAAACCGAGGCTTTATTCCGCTTTTCGGGTGGTGATGCACGCAAATTTTTGAACATTATAGATATCGTGGCACGAGCCACTGACGGCGACATAGTAATTGACGACCAAACCATAACCGACTGCCTGCAACAAAACCTCGCGCTGTATGACAAGAATGGCGAACAGCACTACGATGTGATTTCGGCATTCATCAAGAGTGTGCGCGGTAGCGACCCCAATGCAGCAATCTACTACTTGGCTCGTATGCTGGCAGGTGGCGAAGATCCGCTTTTTGTTGCTCGCAGGTTGGTAATCCTGGCGTCGGAGGACATCGGACTTGCCAATCCCAATGCGATGTTGCTGGCCAATGCCTGTTTTGACACGGTACATCGCATCGGAATGCCCGAGGCGCGTATCCCTTTGGCCGAAACCACTATCTATCTTGCAACCTCTCCCAAGAGCAACTCGGCTTATGCGGCCATAAACGAGGCTATGGCATTTGTCGAACGCGACACCACCAATCGCCCCGTGCCGCTTGACATTCGCAATGGTGTAACCAAACTGATGCGCGACGAGGGTTATGGCAAGAGTTATAAATATGCTCACGATTTTGGCGGTTTTGCCGAGATGGAGTTTATGCCAGAGGGATTGAGCGGTAAGCGTTTCTACACTCCCAACACGTCAAATACCACCGAGGAGCGTATTGCCGAACGTATCAAAACTCTCTGGAAAGGGAAGTATTAATTCACAATTCATAAAGCATAAGTAGTCTTTGATAAGACAAGGCAATACACAAAACGTCGCTTCGTAGCGGCGTTTTTTTTACATAGGTACATTGGGGTGTTATAACAAAAATTTATTATCTTTGCGGGGTTAATAAGAACTACAATGACTATCATCCAACTTGAATATCTGTTGGCTGTTGCCAACTGCGGCAGTTTCTCGCAAGCCTCGGAGCAGTGTTTTGTTACACAACCGTCGTTGAGTATGCAAATCAAAAACCTTGAAGAGGAGTTGGGAGTGGTGTTGCTCGACCGTTCCAAAAAGCCCGTTATCCCTACTGAGGCGGGCGAGGTGGTGATTCGCAACGCCAAAGAGACCTTGCGTGCGTACAACTACATCAAAGAGTCGGTGAATGAGTTCAAAGGCGAAATAGCGGGAACTCTGCGCCTGGGAGTGATTCCTACAATCTCGCCCTATCTGTTGCACAAATTCATCCCCGAATTTCTGAAACGCTACCCCAAAGTGGAGGTTAATGTCAAGGAGATGGAGACTGCCGACATCTGCAAGGCGCTCGAAAAAGATATGCTTGATGTGGCTATTATCGCCAGCGGCACTACACCCGAGGGTATTATGGAGTTCGAGATGTTCAGCGATAGATTCTTCGCCTATGTTTCGCCACTCAATCCGCTGTATGAGCGTAGCAACATCCGTATCGAAGATATTGACCCCAAACAACTTGTATTGTTGTCGCAAGGCCATTGCCTGCGCGATCAGGTGGTCGAGTTGTGTCAAACACGCCGCCACAGCGCTTCGCGTCACAATTTCGAAGGCGGCTCGCTCGAAACATTGATGCACCTCGTGGACTGTACTTCGTATATTACGGTGATTCCCGAAATGGCCACCGAGTTTGTGCCTACCGAGCGTCGTAACCAAGTCAAAACACTGGCCAAAGGTGCCGCATCGCGTAAGATTGCACTTGCAGTAAGGCGCACCTATGTCAAACACTCTATCATTGAAGCCTTGCGCAGTACCATCATCGAAATGGTCAAAACCAAATAACTTGTGCCGAAAAGGAGTTTGACACAATTTTTTTGCAAGAAATTTGTTTATTGTTTGTATATTTGTTAATTCAAACATACATCCCAAAACCGAAGATATAACATTATGGATAAACTTTTGGCTTCGATTGTCGAAGCAGCCGAAAACAGAAAAGCAAAAAACATCATTTCGCTCGACCTGCAACAACTGGACGGAGCGATTTGCTCGCATTTCGTGATTTGTAATGCCGACTCTACCACTCAGGTTGGAGCCATTGCCGATGCCATTGAGGAGGAAGTTTACGAGAAACTCGGACAGAAAGTGTGGCGCGTGGATGGTAAAACCAACTCGCTGTGGGTCGCTATGGACTACACCGATATTGTGGTTCACATCTTCCAAACCGAGATGCGTGATTTCTATAAACTTGAAGAGTTGTGGGCCGATGCCCCCTGCACTCGCTACGAGTACGAGGAGTAACGTCTGCAAAACAAACAACACACTATGTCGCAAAACAGAAACACACAAAAACGCAAACCACGTCGCGGACTTCCGTTCAACCCGTTTAATGTGATGTGGTTTATTATTGCCGCAGTTATTATCGGCTGGTGGCTTGTGGGTGATACCAATTCACCCTCCGAGTCGTCGTGGAACGAGGTAGAACAAATGGTCGAGAAAGGCCAAGTCGAAAAAATAGTCGTAGTAAACCGCGATGTGGCGCGAGTATATCTCACCCCCCAAGCCATAGAAGAGTATCGCACCCAAAGCGAATACGCTACCCTGCCCGATCACGATTGGCAATTCCAATTCAATATCGGCTCGGTTGATTCGTTCCGTGAGGACTTGAAGAGTGCCGAGACAGAATACGGCCACGCTGTCCCCGTAAGTTATGCTAATGAAGGTGGCGGCTGGGGTGATGCTCTTATATCGTTCCTGCCGTGGTTAGTATTTATCGGCATTTGGATTTTTATGATGCGCAGTATGAGTGGCGGCGGTGGTGGCGGTGGCCAAGGCGTGTTTAATGTAGGCAAAGCCAAAGCCCAAGTGTTTGACAAAAACAACGCTAACCGCATTACATTCAAAGATGTTGCAGGCTTGGAGGAGGCCAAAGTCGAGATTATGGAGATCGTAGATTTTCTGCGTACTCCCCAGAAATACCGTGACCTGGGTGGTAAAATCCCCAAAGGTGCGTTGCTTGTAGGCCCTCCGGGAACAGGTAAAACACTGTTGGCCAAGGCTGTTGCAGGAGAGGCTAATGTTCCGTTCTTGTCGATGAGTGGTTCGGACTTTGTAGAGATGTTTGTGGGTGTGGGTGCTTCGCGTGTGCGTGACCTGTTCCAACAAGCCAAGGAGAAAGCCCCCTGCATTGTATTTATTGATGAGATTGACGCTATTGGTCGCGCCCGAGGTAAAAATGCAGGTGTCTCGGGGACTGATGCGCGCGAGAACACCCTGAACCAACTGCTCACCGAGATGGATGGCTTTGCCAGCAATGCAGGTGTAATTGTGCTGGCCGCAACTAACCGGGTCGATATTCTGGATAAGGCTCTGACTCGTGCAGGACGTTTTGACCGACAAATCGAGGTGGGTCGGCCCGACGTTGTGGAACGTCGTCAGATTTTCGATGTGCATTTGCGCAATATTAAGACCGACAGCGATTTGGATCGCGAGTTCTTGGCTAAACAGACCCCCGGTTTCTCGGGTGCCGACATTGCAAATGTATGTAATGAAACTGCTCTGATAGCCGCGCGTCACGACAAAAAGACCGTAGGTAAGGATGATTTTATGGCCGCTGTTGACCGCATTATCGGAGGCTTGGAGAAACGCAACAAGATTATTACCCCCGAAGAGAAACGTAAAATTGCATTCCACGAGGCCGGACACGCCACAGTAAGTTGGTTGTTGGAGGAGGCCAGCCCGCTCATTAAGGTTACCATTATCCCGCGAGGTAAGGCTCTGGGTGCTGCGTGGTATCTGCCCGAGGAGCGACAACTCACCACCCGCGCCCAAATGATGGATGAGATGGCTTCGCTGTTGGGTGGCCGTGTTTCGGAGGCACTCAATTTTGGCGAGGTTTCGACAGGTGCACTCAACGATTTGGAACGTGCGACCAAGATGGCCTACTCAATGGTTGCCTATTATGGTATGGGTAGTCAGACGGGTAATATAAGTTTCTATGACTCGACAGGTCAGAGCGACTTTGCAATGACCAAACCGTATAGCGAACGTACTGCCGAGAAGATTGATGCCGAGGCCAAAGCGCTGCTCGAACAAGCTTATGCTATGGCCGAGAAGGTGCTGACCGAAAATAACGAAGGACTCACACGCTTGGCTGAACGCCTGCTCGAAAAGGAGGTCGTGTTTACCGACGACTTGGTAGATATATTCGGTAAACGCAAAAAGGATATTGCCAAAGAGTTGGCCGAAGCGGCTCAAAATGCCGAGCCGACGATGGAAGAACCCACTGCCGACGAAGTTGCTGAAGCCTAAAAATACAATAATATTCAAGAAACCACAGATTATGAACGACAAAACCAAAAACCTGCTAATCAGAACAGCAAGCGCCGCAGTACTGCTGGCGGTTGTATTGTTGGCAACACTCACCAACATTCATTTCTATGCCCTTTTTGCACTTGGCCTTACCATTGGCTCTCTGTGGGAATTCTATGGTATGTGCCGCAAGGCGGGATACACGCCCAACAGAGTATTTGGACTGGCTATTGCGGTATTGGTGATGCTTATTGGCCTTTTGGCAAGTCACACTTTGCCCTATCTCCCTTCGAGTACCCTACCTTATACAATACTCATTGCTGCTGCCGTTGTTTTCTTGTCGGTCATGGTGTTTGTGTCGCAACTGTGGCGAGGTGACCAAAATCCCATCGCCAATATCAGTGCTACCTTTGCAGGAGTGACCTACATTGCCGCTCCCGTTGTGGCAATGACTCTGCTCGGACTTATAAACAGAAGTGAGTGGAATGGAGAAAATATTTTGGCCTATATGATTATCGTGTGGACAAACGATGTGTTCGCATATCTGTTTGGTATAACCTTCGGTCGCCACAAGATGTGTCCCTCGATTTCGCCCAAGAAGTCGTGGGAAGGCTTTGTCGGTGGCGTTGTGTCGGCTTGCGTGGTGAGCGCAGCAATCGGAGCATTGTGGCTGAATATCCCGCCTGTGTTGATGGGATTTTGGGGTGTGGTGATTGCCTTGTCGGGTGTCGCCGGCGACCTGGTGGAGTCAATGTTCAAACGCTCGCTCGGACTGAAGGATTCGGGCAATATTATGCCGGGGCACGGTGGCTTTTTGGACCGTTTCGACGCTCTATTCTTGTCGGCACCTATGGCACTTGTGACGGTCATCATTTGGAATTTCATCATGAACTTACAATAAACTAAAACTCAACCATAAGAAATATGAAGATTAATAGAGAAGGTTCGGGAACTATTCTGTGTGTATCGGCATTCTTGGCCGTTGTAGCAGGTCTGCTGACCGCTTTTGCACCTCTGTCGCAAATCGGACTTTGTATTCTGTGGGGAGTGACTTTGGTGTTGCTCGCTATCGTGGTGGCGTTCTTCCGTGAGCCCCTGCGTCCACACGTTACCGATCCCGATTTGGTGTACGCTCCGTGCGATGGCGTGGTAGTTGTACGCGAAGATATTATGGAAACTGAGGTGTGCGGACAAAAGATGATGCAGGTGTCGATTTTTATGAGCCTGTTCAATGTCCATATCAACTGGTTCCCCGTAGGTGGTAAAGTGGTGTATAAACAATATCATCCCGGCAAATTCTTGGTTGCCAGCCACCCTAAGTCGTCAGACGATAACGAACGTATGACCGTGGGTGTTCAGACTGAGAAGGGTGTAACCGTGATTTTCCGTCAGATTGCAGGACTTATCGCACGCCGTATCGTGTCGTATGCCAAAGAGGGCGAAATCGCAACCCAAAACTACAAATCGGGTTTTATCAAATTTGGCAGCCGTGTGGATGTCTATCTGCCGTTGGATTGTGAGATTATGGTAAACCTCGGTCAGAAGGTTGTTGGCTCGCAAACTCCTATTGCACGCTTGAAATAGAACAGAAACAATGAACTCCATTCCCAAATACTTAATTTGGATTGCGACCCTTGCCGCAATAGTGTTCGGCGTGTGGTATTTTAGCGACATTGTGCTGTATATCATTGCCGCGGCTCTGATTAATATTGTAATGAGCCCTCTGATGGACCGCTTGTGTCGTATTCGCGTTCGTAATCGTACAATGCCTCGCTGGCTGGCTGCACTGCTGAGCCTTGTGACCTTTGTGTTGGTGTTTGGTGGAGTCTTTGTGTCGTTGATACCTCTGTTGTTCAGCAAGTTTAATGAGTTGTCGAAAATTGACATTTCGACCCTGGCCGACAATATCGATGAACCTCTGAAAAACATTCAACACTTTTTGATTGAAAAACTTGGCGTAGCAGCCGATTTCTCGATTACCGAAGCACTCCTAACGTCATTTAAAGAGATACTCAATATAGGCACAATCAACTCGCTGCTTACCAGTGCAGTGTCAATGATTGGCAATACCGCTATTGCGTTGTTTTCGATACTCTTTATTTCGTTCTTTTTTATCAAAGAGAAAAACTTGTTCCGCAATATAGTATTGTTGCTCTCCCCACGCAAATACGAAGAGAACATCAATCGCGCACTCGACTCGGTGCAACACCTGCTCAAACGCTATTTTACGGGGATACTGATGGAGTCCACCATTATGTTTACCTTTGTGTCGGTAGTTCTCACAATTTGTGGAATGGATGCATCGGATGCACTGACAATCGGAACGGTGGTTGGAGTGTTGAATGTAATTCCATATATCGGCCCGCTGATTGGCTGGTGTTTGGGCGTGATGATTGGCCTACTCTCTCCCATCGGCACCATTTCGGTGTTGGGAATGTTGCTGATTGTGGGCGGAACAATTATGACGGCACAGGCCATAGACAACTTTGTGTTGCAACCCGTTCTGTACTCCAATAGTGTACACGCACATCCGCTCGAAATTTTCCTTGTAATCCTGATTGCGGGAAGCGTTGGCGGTGTATTGGGTATGTTGTTCGCTATTCCGAGTTATAATGTATTGAGAGTCTTTGCTAAGGAGTTTTTCAATAACATACGGGTAGTGCAGAAACTAACCGAGAAGATGTAGAGCAATGGCCGCCAAAATCGAAGGTATAGTGATTGAGGGCAACAGTCTGGGGCGCACCCTGGGAGTGCCTACCGCCAATATCGCACTTGAACAGGAGTGCGGACTGACTAACGGAGTTTATGCCGCCCACCTGACTATTGACGACGTGAAGTATTGTGCTGTGGCTAATATCGGACGCAAACCAACCGTTGAACGTGATGCTCCTCGCGGAGCGGAGATACACATCATCGGATTCGAGGGCAACCTGTATGGTCGCCATTTGGAGGTGTGGTTGGACGAATTCCTGCGTAGCGAACAGCGTTTCGATAGTATCGAGAGCCTTCAAACGCAAATCAAACGAGATATAGAAACCGTTAAAAATAAAAACCTTAAAGATTAAAACCTATGTTTTTAGACACTACAATGCCCTACAAGGTAGCCGACATCTCGCTGGCCGAGTGGGGTCGTAAAGAGATTGAAGTTTCGGAACACGAAATGCCCGGCCTGATGGCTCTCCGCAAAAAATACGGAGCACAAAAACCCCTCAAAGGCGCGCGCATTATGGGTTCGTTGCATATGACAATCCAAACCGCTGTATTGATTGAAACGCTCGTGGAGTTGGGCGCAGATGTTCGCTGGTGTAGTTGCAACATCTTCTCGACCCAAGACCACGCTGCTGCGGCTATCGCCAAAGCGGGTGTACCTGTATTTGCTTGGAAGGGCGAAACTCTGCCCGAGTATTGGTGGTGTACCGCAATGGCTCTGTCGTTCCCCGGTGGCAAAGGTCCCAACTTGATTGTGGACGATGGTGGTGATGCTACCCTGTTGATTCACAAAGGTTACGCAGCCGAGAACGATGCTACCACATTGGACTACACCCCTTCGAGTTACGAAGAGGAGGTTATCCTTGGCACTCTGCGTACTCTGTTGGCAGAGGAGAGCGGCAAATGGCACGCTACCGTGGCCGAACTGAAAGGTGTGTCGGAGGAGACCACTACCGGAGTTCACCGTCTGTATCAAATGAAGGAGCGTGGCGAACTGCTTATCCCCGCAATCAACGTAAACGACTCGGTTACCAAGAGCAAATTCGATAACTTGTATGGCTGCCGTGAGTCTCTTGCCGACGGTATCAAACGTGCAACTGACGTTATGATTGCAGGTAAAGTGGCTGTGGTTTGTGGTTATGGCGACGTTGGTAAGGGTTGTGCACGTTCGCTCAAAAGTTATGGCGCTCGTGTGATTGTTACCGAGATTGACCCCATTTGTGCACTTCAAGCCGCCATGGAGGGCTTCGAGGTTAAAACTATCGAGGAGGCTCTGCCCGAGGGTAATATCTATGTAACCTGCACCGGTAACTGCGACATTATCACTCTTGACCATATGAAAGGTATGCGTGATCAAGCAATCGTATGTAACATCGGTCACTTCGACAACGAGATTCAAATGGCTCAATTGGAGGCTTGCGAGGGTATTGTCAAAACCACAATCAAACCCCAAGTAGACAAATATACCTTTGTTGACGGTCACTCAATCTTTGTATTGGCCGAGGGTCGTCTTGTAAACCTCGGTTGCGCAACTGGTCACCCCTCGTTTGTTATGAGCAACTCGTTCACCAACCAAACTCTGGCTCAAATGGAGTTGTGGGAGAAGCAAGGCCAAATGCCCGTAGATGTATATCGTCTGCCCAAACATTTGGATGAGGAGGTTGCACGTCTGCACTTGGAGAATATCGGTGTTCACCTGACCACCCTGACCAAGAAACAAGCCGACTACATCGGCGTAAGTGTAGAGGGTCCCTACAAAGCCGAGCACTATCGCTATTAATAGTACGAATTGCAAAAGTAAGAGCGTTCCATCCGTTATGGGTGGAACGCTCTTATTTTTGTGTGGTAGTCGCCTACCCTACTATTTTTCCAAGCGTTT
>JAFTYJ010000085.1 GCA_017464745.1 Rikenellaceae bacterium | reverse complement strand
TGGTGTGGGCGTAGTCGCCGAGCGTCGCGGCATCACTCACAACGCCACAAGCCACGGCACTCTCCAAGCCGTCCGAGAACGAAAAACCACCCACGGGAAAAGCCGTATCGCCCACAGCCAGCAGTCGCACCACCACTCCCAAACTCTCAGCCGACAACATTCTCATACTCCTTATGGTGGTGAGCCGAGGTGTGCTCCGCACCGCCAAACAGTCGTCGAATCTCGTGCGGAGCAAGGTAAGGGATTACCTCCTCGGCCGACACAAACTCCCACGTAACACCCTCCAAGCGGTGGGTAGTCATCACACTCTCCATCACACGGCGGTCGGTCGTAAGCGGCACATACACCCTCAGGCTCTTGACCACAGCGGGCCAATGTTGATTGCCCAGAGCGTGCCCCAACTCCACGGCACGATGAATGGCGTCGGACGAGGTTGCATCAATCAGTCGCATCAGATCACACACCATAACCTCGCCCAACGTCAAACGCACCACCACCGCACGTCGATTGTCAGGTTCATAACTCAGTATGTCGCCATCGGCAAGGTGTCGGCCACGCGCCAAGGCGATGGGATAACGTCCTCCACGGTCGCCCTCGGCCACCAGACGGCTCTTTTGAGCCTGCCATTGGTCGAGAGTAATGGTTTCGACCTCGGTGTCGGCCAACACTCGCTGCCAATGTTCAGTGTGGCAGTTCCCTACGATTTTGTCGTAAATTTTTGTCATCTCAGTGGTAACTAACTTCTAAACTTCAACACCCCAGAGGCGATTTAACTAAACCAATACAACTGCGCAAGTGGTAGTGTGTGGGCAGGTTCGGCGTGGGCCACCGTGCCGTCGATTGTAACCTCAAAGGTTTCGGGATTGACCTCGATTTGGGGCGTTACACCATTGAGCACCATATCGCCCTTGCTCAACTGACGGGTGCGACACACGGGAGCAACAATACGCTCCAAACCCAAACGTTTGCGAATACCGCCCTCAAAGGCTGCACGCGACACAAACGACACACAACTGCGCAGGCGTGCACCTCCCAGCGCACCAAACATCGGACGCATCAACATCGGCTGGGGTGTAGGCAACGAGGCGTTGGGGTCGCCCATATTGGCATAGTTAATCATTCCGCCCTTGATGACCATCTTGGGTTTGACACCAAAGAAGGCGGGTTCCCACAACACAAGGTCGGCCATCTTGCCCACCTCGACCGAGCCCACAAGATCCGAAACTCCGTAGGTTATGGCGGGGTTGATTGTGATTTTGGCAATGTAGCGTCGCACGCGATAGTTGTCGCTGTCGGCCGTGTCTTCGGGCAGAGGACCTCGCACGCTTTTCATATAGCACGCCATCTGAATGGTGCGCATAAACGACTCTCCGATACGTCCCATAGCCTGCGAGTCACTCGACACCATCGACAACACACCCATATCGTGCAGTATGTTCTCGGCGGCTTGGGTTGCGGGGCGCACACGGCTGTCGGCAAAGGCCACATCCGAGGGGATACCCGGGTTGAGGTTGTGACACACCATAATCATATCGAACAGTTCGGCTTGGGAGTTTATGCCATATGGTAGCGTGGGGTTGGTTGACGAAGGGAGCACACACCCCATAGAGGCCACTTTGAGCAGGTCGGGAGCGTGTCCGCCACCCGCACCCTCGGTATGATAGGTGTGGATTGTGCGGCCGTCGATTGCGGCAATGGTATCCTCGACATAGCCCGCTTCGTTGAGTGTGTCGGTATGGATTGCCACCTGCACGTCGTAGCGGTCGGCGGCCGAGAGTGCTGTGCGAATTGCAGCGGGGGTGCTACCCCAATCCTCGTGGATTTTGAGTGCACAGGCTCCCGCCTCGATTTGCTCGGCTATGGTGCGCTCAACCGAACTATTTCCCTTACCCATAAAACCCACATTGACAGGCAACTCCTCGGCGGCTTGCAACATACGTTCCATATTCCACACTCCGGGGGTTATGGTCGTACCATTGGTTCCGTCGGTGGGGCCTACGCCGCCACCAAAGAGGGTTGTGATGCCGTTGCAAAGTGCGGTTTCGGCCTGCTGGGGCGAGATAAAGTGGACGTGGCCGTCGATACCGCCCGCCGTGAGGATGAGGTGCTCACCCGAGATTGCATCAACCGAGGGACCTGTCACCAACGTGGGTGTCACACCGTCCATAATATCGGGATTTCCGGCCTTGCCAATACCCACAATGCGCCCATCCTTGATACCTACATCGGCCTTAACCACGCCCAACACCGCATCGATGATAGTGACGTTGGTGATTACAAGGTCGAGCGAGCCTTCGGCACTGCTTATTGAGGGTGCCGAGCCCATTCCGTCGCGCAGGGTTTTGCCACCGCCATAGACCACCTCGTCGCCGAGAGTTCGCAGGTCGCGTTCGATAGCCACATAGAGGTTTGTATTGCCCAGGCGTATGCGGTCGCCTACGGTGGGGCCAAACAGATTGTTGTTTTGTTGTCGTGAAATTGTCGCCATTGTTTACTGTTTTTGAGAGTGATGTTTGAATCCGCGTTTGACTACACGTCGCAGGGCACGCTCACGCACGGGGAGGTACGAGGGTGTGTCCTCGCCACCTGTATAGCCCTGTGCCAGAGAGTTGAAACCCCACACACGGCGTTTGCCGCCATAGGTTACGAGTTCGACCTCTTTGCTGTCGCCGGGCTCAAAGCGCACGGCGGTGGTCGAGGGGATATTGAGGTGGCAACCAAAGGCTGCCGAGCGGTCGAATTCCAAGTAGCGATTGACCTCAAAGAAGTGGAAATGCGAGCCTACCTGAATGGGGCGGTCGCCTGTGTTGTGCACCGTAATTCGCACGGTGGCACGTCCTCGGTTATACTCCACGGGGGTATCGGCCAGCACCACACCTCCCACGGGAGTGTTTTTGTTGTCGTCTTGTTTCATAATGATTTATTTTATCGGCGAGTGTACACTTATCAGTCGCGAGCCGTCGGTAAACACGGCTTCGACCTGCAACAGTTTTATCATATCGGCCACACCCTCCATCACATCGTCGCGTGTGAGCAGGGTTGCGGCGGTTGTCATCACCTCTTCGACGGTTTTGCCCTCGCGGGCACCCTCCAATGCGGCAGAGGTGATATAGGCCACCGCTTCGGGGTAATTGAGTTTCAGACCTCGGCGCAGTCGGCGGCCGGCAATGTCGCCCAACGAGAGCAACATCAAATGGTCAAGTTCCTTAGGTGTAAGATGCATAAAAGTAATGTGTTATTATAGGTTTAGAATATTGTCGATAGAAGAAGCAGAGGACGGAACTAGACCTGATTTAGTGTTGGACCCTCCCCCAAACCCCCTCCTTGGAGGGGGCTTTGTCGCTACGCTCCGACTTTGGTGCAAGATGCATAAAAGTAATGTGTTATTATAGGTGATTAATTGCGCGAATCGTAGCCGAATTTCACGGCGGCTTTGAGCACTCCGAACCAGCGGTCGCGGCCCGACGAGTGGACCCAATGCACGGCAGGTTGGACGGTCAAAAATCGCCACGAATAGGCATAGGTGAGTTCCACATCGGTTTCGCAGGCTGCGGCGTGCCACGTTCGGCTCACAAGTGCGCCAACGTAGTCATCACTGCGCGAGAACACCCCACGCCATGCAGCACCAGCACCCCAATATCCCGAGCAGTCACACTTGGGTGAGTAACCGCCGTGCAGGATGAGCGACACTCCGCCACCATCGGCCGCCACCCACAGAGGTTGTTCGATGAGTGTCCACAGGCTGACACGATAGGTTTTGGAGTCGGGGGCATTGAGCAGGGCGCGACCCGTAGCCACTCCCACACGGTAGGTACCCACATAGCCGCCCTCGGCACCCGTATAACTCAACTCCGAGAGGTTGATAACTCCGTCGCGGCGGGGACGGAAGCGGAACACCTCGTCCCAACGTGTGGCCGAACGGCCATTATAGAGCGAACTTTTGTAGGTCAAGCCCGTGCGTGTAATATCCCACTCAAAGTGCAGGCACTGAGCCGAGTAGGGCGAATCCGACAGCGGCAGATTGTGCGACAGTGTGGGGAAGAGTCCATTGACCGAGGCGGTGAAAATCGAATTCCACGGAGTAACAAAGTAGTCACTATTGACGTTACGCACACCCAGAAAACTTCGGATGCGGCCGCTGTTCTGTCCGATACCGAATTTGAACAACGCAAGGGGTATGGATTCATCCTCGATAGAGGCAAAAATGGTCAAACCATTGACCGTGGCGTCTTGTCCCCACGAGTTTCGCATATTATTGACCGACAGCAGATTGGCCTCGAACGTACCGCCACGCCACAGCGATTGCACAAGCGACGCATCGAGCACATTTATCCAATTGGCGCGGTTGTGGGTCATATCATAGAGTCCCACGGTGGTGTACGACATTTCGAGGGTTGTACCTCGGCTCCACGATTGGCCGCGCAGGGAGGGTAGCAAGGCGACCGTCAGCGCAAAGCACAGGGCGAGACGAACAGATTGTTTCAGAGAAGTGAGTTTTGGGATATGCCAAGCAATAACCATACCCCAACGCACAGCCACACTTCAAAAACTTTATCCCCGACGGCGACGCGTTTTCACAACTTCCACTGCCACAGCACCATAGGCCACACACTGAATCCACAGCGCCACAATTTGCGGAGCACAATCGCCCACCGAAGCACCCATAGAGCCACACTTGACCATAGCCAGAGTTGCTACCGATGCGGGTATGCAATAGTGGAGTGTATGCCACGGCTCGGGGAGCAGCGGCAGGGGGTAGGAGATGCCCGACAGAAAGACCAGACCCACCGAGAAGAAGGCCACGGCGATGGGTGCAACCTCGCTATCGGAGAACAGTTGCGACAGCGCCACTCCCAGCAGCGAGGAACCCAACAAGAAGGGGGTCATCACGGCCCAAGCCGTAGTCCAACTCTCCATTTGGGGCAAGTCGAACAGGCGTGGCACGCAACCCAGCAACCACAACGCCAGCACCCCATAGACCACACACCACATCAGAGCACGACCCAGCACCACACCCACCGCCGACCTCGGGTGGCGGCACACTCCGGGCGAGGTCATACCCACCGCAAGCAGCAGGGTTTGAAACAGAATTATGACCAACACTGCGGGGATGAGGTATTGGGCGTAGCCGTGCGAGGGGTTATAGAGCGCCTCACCCACAACACTCACTGCGGCAGGTCGTGTAAGTGCTGTGCGGCTATCGGCAGGCAGGAACGCCACAACGGAGGGTCGCACACGGTTGTCGAGAGCGAGCATTGCTCCCGTAGCGGCGGTTTGGAGCGCCTCGTAGTCGAGGAAGTTGGTGGTTGCGCCCACCGACAGCACCCACCCCTGCTCACCACGGCCCACACGTTGCTCAAAATCCGAGGGCAGCACCACCATTCCCACAGCGCTCCCTCGGCGCACCATTTGTCGGGCTTCGGCAAGGTTGGGTGTGGTAGCCACGACTGCGACCTCGGGTGCGGCATCGACCATTATGGCATAGCGGCGCGACAGGTCTGTTTGCGACATATCGGCCACAACCACCGGCGCATCCGTCACCTGCGACGGAGCATAGAGCATATTATAGAGGAAACCATAGAGCAGCACGCCACCCGTCAGCACCAACAGTACACCCGGCGAGCGTGCCGCACGGCGAAATTCGAGGGTTGCGGCCACAACAAGGCTTTGCCATACACAACGTAGTGTTCTCATCTTGTGCGAATTATACGACTCCGCAGCAGTGGCAG
>JAFTYJ010000084.1 GCA_017464745.1 Rikenellaceae bacterium | reverse complement strand
CTCACTGTTCTCGACCAAAGCCTTGCGATACTTTACCTCGGCGGCAGGGTAATCGCCTTGGTTGTAGGCTTTGTTTCCTTGACGAGTGGTGCGACGTTCGGGATATTTTTGTGCACGGCACTCCTCGGCAGCGGCCAGCATAACCATCGTCACAGCGGCCATTACAATATGTCGTACTACGTTTCTCATACCTTCATTGCCTCCTTGTATTCGGTGTTTTGCTCGTCGGGATTCACCTGCTTGGTGTTCTCTACAAAGTAGTATACGCCTGTGTAAAGGTTCTCGTTCTGCTCGGCGTCGGGGGCGTGTTTGGCAAACTTCACGAAGTCGGCCGTTTGCAACAACTCCGTAATCATCTCTTGTTGCTTGGCATCGAGTTCGAGTGTGCGAATCTCGGCGATGATTTCGTCCGTGGTCATCTCCATCGCGCCCACACCGTAACGACCGTTCAGATACTCACGCAGAATATCGGCCAACCGGGTGTAGTATTGTTTGTGTCGTCCGTTCTGCCATAGTTTTTGGTGAATCAACTCGTTGAGTTCGCGTATTGCTTTCTCGTGTGGTGGCTCGGCAGATTTCTCGCGTCCGAATACGGGTTTCTTGGATATAAGGCGCACGATGACCCAAATGAGGGCCGCCAACACAACTGCGGCCAACACTCCGAGAGCCGCCCACCCGGCCCATTCACCAAACTTGACGGGAATGTGCTTGACGGGTCGAATGTCGTGAATTGTCATCGTGGCGGTGTCGATTTCGAAGGTTGCAACACGCAACACCAGCGTGTCTGCGCTGTAAAGCGTGTCCACAATATTCTTGTCGATGTACAACACGGGATAGCCGCCCACGCGATAGTTGCCTGCATCAAACGAGGTGAGGGTGTAGCGTTTGGCCAATCGGATGCGTCGTCCGTTTTGCTCGACGGTATCAACGGGCGCCGACTCCACCACCTCGATTATGCCCTGCGCCTTCTCGGTATCTACCTCGGGGAATGCCACCACTTGCATTACGTCTTTGTCCACCGTAACGCTCAGTGTCACACGGTCGCCAATGGCCACACTGTCGCGGTCGAGCGAAACCTCAACCGTAGGACGTGCGGTCTGTGCCACGGCCATCGCCGTCGCAAGGCTCAAAAGTATGGTTGTCAAAAAGTGTTTCATCGTTGTTTGAACAGCTTGATAAGTTCCGTAACGTAGTCGGCTGCGGTGTCAATGTCGGCGGTGTCTACCTTGTAGCGACGCAACAGGGCATCGGTGGCTGCTCGACGTTCGTCCCACGCCTCGGTGTAACGCTCGCGCACGGTACGACTGCCTGTATCAACCCACACACACTGTCCGCTCTCGGCATCGCTCATCTCGATGAGTCCCACGTCGGGCAACTCCCTTTCACGCATATCGCTTACACGGATACCCACAAGGTCGTGTTTGCCTGCGGCGATTTTGAGAGCCTCCTCCACATCGTCGCTTTGGTGTGCGTCAAACAGAAAGTCCGACAGCATAAATACGGTGCAACGTTTGCGCAACACATTGGTCAGTGCTTTGAGCGGCACGTCCAAACGTGTGCCTCGACCCTCGGATTCAAAACCGAGTAGACTGCGAATTATGGTCAGGATGTGTCCCTTGCCCTTCTTTGGGGGGATGTAGTGTTCCACCTTGTCGCTGAACATCAAACATCCCACCTTGTCGCCCGTTTGAACAGCCGAGAAGGCCAACACGGCGGCAATTTCGGCAATCACCTCACGTTTGACCTGGGGTGTAGAGCCAAAGGTGTTGGATGCACTCACGTCCACAAGCAGCATCATTGTGAGTTCGCGCTCCTCCTCAAAGATTTTGATATGAGGTTTGCGAGTTCGTGCCGTTACATTCCAATCGATGTCGCGCACATCGTCGCCAAAGCGGTATTCGCGCACCTCGCTGAACGACATACCTCGTCCGCGGAAAGCACTATGGTACTTTCCGGCGAAGATGTCGTTGCTCAATCCGCGACTCTTGATTTCGATTTTGCGGACCCGGGCAAGTAACTCTTTTTCGGATAGCATACCTCGGGCGATTAGGGAACCACTACGTTGTTGAGAATCTCGGTGATGATTTCTTCGGTTGTGACACCCTCGGCCTCGGCTTGGTAGGTGAGTCCGATACGGTGGCGCAGCACATCGTGGCAGATAGCGCGAACATCCTCGGGAATCACATAGCCGCGACGTTTGATGAAGGCGTAACTCTTGGCGGCTTTGGCCAGCGAGATGCTTGCACGGGGCGAGCCACCATAACTGATAAGGTTTGACAAATGTCCCAAACCATACTCGCTCGGTTCACGCGTTGCAAAGATGATATCGACAATGTATTTCTCGATTTTCTCGTCCATATAGACGCTTGCCACAACCTCGCGGGCACGAACAATATCCTCGGGTGTGATAACCTTGTTGGGTGTGGGCATACCCTCTCCTGCAAGGTTCATACGCACGATGTCGCGCTCCTCTTGACGTTTGGGATATGTGATTTTGGCTTTGAGCATAAAACGGTCAACCTGTGCCTCGGGCAGGGGATAGGTACCCTCTTGTTCGAGCGGGTTTTGGGTTGCCAACACCAGGAACGGCTCGGGCAGGCGGAAAGTTTGGTCGCCGATTGTCACTTGACGCTCCTGCATTGCTTCGAGCAGTGCGCTCTGAACTTTGGCGGGCGAACGGTTAATCTCGTCGGCCAGCACGAAGTTGGCAAAGATAGGGCCCTTCTTGACGGTGAATTCTTCGCTGCGTTGCGAGTAGATGAGTGTACCGATAAGGTCGGCGGGCAGCAGGTCGGGGGTGAACTGAATACGGCTGAACTTGGCATCCACCGCTTTGGCGAGTGTTGTGATGGCAAGTGTCTTGGCCAGTCCGGGTACGCCTTCGAGCAGGATGTGACCTCCCGAGAGCAGACCGATGAGCAGTGAATCGACCAGATGTTTTTGGCCAACGATTACTTTGCTCATCTCCATATTGAGAGTATCGACGAATACACTCTCGCGTTCGATTCGAGCGTTCAACTCTTTGATGTTTACGACTTCACTCATTGTGTGTTGTGTGTTATTTGTCGGTTAATTTTTCTGTTTCGTTTACCATAAACGTATAATTACGCAAAATTATTATTTTTTTTCGGATTTTCCCATCCCCATAGCGTTTTTGTGGTTGTGTTGATAACTTTTGAGTGGGCGGAGTGGGAATTCCACGGCGGAAGTATTACCTTTGTGAGCCTAAAACCAACGATTGTGACTGATATTCTCTCATCGCTCAACCCGGCGCAACGTGCCGCTGTCGAAAACTACCAAACCGCATCGCTCATTATTGCGGGTGCAGGCTCGGGCAAAACCCGTGTCCTGACCTCGCGTATAGCCTATATGCTTCGTCAGGGAGTTCCGCCACAATCTATTCTGGCTCTGACCTTTACCAACAAAGCTGCCCGCGAAATGCGCGAACGTATTGCGTTGGTGGCAGGTCCCGAGGCCGGACGGGTGGTTATGGGTACGTTCCACTCGATTTTCCTGCGTATCCTGCGTGTCGAGGCCGACAAGATAGGTTTCGACCCCAACTTTACGATTTACGATACCTCGGATAGTGTGTCGCTTATCAAGAATATCATCAAGGAGATGCAACTCGCCGACGATGTCTATAAGCCCAAGAGTGTGTTCAGCCGTATCTCGAATCTCAAAAATGAGTTGGTTACCCCCTATAAGTATGCCGAGGATACGGCCGCTATTGCCGACGACCGCAAACGCCAACAACCACAATTCGCCGAGGTCTATCGACGCTATGCCGAACGTTGTAAGGCTAACAATGCTATGGACTTCGACGATATGCTTCTGTATATGAACCTGCTGTTGCATACCCGCCCCGATGTGTTGGAGAAATATCAGCAGATTTTCCAATATATCCTTGTGGATGAGTATCAGGATACCAACTATGCGCAGTATCGTATCGTCAAGTTGTTGGGAAAGGCCCACGGCCGCGTGTGTGTGGTGGGCGATGACTCCCAGAGTATCTACTCGTTCCGTGGCGCGAGGATTGAGAATATCCACGGTTTCAAACGCGACTTCCCCGACGCACAAATCTATAAACTCGAACAGAACTATCGTTCGACCCAAACTATTGTCAATGC
Organism: Rikenellaceae bacterium; assembly: GCA_017464745.1. Taxonomy (GTDB): domain Bacteria; phylum Bacteroidota; class Bacteroidia; order Bacteroidales; family Rikenellaceae; genus UBA940. The sequence goes on along the minus strand of JAFTYJ010000084.1, from coordinate 8,169 downwards.
CGCCAATAGTGTGATTGCCCACAACCCCCAACAAAAGGAGCTCAAAAAGGAGTGCTTCTCGACGGCGGTCGAGGGTGAGAAAATCCGCGTTATTCGTGGCTATACCGATGATGATGAGGCTAAATTAATCGCAATGGATATACGAGAAAAAATGTGTCAAGGAGCAAATTATGATGATTTTGCGGTGCTGTATAGAGCAAATTCTCGTTCTCGAAAAATAGAAGAATATTTGGTTAAAAATGGGATACCATATTTAGTGTATCGAGGTCACGCTTTTTTCAATCGCAAAGAGGTGAAAGATTTTATTGCTTATTTTAGGCTTATTGTAAATCCACAAGATGATGAAGCGTTAAAGAGGATTATTAATGTGCCCTCGAGAAAAATAGGAGAAACAAGTGTATCTAAAATAGAAGAATTTGCAAAACGAAAAAAAATAAGTTTATGGGAACTTATTGATACTCTTGATTATGAGCGTACGCAGGATAAATTGCTTGCGAAGAAAATGATTGGTTTTAGAGATTTGATTAGACGGATGATGTCTAAACAATCAGAAATGGATGATGCGTGGGAATTTGGCAAATATGTATTGATGGAATCGGGGTTAAATGCAATGTATTCCGATGGCAAGGATGAGGAGTGTAAGTCGGCTAAAGCAAACTTGGAAGAGGTGTTAAACTCAATAAAACAGATGTCAGATGAACATCTTAAAAATAGTATTGAACAGGGCTTGGAGGATTATAAATCGTTGACAATAGAGGACTGGTTACAATCGGTTGCTTTAATAAGTGATGTGGATCAAAAAGAGCATAAAGACACTCCCAAAGTTACATTAATGACAATACACTCCTCAAAAGGATTGGAATTCAATAGAGTATATATTGTTGGAGTTGAACAAGAACAATTCCCAGGAAGTTCTTTTTTGATAGAGGAAAAAGAAATAGAAGAAGAAAGGCGATTGTTTTATGTGGCTGTTACTAGGGCTAAAAAAGCAGCGGTGTTGACCTATTGTACTTCTCGCTATGCTATGGGTAAGATGATTGATTGTACTCCGAGCCAATTTATTGATGAAATTGATTCTCAATATGTGGAGGGGTATGATAAGAAACGAAGAACTGGAACACAAAATTCATCCTTGGGTTATAATAACGCACATTCGTGTTATGGCATCCCGTCGGGAGATTATGGTGGCACGTCGGGTGGCTGGGCTCAACGCACGGGCTATCCCCAACGCCCGGCACAGTCCTCTCAGCCCCGCTCGCAATACCCTCAATATCAGCAACCTCGTCCGCAACCCACACCTCGCCCAACGGTGATTGACGACCGCTTCCGCAGGGTGGGAGTGCGCCGAGTCGCCGATGTGGAGCAGGGTGGTGAAACCCCCGCCGCAGGAGCAGTTCAAGGTGCTTATTGTGTCGGCCAAAGAGTCGAACACGCCAAATTCGGTGTGGGTCGTGTGGCTGCTGTCGAGGCTGCACAAGGTGACCTCAAAATTACTGTCGATTTCTCGAATCCGATGGTCGGACAGAAGTCGCTGTTGGCGCGCTTTGCCAAACTTAAAGTGCTGGAATAATGACTATTAAGGAACGATACGAAGGTGTGATAGGGTGGTTTGCGGACAATATGCCGGGAGCCGAAACAGAATTGCACTACGACTCGCCGTTTCAACTGTTGGTGGCGGTGATTTTGTCGGCGCAATGTACCGACAAAAGGGTCAATATGGTCACTCCGCGCCTGTTCGAACGATTCCCCTCGCCCGAGAGTATGGCCGAGGCTACGGCTGACGAAATTTTTCCCTACATTTCGAGTATCTCGTACCCCAACAATAAGGCTAAAAATCTGGCCGCTATGGCACGTATGCTTACCTCTGAGTTTGGGGGTGTGCTGCCCGATGATGTCGAAACTCTGCAACGACTGCCGGGTGTGGGGCGCAAGACTGCCAATGTGGTGGGTGCTGTGGTGTTTGGCCGCGAGGTTATGCCCGTCGATACCCACGTTTTTCGCGTGTCGGCCCGCATAGGTCTTACGCGAGGTGCCAAAACTCCGCTTCAAACCGAAACTCAACTCACACGCCATATCCCTTCGGAGTTGTTGCCCGTGGCTCACCATTGGCTAATTCTCCACGGCCGCTATGTGTGCACCGCCCGAAACCCCAAATGCGAGGAGTGTGGAATTGCTGCGTGGTGTGCGTGGCCCGATAAGCCAAAATCCTCCAAAAACGGCAAATAATCCACATTGTGCTCCCCGATACTAAAAAAGCGGGCCTAAACGTTTGTGTTCCCAAAAAAATAATCTATTTTTGTAGTTTCCAACATAAACGCTTGTCGGACTATGCCAAAAAGTATCGGACTATGCAAAAAATATTTAAAATACTCTTTGTGGTCATCCTTGCCATAGGTGGCCTTTGCGCTTGTGATGATAAAGACAAGGGTAGCACACAACCCTTGCGCACTTCGGTTGTTACACTCTCCAAATCGAGTGTCGGTATCGGTTATGAAGATAGTAGTTTTGCCCGTGTCAAGGTGACTGTGCCGCGTTTTGGCTGGCGTGCCGAGACCGATGCCGATTGGCTTACCTTGTCGCCCGATAGCACCCAAAATGTCGGAACTACCGAACTGATGCTGTTTGCCACAGGCAATACGGATGCAGAACCGCGCTCGACCGTGGTTACTATCTATTCGGGCAATGTTAAGGGCGAACTCAAAGTTACACAAGTGGGCTATGGTCAAGAGGTGAATGATGTCAAACATCCCGACGGCAATGCCAACAAATGGATGTACGAACAACTCCAAGTGTGGTACTTGTGGAACGACCTGCTGCAAGGACTCTATCCCGATTATGACTGCTCGTACGATGTGTTCCTCGATAATACCCTGATTCCCTTGAAGGGCAACGAACTCGACGGCGGACGCTATGAGGACGGTTCGCGCTACCTCTACTCCTATGTTACACGTGCTGCTTCGTCGCGTGCTGCTGTGGGCTATCCCGCATTCGGTTTTGCAACGCTTTCGGCTGTTGGTGCCGACAACAATAAGGTCTATCTGCGTGTAACAAGTATCAATCCTGATTCGCCTGCCGACCGCGCACAAATCCGCCGTGGTGAGTATATCAGCCGTATCAATGGCCTGGATATTACCCGTGCCAACTGGATGACAATGTACAACCGCCTGCTCTATCCCTCGGGCGGCTCGGTGACCATTACAATGATGGAGAGCAGCGAGGTTAATGGCGACTTCTACTTCAACGAGGGCCGCACCGTAACCCTCAGTGCTGCCAATATCGGTAATAACCCAATTGTGGCTGCCGAGATTGTCGAGCACGACGGCAAGAAGGTGGGCTACTTTGCATACAACTCGTTCCAACGAGGCCCCACCGACTCGTCAATTGACTACGATATCGAGATGGAACAAGCCTTCGAGATGTTTGCTACCGAGGGTATCGACGGCTTGGTTATTGACTTGCGCTACAATGGTGGTGGCTCGGTGTCGAGTTGCCAAAAGTTGTTGAGTATGATTGCTCCCAGGGAGAAACTCGGTACTGTGGCCTTCACTCTGCGCCATAATGCCTCTATTGAGCCGCAACTCTCTGACGACGAGAAGAATATCAGCCTGCTCGAAGACTATGCCGATGCCAATGTCAATATGTCCAAAGTGTGTGTGATTGCCACCGATATGTCGGCCTCGGCCAGCGAGATGGTGATTGCAGGTCTGCGCGGTTTGGATGTTGCTGTGTCGGTTATCGGTAGTACCACCGAGGGTAAAAACGTGGGTATGGATGTGATGAGCAAACATATCGACGGCTATGACTATACCTTCGCTCCTATCACCTTTCAAATCTATAACGCCAAAGGTTATACCGACTACCAAAACGGTATCCGTGCCGACTATACGGTTGATGAGTGGGAGGACCTCCGCTCCAATGGTTGGCGACCTCTGGGTGACCCCGAGGAGGTGATGTTCCAAATGGCTCTTACGCTTATTGGAGGCAGTCGTACTCAGGCTACCCGTGCCACCGAAACGGTTGCTGTTCCCGCAGGTTTCGAGCGACTCCGAGTGTATGACCCGCGTCGTGAGTCGGGAGCCAAAGTGTGGCCCAATGACGACTTTACCCGACGCTAACCCTCGACTGTATTTTTGAATATCCGACTGATTTTTGTACCTTTGTAATTCACAACCAAGGAGTGCTTATGAATATTCCGCAACAAGATATAACCCGACTGCAAGAACTGCTGACAACCTCCACTCCGCTGAATATCGTGGTGTTGTCGCACTTCAATCCCGATGGTGATGCTATCGGGTCGTCGCTTGCGTGGCGCCGCCTGCTGTTGAGTCTCGGCCATAATGTCGAGTGTGTGGTGCCCAATAAATATCCCCACTTTTTGGGCTGGATTGATGACGTGGAGTGTATTCACACCTTCAAGGATTCGCCCGAGGAGTGCGCTCGTGTGATTGCGGCTGCCCAGGTGCTGTTCTTTTTGGACTTCAATAGTGTGACCCGCCTCGAAGGCCTGACCGAAACCGTGGAGAGTAATACCACAGCCACTAAAGTGCTTATCGACCACCACCTGCAACCTACACCCGATTATTTCGATTTGATGTTCTCGTACCCCGACTCCTCATCGACCTGCTACTTGGTCTATAAGATTATCGAGAGGATGAAAGGTACCGATGTGATTGATACCGCAATGGCAAGCGCCCTGTATGTGGGTATGATGACCGATACCGGCAACTTTACATTCAGCAACCTGTCGCCCGACATTTACCGCACTATCGCTGTGTTGGTCGAGAAGGGTATCAATATTCCTCAAATCAATGTTGAGGTATATAACTCCCATACCGAAAACCGCCTTCGACTGTTGGCCTATTCGTTGGGTCCCAAGTTGAGCGTGTTTGAGGATGGTAAGGCCGCAAGTATCGCCTTGACGGAGTATGACCTGCGCCGTTTTGCCCACCAACCGGGCGATAGCGAGGGTTTTGTCAACTATCCGCTGTCAATCAAGGGCGTGCTTATTTCGGCGATTTTCCAACAAACCCACAAATTTATCCGTGTGTCGTTGCGCTCGCGTGGCGATATGGATGTCAATGTGTTTGCCCGCCGTTACTTCAACGGTGGCGGCCATAAAAACGCCGCAGGAGGCAAATCCTATCAATCGATGAAACAGACCTTGGAGTACTACCGTCAGTGTGTGCACGAATATTTCGTCGAATTGAATGTAATCGAGAACTAACTACCCAAACTACAATACACAATGTCTGTAATCTTTAAGCCCGAGGGCTACCGCAACCTGCTTGGCTCGGAGGAGAATACCGAGAAGGCTATCAAACTTGTCAAGGATATGTTCCAAACCAACCTTGCTGCCCAATTGTCGCTGCTGCGTGTGACCGCACCGATGGTTGTGTTGCAGGGTACGGGTCTGAACGACGATTTGAGCGGTGTCGAGCGCCCCGTGTCGTTCCCTATCAAGGATATGGGCGAGCGTAAGGCCGAAGTGGTGCACTCTCTGGCCAAGTGGAAACGTCTGAAACTTGCCCAACTCGGTGTCGAACCGGGTCGCGGACTCTATACCGATATGAACGCCCTTCGTCCCGACGAGGAACTCGATAATATCCACTCTATCTATGTGGACCACTGGGATTGGGAGCGAGTTATTACCCGTGAGGAGCGTACTCTGGAATTCCTCAAAAAAATCGTGCGCCGAATCTATGAGGCTGTCAAGGTTACCGAAAACCTGCTCTATGTGGAGTTTCCGCAAATTGTCCCTATTCTGCCCGAGGAGATATACTTTGTTCACGCCGAGGAGTTGGCTCGTATGTGGCCCGAACTGACATCAAAGGAGCGCGAGGACCGTATCGTCAAGGAGCGCGGAGCAGTGTTTATCATCGGCATCGGAGCCGTGTTGTCGGATGGCAAACCCCACGATGGTCGTGCCGCCGACTACGACGATTGGTCGACCGAGAACTCCGACGGTTTCCGTGGTCTGAATGGCGACCTGCTGGTGTGGAACCCTGTGCTGGGCCACGCTTTCGAGATTTCGTCGATGGGTATCCGTGTGGACGAGCAGGCTATGGCTCTGCAATTGGCCGAACGTGGTCAGGAGTGGAAGAGTGAGTTGATGTTCCACCGTATGCTGTTGGCCGGCGAATTGCCTTGTACAATTGGTGGCGGTATCGGTCAGTCGCGTCTGTGTATGTTGCTGCTGCGTAAGGCCCACATTGGCGAGATTCAGTGCAGTATCTGGCCCGATGAGATGCGTAGCGAGTGCGAGGCCGCAGGCATACATCTTGTGTAATCCCACAACCCTCACACACCGGTTATGATAAAACTTTCGATAGTCATAGCAACCTATAACCGTGCCGCCGACCTGGTGCGTACGTTGGAGTCGCTTACCGAGCAGACCTATCCTGCCGAGCAGTGGGAGTGCGTGGCTGTCGATAATAACTCTAAGGACGATACCCGCGCCAGATTTGAGGAGTTCCGTGCTGCACACCCGGCGCTCAATCTGCGTATGGTGGGCGAGAGTAATCAGGGCCTTTCGTGGGCACGTAACCGAGGTATCGCCGAGAGCCGTGGCGAAATTATTGCAATCATTGACGACGACGAGACCGTAAACCCCGACTTTGTGCGTGGTTATATCGAACTATTTGAGTCGCACCCCGAGGTGTCGGCCGCAGGAGGTCGTGTCGTACCTTACTATATAAACGGTCGTCCACGCTGGATGTCGCGCTATACCGAACGACCTATTGCAGGTACTCTTGACCTGGGCGCAGCAATCAAACCCTTTGTCAAAGGCTACCCCGCAGGCGGAAATATGGCTATGCGACGTAGCGATATTGAAGTCCTGGGCGTATTCTCTACCTCGCTCGGACGCACAGGCTCCAACCCGTTGGGTGGCGAAGAGAAGGAGATTATGCAACGATTTGCCGATGCAGGCCGACAAATCTACTATACCCCCGTGCCGGTCATCTACCACTATATCCCCGATTCGAAACTTACCGATGAGTATTTTAGTCGCTTGTGCCGTATGTGTGGTGTGAGCGAGAGGGTTATGTCCGAGAGTCGTGGCCGCCTGGGTCGTGCCAAATTCGCCGAACTGCTCAAATGGGGTGCAACCATTGTAATCGCTTTTGGATACCTGCTGAGTGGCAATCTGCCCAAAGCTTCCAAACTCGTGGAACTCCGCCTGAATGTCACTCGCGGATTGTTTGACGTTCCTCAATCCAACTAAAAACAGAGGCTCTGGACTACTCTCAATCCCCACTATCTGCAAAACATTGCACCAAGGTGGGGCTAATTCCCTATTGGGAATTGCTATTTCCACAAAAAAATCCTAACTTTGCAAAGATTATGACCCGAAATTCGAAATCATAAAATTAAATATACTACCAAAACTATGTCGTTTGATAAATTCTACACCCGCCACTTGGGTAATGTGCCCGAGAGCGCGGACCTCAAAGCACTGCTCGAAGTCATTGGAGTAGGCTCGGTTGAAGAACTCATTTCGCAGGTCGTTCCTGCCAACATCCGCCTGCGCCAACCGCTGGCACTGCCCACCGAGGGTATGACCGAGTATCAATTCTCGGAGCACATCCGTTCGCTGGCAGCCAAGAACAAACTCTATCGTTCGTTCATCGGTATGGGCTACTATCCCACAGCCGTTCCCGCTGCTATCCAACGCAATGTGTTCGAGAACCCCGCGTGGTACACCTCGTACACCCCCTACCAAGCCGAAATCTCGCAAGGCCGCTTGGAGGCTCTGCTGAACTACCAAACAGCCGTTATCTCGATGACCGGTATGGAGATTGGCAACTGCTCACTGCTGGACGATGCTACCGCCGCAGCCGAGGCTATGCTGATGATGTTTGCTCTGCGTTCGAGAGATGCAGTTAAGGAGGGCCGCAACCAATTGGTGGTGGACGAGAATATCTATCCCCAAGTGCTCGACCTGCTGATGACCCGCAGCGAACCCTATGGTATCGAAATCATTTCGGACAACTATGCCGACTATGAGTTCTCGGGTAAGGAGTTCGGTGTGTTCGTTCAATATCCCGCTGCAAATGGCGAGATTCGTTCGTATGAGGAGTTTGCCGCCAAGGCTCACGCCGCAGGTTGTTTGGTAACGGCTTACAGCGACCTGCTCGCGTTGGCAGTGTTGAAGGCTCCGGGAGAGTGGGG
>JAFTYJ010000083.1 GCA_017464745.1 Rikenellaceae bacterium | reverse complement strand
AGTGTTTGGGCATTCTCAAACAAACTGCTACCTGTTTGATTGAGACGATAATTTGGACTTTTCTTCATATTTGGCATTATTTTGTACAAAGATACGAATTAATTCCCTGAGTAGCAATAGTTTAATTTATAGAAGTTGTCTCCAATAGTGTACATTGTGAAAAATGCGAGTTTGGCTGTTTGTCAAAAAAATGTTAAATTGCGCCATATTTAAACCATATTTAAAATTACTTTCCTGATGAAACACTACAACCTTATGCGCTCTTTGTTGGTTGCGTTGTTTGGTGTGACTTTGGTGTCGTGTGCCGATACCAAAGATGTGCCTGTTAGCGATTCAACTCCTGTGAGTGTGCCATTCCACCAAGTTACTCTTGAAGATGACTTTTGGCGTCCGCGTCTGCTGATCCAAAAACGAACTTTGGTGCCCTTCTCGCTCGAAAAGAACGAGCCTGCAATCGAAAACCTGCGTCGTGTGGGTGCCTATCTGCGTGGCGAAAAAATCGAAAAACTCGAACCCAAACCATTTTATGTGGCTTCCGACCTGTTTAAGGTTATGGAGGGTGCTGCCTATCTGCTTACTATTGAACCCGATGCCGAGTTGGAGGCTCAAATGGATGAGATTATAGATATTATCGGCAAGGCGCAAAAGCCCGACGGCTACCTATATGAACATCATATTGTTCCCGAAAAATATCGCCACAAGGGTAATAATTGGGGCTCGGGTGACAAACCGTATAGTTATGTGCTGTTCAGCCACGAACTCTATAATATGGGTCATATGTATGAGGGTGCTATTGCCTACTACCGCGCCACGGGCAAACGCCAATGGCTTGATATTGCCGAGAAAAGCGCTCAACATATCAATAAGGTGTTCTTTGAGGGCGACCCCAATTACAACGACGGCAAACCCGTTAATCAGGCTCCCGGTCACCAAGAAATCGAAATGGCGCTTATCAAACTCTATCAGGTTACCGAAAACCCGCTCTACTTGGAGATGGCCCAAAAGTTTATCGACATTCGCGGCGTGACCTATCGCCCCGAGGGTATCTCGATTACCACCCCCGAGTATTCGCAACAACACCTGCCCGTGCGCGAGCAATATACTGCCGTGGGTCACTCGGTGCGTGCAACCTACCTCTACGCAGGTATGGCCGACGTGGTAGCCATTACGGGTGACAGCACACTGCTGCCCGCGCTGGATAGTGTATGGCACGACATTGTTGACCGTAAGATGCACATTACGGGTGGTTTGGGTGCTGTTCCCGGAATCGAGGGCTTTGGTCCTGACTATGTGCTGCCCAATAAGGAGACCTATAACGAAACCTGCTCGGCTGTGGGTAATGTGATGTTCAACTACCGAATGTTCCTTATGTCGCGCGACGCCAAGTACACCGACGTTGCCGAGGTAGCACTCTATAATAATGTGTTGGCGGGTATCAACATCGAGGGTAATCGTTTCTTCTATGTCAATCCTTTGGAGGCAGACGGCCGACGTGCCTTCAATCACGGTCACGCAGGCCGCGCACCGTGGTTTAATACCGCTTGCTGCCCGTCGAACCTGGCTCGTCTGATTCCTCAAATTCCCGGAATGATTTACTCGCACACCGACGACGAGATTTTCTGTGGATTCTATGCCGGAAGTTCGACCACCGTACTCCTTGCTGAGGGCGGTGTTGCTTTGAGCCAACGTACGGAGTATCCGTTTGACGGCCAAATCGAAATTGAGGTTTCGCCCGAGGTCGAGGGTGCTGAATTTACTCTTTGGTTGCGTATCCCGACTTGGTGCGCCGGCGATCGTTTTGTGTCGGGCGAACTTTATAGTTATGCCGACAATGTTCGTTCGCGTGCCGTGGCTAAGGTTAATGGCCGTCGTGTTCGTGCGGAGGTGGTGAACGGTATGCTGCCCATACGCCGTGAGTGGAAGGCAGGAGATGTTGTAACCTTGTCGCTCGATATGCCTGTTCGCTACTCGGTGGCCGATGAGCGCGTTAAGGCCGATAGTAATCGTGTTTGTCTGACCCATGGACCGCTTGTGCTGTGTGCCGAAACAGCCGATAATAGCCACGTACCCTCACACTACTTTATCAATGAGATAGGTGCACAGGGAACTCTCGGAACTTATACCGAAGGCGTTTTGGAGGGTATCCCTTATGTGACACTCGAAGCCTCGGCAGCAACTGCCGAGGCGCAAGAGGTTGCAACTCTCACTCTGTTACCTTACTATGCTTGGAACAACCGAGGTAATGCTGCGATGAATGTGTGGTTTGCGCTAGATGCACCCACTGCTCGTCAGGCTATGACTCTGGTTGTTGGTAATATTGCAGACGTTACGGCTACTCACACCAATTCGTCGGACGATGTGTTGGCAATTGCCGATGGTCGTCGTCCTAAAAACTCGTTTGACCGAACCATCCCCCGCTGGACCAGTTGGCCGCAAAAGGGTAAAGCCCAACAAGTCGAAATCAAACTGCGCAAACGCCAACCAATCGAGAGTGTGCAAGTGTATTGGTATGACGACAAAGGTGGTGTCCAAGTTCCCGTGTCGTGGACGATGGACTACCTGCTTGACGGCGAGTGGCGTGTGTTTACTCCCTATGTGACCGATCGCTTTGGTACCTACAAAGACCAATTCAATATGGTGCACCCCGATGTCGTAATCGAAGCCGAGGCCCTGCGCCTTAATATGACCCCTCGTGAAGACTCAACGGTGGGTATTCTCGAAGTGGTAGTTGAGTAATATACCGTTTGAGATGATTGATAGGCGAGGGTTGTCGGAGCGACAATCCTCGCTTTTGTTTGTGAGTCTGCACAAAAAGTAGTATCTTCGCCCCAAAACCAAACCATCAATACAATGAAACTACTGAAATTACTAGCCGTGGGACTTATGGCTCTTTCGACAGCCACAGCCTATGGTCAAGCCGATTCGATGCGTTGGCAGATGACCGACGACGGCGCAATTCGCTGGGATGTTCCAAATCGCAAAATTCCCCACTACGACCACATTGAGATGACGGGAGAGCAGGTTTCGACCGTATTGCGTTATGGCGTGCGTCCCGATGGCTCGTGGACAATGGAGCGCTCGGTTGTGTGGCCTTTGTTGCGTACTATCCCCAATAATACCCACGCAAGCCTGACCCGTCGCTTTGCATATGATGCACTCACGGGTATCACTGTCAATGGCTATTCGCTGTATGGTAATCGTGTTGAGAGTGTGACTTTGGATGGTGTGATGACTGCCCGACTTACTTGTGGCTCGGCGGCGACTGCCTACAATACCAATATCCTTGCTCCTCGTAAAACCGTGGGCGTAACCATTGAGTATTTCCCTTCGACTACTGCCCCTGCTCTGTGTGAACGCTACACTCTGCGTAACATCACCGACCGTGCCTTTACCATTGAGGTGCCCCAAATTCACACCACCTATACCACCGACCCCAAACGAGGTGTGGCAGGTTCCTACACTTTGGAGGTTTGTTCGCAAGGCCACGGTACTCGTACGCTGGCTCCCGGCGAGGAGTTTACCTTTGGAGTGGTTGTGAGCGGACGTAATGCAAATCAGGATGCGCTCGTGATTAATGTTGACGAGGAGTTGAAGGCTCGTCGCGACTACCTTGCCGCTATCTCGTCGGAGATGATTCTTGAAACTCCGGATGAGGTTGTAAATCGCGCTTTTGAGTTTGCTAAGATTCGTGCAACCGAGAGTATTATTCGTACCAAAGGCGGCCTGATGCACGCTCCCGGTGGCGAGAGTTACTATGCTGCAATTTGGGCGAATGACCAAGCCGAATATGCTAATCCGCTGTTTGGTATGATGGCCTATGAGAAGGCTCACCAATCGGCTCTTAACTCGTTCCGTCACTTTGCTCGCTATATGAATGACGACTATCGCCCCATCCCGAGTTCGATTATCGCCGAGGGTGACAGTTATTGGAATGGCGCAGGCGACCGTGGTGATGCTGCAATGATTGCTTATGGTGCTTCGCGCTATGCAATGGCAATGGGCGATATGGCAATCGTTGAGGAGTTGATGCCTCTGATTGAGTGGTGCTTGGAGTTCAGCCGTCGCAAAATCACTCCCGCAGGTGTTGTAGCCTCGGATAGTGATGAGTTGGAAGGCCGTTTCCCCGCAGGTAAGGCCAATCTCTATACCTCGTCGCTCTACTACGATGCTCTGATTTCGACCGCATCGCTGTGCCGCCAAATGGGTCGCTCGGCCGATGCCAAAGAGTATACCAAACGTGCTGCCCAAATTCGTGAGGCTATCGAAAACTACTTTGGCGCAAACGTTGAGGGTTTCGAAACTTATCAATACTACGACGGCAACGATGTTCTGCGTTCGTGGATTTGTATTCCTTTGGCAATGGGTATTTACGACCGTGCCGAGGCTACTCTCGATGCTCTGTTCAGCCCCACAATGTTTACTCCCGACGGAATTTTGACCCAACACGGCAGCAAAACCTTCTGGGATCGTGCTACGGAGTACGCTCTGCTGGGCGCTCTGCGTGCAGGTGAAACCGCTCGTGCAATTCCCCGTATGCAATATATGTCGCGTGTGAGATTGCTTGGCGAACACGTTCCTTATCCTATTGAGGCGTGGCCCGAGGGCTCGCAACGCCACTTGTCGGCCGAGAGTGCGCTCTATATGCGAATCATTACTGAGGGCCTGTTTGGTGTGCGTCCCGTGTCGTTGAATGGGTTTGAGTTGTCGCCCCGCCTGCCCGAGGGTTGGAACCAAATGGCACTTCGCAGTGTTAATGCCTTTGGCAAGGAGTTCGATGTTGAAGTTGTACGTCAAGGTTCCAAACTCAAAGTTACGGTTTCGACTCCCGAAGGCCGCAATCAGGTACGAACCATTGCTGATGGCGCAACTACCAAGTTTATGTTCAAATAGAAAATAGATTTATCGCCATACCGAAAATGGGGACGCTACTTGTGGCGTCCCCATTTTGGTGTTATGCTTACGAAAATTTCGAAATTTATACCCGGCATAGGGCGTGATAGTACCGATAGATACTCCTCGTTGAATAGGTTATTGATGGTGCCTTGCAGTGATAGGTCGGCCCAACTGAATGAGAAACTTTTTTCCAACGAGATGTTGTTCATAAAGTAGGTGGGGAGTTTGCCCGTCAATGTGGTGTCGTTGCTCGACATTGTGTAGCGTTCGCTGTAATAACACCACTTGTATAGGAAAGCCCATTTGCGCCACGACAAACGACCTGTGATTGCCGATGAGTAGAGCGGAATGTAGGGGAGTTGTTTGCCTACCGAACGGTCGGCAGCCGACATCGGAGTGCCTTGGTTTATGGAAGGTGTCCACGAGAAGGTGCCGTTTAGCGCCAGTGCAAGTTCCCGAGTCAGCGCCACATCGAGTTTGGCTTGCAACTCAACTCCGTAGGCGTGTACATCTTTGACATTACGCGGCGAGAAGAAACCCTTGACCGTGGGTAGCCATATAATCCAATCTTTGATATAAGAGTCAAACCACGTTGCGCTTCCCGACAATGCGTAAACACCTTTGCGTCCCACGGCAAACGACAATCCTGCATCGTAACTCCATCCGCTCTCTTTGCGTAGGTCGGGGTTGCCGCCAGGCAGAAAATAGAGGTCGTTGAGCGACGGAAAACGAAAGTTGCGCGATACCGAAGCCTTGGCGGTCAGATTTCCAATGGGCGACAATACACCCTCTACAAATAGTGCAGGAATTATGGGTGTCCACTCCTTGCCGTACATCTCTTCGCGCATAACAAGCGAAATACCCAATCGTTCGACGGGGCGCCATTTGGCCGAAACGGCTCCCGACAACTCAACTCGCCCCTTGCGATACCCAACAATCGCCTTGCCGCCATCCTGACGAATGATGTTCTTGTCGCGGCTTGTGACAAAGTGCTGGTGGAGCGAAAGGTTGGCCGTGAAGAGCCATTTGTTGCCAATGTAATACTCGCCATCGACCTGACCATAAATTGTATTAACACGGCTCCGCGAGCGTGTCATATGGGCCATAATGCCGTTGCCTATGTCGCGTTTGTAGTCGTAGGCCATTTGGGTGTGAATGTATCCCGCCTTGGCCGAAACTTTCCAATCGCTTCGCAAATGGTCCCACGAGAGAACTCCGCGAAAGGTTTGTTCTCGGCTGCGATTGTCGAACTTGGTGTCGTCGCCATAGTCGGTGGTCAGCATTGCCAATTCGCGATTGGAATTGATGTACCACGCATTGAGCCCCAAGCGGTCGCCACGCCCCGTGTTGTAGTACACCTCTTGCAAGATGTGTAAATCCTTGTAGGAACCGCTGCGATTGCGCTCGATAGGGTAGTATTGGCTGACGATATTCATATTCTCGTCGTAGATGTTCTCTTTTTTGTCGCGGTTGCGGTATTTGTATTCGTTGGGCGACGAGGAGTATACCGCTCGTGTCGAAACCTGCCAATTTTTGTTGCCGTAGGTGAGTCGCAAGAACTCGTCAAAGGTCTTGAATGAGCCTATGCCCTGGGTGTATTGCAGTCCAAAACCATTGGCCGAGGCCGGTGTGGTTGCCAAACGGACAGCGCCACCAAGGCCACCTCCCGTTTCGCCAACCGACGAGGTGCCGTGCAGTAGTGATGCATCGTCAATAAAGTAGGAGGGTATCATTGAGAAATCGGTCGAGCCGAGCATTGGGTTGTTGATTTTCATTCCGTTCCAACTAACCTGCGTGTGCGAAGCCGAGGTGCCACGGAAAGCCACCGTCGAGAGTGTGGCGCGGCCGTGATTCTTGACAAATATGGGAGTGGAGTAGGTTAGAACGTCGGCCATAGATAGTGCGATGTTCTCTTTGAGGGTTAGCGAGTCGAATGTTGTTGTGCTTGTTCCTATCTCCTTCATCGGGCGTTTGCCGCTGACCTCCACCGAACGAATGGTGATTCCGCGCGACGACCAGGTGTTGTCGCTCTGCTGACCCCATATGATTGAGGGCAGAAACAGAAATACGATATTTAGAAACGCGCGTCTCATTAGTTTTGTTTCCAGCAAAATGCTCCGGGAATTATGCCTACATAGAAATCGTCAAGCAGTTCGCCCTGGGGGGAATAACGATATATTTTGCCCTGTTGAACGTAGTCTATTGCGTCGGCTACATACACCTCGCCGTTGTGGGGATTGACTGTTAGTCCGTAGTATAATGTTCCGTTGTAGGGCAAAAATGGACGCAGAGGCAAGCGCTCAGCATCAATCGGCATAGCCCACACATCGTCGTTGAGCCAATAGAGCATATCGCCCGTGCCGTTGAGTTGCAACTCCGAGGGGGTGTCGCCAAATGCCAAATTAAACTGCTTTTCGATTTTGAACTCCACGGGGTCAATGCGATAGAGCGCAGGTGCCTCGTGGCCATAGGGTGAATCCTCGTAACCGCCATCGGTTATGGTCCTCAACTTGTTGTTGCAATCAAGTACCAATGATGTGGGTTGGATGCCCACCGTCAGTTCGTCAACTATTGCGTCGGTGGTGGTGTCGATTTTGAGTATGCGATTTTGGTATGACCAGCAGTTTACATAGAGGTATTTGCCGAGTTGTACCATCTGTTCGGTCGAGCCGTTTTCCATTGTCATTCCCGGACATTCGATATAGCCTGTAATCTCGAATCTCTGTGGGTTTACGATAAAAATTCGATTGTCCCAGAGTTGAGTTATATAGGCTTTGTCGTCCGAAATGAAATGAATATAACGTGGTGATGTAAGGTTGGTTATGCGGCCCACCTCACGGAAAGAATTAAGATTGATTGCGAATACAACGTGGGAGTTGTTGACGCACACC
The DNA here is from genome assembly GCA_017464745.1 of Rikenellaceae bacterium. Lineage (GTDB taxonomy): Bacteria > Bacteroidota > Bacteroidia > Bacteroidales > Rikenellaceae > UBA940. Next base: position 2,936 of record JAFTYJ010000083.1, on the reverse strand, counting down.
CAGCCGAGTGAATCGCGTATGGTCATTGATTGTGCCACGTCGCCAAGTTTCATTGCATTGGCTCGATAGAATACTTCGTTTTCGACACGGCAGGCTGCGGGGTCGTAGTACGATAGAGTGGCGTTGCCGTATTGAAAATTGCCCTCGTTGCAGACGAATAGCCCCTCGGGAGAGGCCGATGTGTCGAAATCCTCCTCCAAGCCATAGTCCCATTCCATACAGCCAACAAGCAGTAATGGCACTATCAAAAATAATCCTCTCGTTAGTCGTTTCATCACTACTTTTTTAGGTTGTAATCTACAAAACCGCTCACCTCGGTCGAGAGTTCGCCAACCCAACCGCTTTTGGCATTGACGCCACACTGCACTTTGACAAAATCAATGTGGCTCAAACTAATCTCAGCGCCGTCGAAATCAATAGCATTCGAGATGTCGAAAAGATTGACTTTATCGGCAGAGATGTAGTCCGTGGAACTGAAATTGTCGGCATATCCCCAGTCGTAGTGGGGTTGTACCCAATTGCTGCCGTTGCCAGATTTGTCGTAGTTGCGTGCTTCAAGACGAGTTCCGGTAAGGGTGTAACTATCGGCTTCAATCCACGCGGGATAGTAGTAATCCTGTGAATGGAATTGCGCGAGATAATCTACTTCGCCGTTACCACCCTGATTATCGGTCCATCCTACGGACATACCTGCTCCCGAAGGACGATAATAAGTTACTGAGTATTCACGAATTGTGCTTTCGGCGTGAGTGTCCGAGCCTTTGAGTTCGTACCAAGTATCGTCGGGCAGACTATTGCCGTTCTCGTCCTGCATAACCCATACAATGCCGGGCTCCGACGAGCCGTTGAAAGCGTTACATTTGATTGCTATGTCGTGACTATCGCCGTTGGCTATGCTGTGGTCGAAACCCACCACAATATAGCCGCCGAAACCACCGAGCGAAACCCAATTACCTTTGGCCATTCGCTCCTCGGCGTAACTGCACGCTGCCACAGGTGTGGTTTGAGTGCCGTCGAAACCGCCCGTTTTGAGTTCGTTGATAAACTGACCCGGGGCGGGGGTGTAGTCATAGACTTTGTTTTGATTGGGAGTCGAAGTTTCGGTGATGGGGCGAAAGTAGGTGTCCTCAGCCAAAACCTCGATGTTGAATATGTTGTTTAGCGTTGTTGTGTTGTCGTTTGTGTTGAGGGTTGCGGTGGCGATAAGGCGTTGTAGGCCGACTTTTGTGGCGTTATAAATAAAGTGCGACTCGTGGCCTATAATCTCTTCACTACCTTCGATTTGCCAAGTGTAGGTTGTGTTGTCGGGAACGCTTGACTCCGAAGGATGAATCAGGATGCGGCGGCCTTCTACTGTGTGTAACTCTGTGTGCGCAAACTCCCATTTGAGAGGCATATCCTCGGGTTGTAATACATTGATAGTTACCGTATCGCTGTGGCTGCCGTCTTCGTTTGTTGCGGTTGCAATGATTGAGTGACTGCCGCACTCTTGGGCAGCAAAACGATAGGTGATTTGCTCGGAAGTGGTTGTGCCGTTCAATGTCCAGCAAATAGTTGTCGGTAGACCGGTTTTGCGTACCGAAGCAACCAAATCAACGACGCTACCCACGGCAACGGTCATACTCTCGCTACCCATAATCGTAATGGTCGGGATTTCGAGCGATGTTACATCTACGCGGATATCCTCGCGGGTTTGGCCTGCTTGGGTGGTGACAGTTAGGGTGACGTAGAAGGTGCCCTCGTTGTCAAATACGAAGGTCAGCGCAGGCTCGGTGCTGATTGTTTCGGTGCCGATGCTCCAACTGAAAGTTGCCCCTTCGGCATTGGTATATGAGGGCGCGATTGTGATTTCGCGCCCTTGTTTTGTGGTGTAGATTCCCGTCGAATTGTCGAATGTTATACTTGGTGGCGGGGGTGTTGTAAGCACCTCGTCGATGTTGCAAGACGAGAAAGCAGCGACCACTGCCAATCCAAACATAATGATTTCGGTGAGTTTTCTCATAGATGGTTTATTATTTAAATATTCTTTCGGTGAATTGTACCGCCACATCGTCGTAGGCGAAATAAGCGGGTGAGTTCATTCCGTAATCTCCGATTTGGTCGGCTGAGGCTGTGAAGTTGAATGCAACTCGTGCAACCTTACCAAGAGCTTTGAGGTCCCATTTGGTCCACTCCGTAATAATGTCGTCAGTTCCGTCACACAATGTGAATTCGAGCGAACCTACCTGCTCGTCGTTGGCATTGAAACCATAGGCAACTATTTTGAAATAGGTGTCGTCGGTGGCTGGTGAGTTGAATCCGTCGCCAAAGAGCAAAGAGTTAAGTACGTAGTTGGTGTTTGTTACGTACATATGGTCGATGACGCGCTCTGTGCCGTCGGCAAACTCAAAGCCGTGGAGCGATGAGTCGTACAACTGCGAATTGAACGAGTCGCTGTAACCATTGTGAACTGCAAAGTTTGCCGAACCGTTGTTTCCTCCTATTGGAGTGCACATCTGCAATTCGTACCATCCGTTGTAGCCTTCGGGCAGGGGGGTGAAGTCCTTGATAACATAGTTTGAGATAACGTGGCCGCCACCCCAATAGGGAGTAGTGAATGAGTGGAAAAGTTCGGTGTTACCCTCGTCGTACCAGTAGTAATCGCTACCCGAATAGTCGCCATAAGTCAGTGTTCCGCCATATTGTGCATCATCCACCAGGTCGCTCCACTTTACGATTGGTTTGCCCGAAGGCTCCAATGCGTAGGAGGTGAATTTGGTGTCGGAATCCTCGAATGTCAGGGTGCGGAGTGTTACTTGGTCAATCCATTCGCCTGTACGAACTTTGAGTTTGGTAATTGCGCTGCGACCGCTCTCCGAAATTGTGGTTATTGCAATCTGACCCTCTTTGGCAAAGTGGCATAAATCTTTGGTAGGGGCTTTGATTGTCAGTGTGTT
>JAFTYJ010000013.1 GCA_017464745.1 Rikenellaceae bacterium | reverse complement strand
TCGCCCACAACCACGGGGTTGGTCGAGCGCACGCCCTTCAATCGGAGTTTACCACGAATACGACATTCGCGCACTATGCCATCATCGGTGCGGACCTCATACCACGAGCCGGTACTACGCACCACAAGTCCGTTGAATCGTTCCATTATGAGTTCTGTTCGGCAGGTTGGGTTTGGGGTTGAGTATCTTCGGCCTCATAGAGGCTCTCTTTGGCAAAATCTATGTAGGGGAACAGCACATCGGCTGTACTCACAAGCGGCGTATAGAGCAGTGATTTCTCGGGGAGTTTGGAGCCCAGCAGGTTTTGGGTAAAAGGCATAGCCACCAAGCCGTGCAACAGCAGGCTCACCACAACCCACACCTTGCCAACCGAAAATACAACTCCCAGCAGTGTGTCGAACACACCAAGTCCTGCAATACTGAACAATCCGCGAGTGAAGCGGCCAACGAGCGTCATCACAATAAGCACCGCCACAAACACGCACACAAAACCGCCCACAGCCGACCAGCGAGCCTCTATACCGAGAGCCTCGCCAACTCCCCCACCCCAGCGCATAGCAAGCCACACACCGCCGGCAAGAGCCACAATCGAGAGGAGTTGTTGTATAAGTCCGTGGTTGAAGCCACGCCACAAGGCCCACAGCAAAGGTATGGCCACTACTATATCAAACCAATTCATAGCGCATAAAAATTTACGAAATATAGGGATTTTTTCTGAAAAAGTAAGTAACTTTGGGGTAATATTTTTAGCAAGCCACCCGTTGGCTGTTTAAATAGACTATGTATGAACAACGTTATCAGACATTTGCTGTGTGCATTAATGATAAGCATCTCGCTGTCGGCCGCAGCACGCGACATATATTCACTGAACCGCGGATGGACCTTCTCGACAGGCTCGTCGGATGCCACTGACCGAGGGCTGTTGATTAACCTGCCCCACACCTGGAACAACGATGCCATTGTCGGAAAATCGGACTATTTCAGAGGCGAAGGCTACTACGACCGACAAATCGACATTCCCGCCGAATGGAACGGCAAACGACTGTTTATCAGAATACTTGGCTCGAACTCGGTAACCAATTTCTGGGTCAATGGTCGTCACGTTGGCGAACACCGTGGCGGCAGTTCGGCATTCACATTCGAGATTACTGACTTTGTGCGTTTCGGCCAAAGCAACCTGTTGCGTATTGTGACCAACAACTCACCCCGTATGGATGTATTGCCCACTGCGGGCGAGGCCAACTGCTATGGCGGACTCTATCGCGGTGTAGAGTTGTTTGTAACCGATTCATTCATCATCTCGCCACTGGTGGATGGCTCCGAGGGCGTGTGGATTGAGCAGCGACAGGTCAGCGACCGCCGTGCCGAGGGTGTGGTGCGCGTGGCACTGAGTGGCACCAAAGGTGTGCCCGACCAGAGCCGTGTATCTATTCAGATTAGCGATGCCGACCAAAACCCCGTAACCGACGGTGTTGTGGAGGTTACAGCAGGGTGCGACACCGTGGAGGTACCCTTCACAATCGAGAATCCGACACTATGGCAAGGTATCGAAAATCCCTATCTGTACCATATTGACGTATGTCTGACCGCAGGCAACCGTGTTGTAGACTCGTTGAGTATCACCACGGGGTTCCGCAACTTGGCAATCGACCCCAAGCAGGGTTTTATGCTCAACGGCAAGCCCTACAAACTGCGTGGTGCGGTGTTGCATCGTGACCGAATGATGGCCGGCACGGCACTTACAATGTTGCAGTTGGAGGAGGATTTCAATATGTTGCTCGAAATGGGCGCAAATGCGGTGCGAATTGCCGGCGGACAGCACTCCGACTACTTCTATACGCTGTGTGACACACACGGAATTGTGGTGTGGAGCGACGGCCCGTTTGAGGGTCAGTCCTATGCCACGGATTGTCAATTTGTCAAGACTCGCGAGTTTGCACAAAACGGCGAGGACCAACTACGCGAAACCATACACCAACTCTACAACCACCCATCGGTGGCTTTTTGGGGAATCTTCTCGAAACTCAACTACCGAGGTGACGACCCCACGGAGTATGTTCGCCGACTCAACTCGCTGGCCAAAACGCTCGACCCGTCGCGCATAACCGCCGCTGTAAGCAACCAAGACGGCACCCTGAACTTCATCACCGATGCCATAGTTTTTGAGCACTCTTTGGGCTGGACCACCGAGTCGCCCGACGATATTGCAGTGTGGAGTGAGCAGTTTCGCGGGCAATGGGGCGATAAGTTGTGCGCAGGTGTAAGTTTTGCGGCAGGAGGCTCAATCTATCATCAAGACAGCAAACTATCGCGTCCGCAACCTACGGGGCAATGGCATCCCGAGGGTTGGCACACCCATTTCCACGAGCGCTATATGGACAATTTGAAAGGCTCGGAAGGTTTCTTCGGAATCTTTGTCACCAATCTATTTGACTACGGCGCGGCAGGACGCACCTATGGCGATGGCAAGGGTATCAACGACTGCGGACTTGTGACATTCGACCGCAAGGACAAAAAAGACGCTTTCTTCCTGTACAAAGCGCTGTGGAATACCACCGACCCGTTTGTGCACATTGTGGGACGACGTTACGACACACGCACCTCGCTACGACAAACAATCAAGGTCTATTCGAATCAGGCCGAGGTCGATTTGGTACTCAACGATTTCCCCGTAAGTTCGAAGACGGGCGAGAGCGGAATATTTGTGTGGGAAGGATTGGAACTTCAACCCGGCATTAACCGCATTGAGGCGCGTTCGGGTTGGTCCACCGACAAGATTTCGATTTTTATCGAGGGAGGAACTAACGTCGGAGCAGCTGTGGTGCGTACGGCCCCTCGCAGTAGAACAAATCTATAACCGACAACCCCGGAACAAAATCCATACGGTCCTCAAAGACCTGAATATACGAAGGCAGATTCTCAGCGTAGGATGCTGCAAGAAACTCCTTTTTGCCCCTCAAATCGAGGTCATCGGGTGTAGCCTCAACGTAGGTTTCGGACACTCGCAGTTCCATATCCACATTCATCAGGCGCAACAACGTGCGGGTAAGTTCCAAATTATACTCGGCCAACCACTCCCATTGGCGGGTATAGAATGGCTCAAACACCTCGGCATAATGGTCGTAGTAGGGCGACTTTTTGTAGGACGACAGCAGTGCGTGAAGATGTTGGTGTTGCCAGCGTTTGGAGTAATCGATACGCACGTCACGGGTGGCTATTCGCTCGCCACGACCACACACATTGACCGACAGCGTGGCCACTCCATTGGGAGTTTGAATTTCGCAACGATTGCGGGCACTCTGTTTAATCCAATTCTCGCCAATATCGATAATACACTCCTCATTCAGAAGGTGTGACCACCAAGCGGTGTTGCCCAGATATGTGATTGGAAGGATTGTCATTTGGCGCGGTCGGAGTTGATAAGTTCAAGGAGTGCTTCGATGGCCTCGGTATCGGGAATATTGCGACGCACAACCTCTCGGCCACGATAGAGCGTAATTCGGCCGGGGCCCGAACCGACATAGCCATAATCGGCATCGGCCATCTCGCCAGGGCCATTTACGATACAACCCATAACGCCGATTTTGACACCCGTCAGATGGGCCGTTGCGGCTTTGATTCGTGCCAGAGTTCCGCGCAGGTCGTAGAGCGTACGACCACAGCCAGGACAGGCAATGTATTCGGTGCGACTCATACGGGCACGTGCAGCTTGAAGAATACGCAGAGCGATGTCGTCCACCACCTCAGCAGCAATATTCGGCGCATCAATCCAGAGTCCGTCGGCAAGTCCGTCGATAAACAATCCTCCGAAATCCAGCGCAGCGTGCAATGCCAACTCCTCGACATCACTCTCGTCGTAGCGACGACGCACCACAACAGGGCGCACATCACCCTCGGCCATAAAATTAAGAATACGGGCACGCAATTCGGCAGGTGCATTGGTTGTAGCAGCCTCAACCACCGCAACATCCGAGCCCAACTGAGCGCGTTCGTCGGCCGAAAGTTCGCCATAAATCACAGGAACATTGTCGCCTCCAATGCGGCCAACAGCGGTGGTCGGTCGGCGTTTATACTCATAGGGCGAGTACAACTCGGGGCGAGTGACATCGGGTATGGGTGCGTGGTCGGTGCGGCCGTCGAAATACTCAACAATACGCAGCGCCACGGGGATTTCGTTTTCGGGCGGCTCGGTGAGCGACACACGGATTGTATCGCCAATACCATCGGACATAAGGGCACCAATTCCGACAGCCGACTTGATGCGGCCCTCTATATCATTTCCAGCCTCGGTGACACCCAAGTGGATGGGATAGTTCATACCCTCGGCCGCCATTGCGGCTACCAGCGAGCGATAGGCGTGCACCATAACACGGGTATTGCTCGACTTCATCGACACAACCACTTGGTCAAACTGCTCGTCACGGCAGATATTCAGAAACTCCATAGCCGAGGCAACCATACCCTCGACCGTATCGCCATAACGATCGACCATACGACTCGACAGCGAGCCGTGATTGACACCCACACGAATTGCCACACCACGTTGGCGACATTGGTTAATCAGAGCACGGAAGGTTGTACCCTCGGGGTCGTTGTAGTTACCAGGATTGACCCTCACCTTATCGACATACTGCGCGGCAACAGCAGCAACCTCAGCCACAAAGTGAATATCGGCAACAAGCGCCACGTCGGGGAACTGTTCCGCCGACAGGGCTGCAATATTTTTGAGATTCTCGGCCTCGCGGCGACCGGGGGCTGTAAGGCGCACTATGCGACCTCCTGCGGCGCGGATGCGGCCAATCTCGGCCACTGCGGCCTCGGTATCAAGGGTATTGACAGCGGTCATCGACTGCACCTCGACGGGAGCCGAACCACCTATTGTAACATCACCAATACGCACACTGCACGCCGAGCGGCGAGTGTAGCGATTCAACGAAGGGCAGAAAAAGGGTGTTTGTGACATAGCCTAACAAAGTCTTTATGTGCAAAGGTACTCAAAAAATACAATTTTGCGGCCTTCGACAACGTTTTATGATTAGTTTTTGGCGCAGTCCCAAAAAAATCCGTACTTTTGGCATTATGAATAGTTGGCTGGACAGCGACATAAAGTTTCTGAAAGGTGTGGGTGAGCAGCGTGCGGCGTTGCTTGCGCGCGAACTCGGCATACATACGCTGGGCGACCTGCTATACTATTTCCCGTTCCGCTACATCGACCGCACCAAGATTCACACCGTGGGCGAAGTCTCGTCGGTACAAAACACCACCTACATACAACTCAAAGTGCGAATACTCAACTTCCAAAAGATTGGTCAGGGTGCCAAAGCACGACTCTCGGCTTTGGCCTCGGATGGAACAGGACGTGTTGAGTTGTTGTGGTTTAAGGGTATCAAGTGGATTGAGAGCCGTCTGGAAGTGGGCCGCGAATATATTGTGTTTGGCAAACCGAGTTTCTTCCGTGGCGAGATGAGTATCGTCCACCCCGAATTGGACAACGCAGGAGCCACCAACATCCCCGCAGTGGGTATGCAGGGCGTATATGGCACTACCGAGAAACTATCGAGCCTGCAACTCGGCTCCAAAGGTATCTACAAATTGGTGGCTACGCTGTGGCGCTCGGCCGAGGAACATATAACCGAAAGTCTGCCCCAAAGCATTATTGATGCCAACGGACTTATGTCCCTGCGTGAGGCTCTGCGCAACATCCACTTTCCGCAATCACCTGCCCTATTGGCGCGTGCAGAGTATCGCCTGAAATTCGATGAACTATTTGGAACACAACTCGATATTGTGGCTCGCGGAGCACAACGCACTGCCCGTGTAGATGGTTTTGCAATGCCCCGTGTGGGAGAGTTTTTCAACCGTTTTTATCACGAGAAACTCCCCTTTGAACTCACAGGTGCCCAGAAGCGCGTAATCAAAGAGATTCGCAACGATATGGTGGGTGGACGACAGATGAACCGCCTGCTGCAAGGCGATGTGGGTAGCGGCAAAACTATGGTGGCACTGACCGCAATGTTGATTGCCGCCGACAACGGCTACCAATCGTGTATGATGGCTCCGACCGAAATTCTTGCACGCCAACACTACGCCACCTTGCGACGTATGACCGAGGGGCTGGATATTGAGATTGGAGTGCTGACGGGAGCCTCCAAAACCGCAGAACGACGCGACGCATTGGAGGGGTTGGCGAGTGGACGAATTCGAATATTGGTGGGTACTCACGCGTTGTTGGAGGATAGAGTGCTGTTCGAAAACCTCGGATTGGTGGTAATTGACGAGCAACACCGCTTTGGTGTGGAGCAGCGCAGCCGTATGTGGACCAAAAACACACGTCCGCCCCACATCCTGGTGATGAGCGCAACCCCCATTCCGCGAACACTCGCAATGACGCTTTATGGTGATTTGGAGGTGTCGGTGATTGACGAATTGCCACCCGGCCGAAAGCCCATCAAAACGGTTCATATGAGCGAATCACACCGTTTGGCTTTGTTTGGTTTTATGCATCGCGAGATTGCCAAAGGCCGACAGGTGTATGTTGTTTATCCGCTTATCCGCGAGTCCGAAACAATGGATTATCGCAACCTATACGAGGGTTATGAGGCTGTGACGGGCGAATTTCCGCCTCCCCAATACTGCACAGCGGTGGTGCACGGCAAGATGTCGAACGACGAAAAAGAGGCAAGTATGGCTCTGTTCAAAAACGGCACGGCACACATTCTGGTTGCCACCTCGGTCATTGAGGTGGGAGTGGATGTCCCCAACGCCACGGTTATGGTCATCGAGAGTGCCGAACGATTCGGACTTTCGCAGTTGCACCAACTCCGAGGACGTGTGGGTCGTGGCGGTGAGCAGTCGTATTGCGTGTTGATGAGTGGCGACAAACTCTCGGCCGATGCCCGCAAGCGTTTGGGCGCTATGGTCGAGACGTGCGATGGATTTGAGTTGGCCGAGTTGGATATGAAACTGCGCGGCTCGGGCGACATCTCGGGAACGCAACAGAGCGGAATGGCTTTTGAATTGAAAATTGCCGACATCGCACGCGACACCCAGATTATCGAACACACCCGACGTATTGCACGCGAGATTTTGGATAGCGACCCCTATCTGTCGGCTCCCGAAAACCGCCTGCTGGCAGCACTCGCCAAGAAATACGCACCACAACGAAGCGAAGATTTCAGTATGATTTCCTAAACAACGAGAGAATGAACAGAATTTCGAAGATATTGACCATTGTGATTGCACTTGTGGCAATTCACAATCTGTCGGCACAAACCGTAGCCCCGTTTGCCGATGGCGAGAAGTTGGAGTATGCGGTATGTTACCGCGCCAAGATGGTACCCAAGACCCCTGTCGGAAGGGCTACACTCAAATGCAAAGAGTTGAGTTTCAACAACACTCCCCACTATCGCATCACCGCCAATGGTCGCACCCTGCCCTTCTTCCGTTGGTTTTATGACCTGAACGACACCTACACCGCCCACATTGAGGCTGCTTCGATGCGTCCCACCAAACTCCAAGTCGAGTTGCGCGAAAACAAATACTCGTTCGATGCCGGCTACGACTACGATTGGGCTAACAACCAGGTAAATACTTCGTGGAAAAAGGGAACCTGGAAACAGGCCAAAACCAAAACTATGGCCCTGGGAGAGCAACACTACGACCCCGTAGCGCTGTTCTACAACCTGCGAATGATTGACCCTGCGACCTACCAAAAAGATGTTCCCGTGGACCTGCATATGGTTTTGGAGGACACCATAAGGGTAATCACCTACTCATATATGGGAGAGGACGAGGTGCGGCTCAAAGGTATTGGTCGTGTACCTGCCCACAAGTTCACCTGTTCGATTGCCACCTCCAACGACGAAACCTTCAAAGACGGCACCCACTTCTTCTTGTGGCTGAGCACCGACGAGAACCGTATTCCGTTGTGGATTGAGTCGCCAATCAGGGTCGGCTCGGTGGTTGCCTATCTGACAAAATACGATAATTTGCGCGAGGAACTTAAAACCACGCCGAAATAACGAATATTTTTGTATCTTTGCGAGGATTTCGCGTGCGTGCGCGAACCATAGACCATAAGATACAGATATGAAACACGGCTTCAAAATAACCCGCATTGCCCACTTGACCCTCTGTCTGGTGGCGTTGCTGACGACTGCCACCACAGCGGTGGCCTCACCCCAAAAACCGGATTGGAAACGACACTACACCACGGCACAATCGCTCTTTGAAAGCGAAAACTGGGCCGCGGCAGTGGTCGAAATCAAAAAAGCACGCGCTACGGTGCCCGCCTTTGAGGAGGGTGTAAACCAACGTCTGCTCTATATGGAGGCTGTGTGCGGAGTACACACGGGTAGCCGCGATGCACTCGATGCGTTGCAATTGCTACTCGACCGCCATCCCAACTCAATCTACAACAACGACGTAAGATTCTACATCGGAACTTTGCTCTACAATCAGGGCAAATACACCGACGCGCTGCAAAACCTGCTGGCTGTAAACCCCTTTGAGTTGTCGAGCGACAATGCCGAGGAGTACTACTTCAAAACGGGTCACGCTTGTTTCGAAACAGGCGACTACAAAGAGGCTCGCTCGTGGCTCAGTCTGGTACCCGAGAAGAGCATCTATCAACCTCACGCACAATACTACCTGGGATATATCGACTACACCGAGGGTAACTACAAATCGGCAGGCGAGCGTTTCTCGTCGCTGGCCAAGGTGAACCCCTACGCCAAGATTATCCCGTTCTATATGATTCAAATCGAGTTCCTGGACGGCAACTACAAGTATGTTATCGCCAATGGTGACGCACTCATCAAAGCCTCGGGTGACGATGCACGCAAGTGTGACCTCAACCGCATTATGGGCGAGAGTTACTTCCACCTTGCCGACTACAAACGCGCACTTGACTATATGGGCGAGTATGAGCGTTTGGGCGGTGAGATTGCCCGCAGCGAAAACTATGTATTGGGATTCTCGAACTACAAACGTGGCAACTTCCGTACAGCAGCCACCCAACTCTCGAAGGTGTGCGGTCCCGACGACCAACTTTCGCAAAACGCAAGTTATCACTTGGCCGACTGCTACCTTCAAATGAAAGAGAAACGCTTGGCTATGCAGTCGTTCTCGATTGCTGCGGCCAAAAGTTACGACCCCACTATTGCCGAGGATGCGCTGTTCAACTACGGCAAGTTGCAGTATGAGTCGGGAGGCGGCCGTTTCAACGAGGCTATCAACTCGCTCAACCGTTACATCAAACTCTACCCCACATCGCCGCGCGTTCCGCAAGTGAGGGAGTATCTGGTGGCGGCCTACTACAACTCACGCAACTACAAAGCGGCCTACGATGCCATTATGCAGATGCCCGACCCCGACAACAATATCAAAGCGGCATTGCAAAAAATCACCTATTTCCACGCCTTGGAGTACTACAACGAGGGGGATGTGGACCAAGCCGAAAAGTTGTTCAAAATCTCGGAGCAATATCGCTACAACGCCAAATACACCGCGCTCAGTTCGTTCTGGCAGGGTGAGATTCTCTACTCGAAGTCGAACTTTGCTGCGGCACTTCCCAAGTACAAAGCCTATCTGAAAGTGTCGCCCCTGACCGAGCCCGAAAACCCGATGGCAAATTACAGCGTCGCCTACTGCCACTTCAACCTCAAAAATTGGGATGAGGCGGCCAAAGGTTTTGCAGCATTCCTTGCACGTTACAAAAAGAGCGACGAGTATCGCGCCGACGCATTCAACCGACAAGGCGATATTTTCCACCTGCAACGCAGTTATTGGAGGGCTATTGAGAGTTACGACGGCGCAATCGCTACCTCGCAACCCCAAAAGTATTATGCCGAGTATCAACGTGCACTGATGTTGGGACTGCTCGACCGCGGTGACCGCAAAATCGAAAGCCTCGAAGCAATCCTTGCTCACGGACGAGGTTCCTATCAAATGCAGGCCGCCTATGAGTTGGGACGCACCTACATCAGTATGGACAAGTTTGCCGAGGGTGCCCGTACACTCGAAAACTATGTACGCAAATACCCCAACTGCGACAACCACACCGATGCACTGTCGGCTATCGGTTTGGCCTATCTGAACCTGGGCAACAACGAGAAATCGCTGGCCTACTACAAAAAAGTTATCGAAGTGGCACCCAAATCGACCGATGCACAAAGCGCACTTGCCGCCATTCGCTCGATTTATGTCGATATTAACGATGTGGATAGTTACTTTGCCTACGCCGAGAGTGCAGGTATGATTACCGACATCGGAGAGTTGCAACGCGACTCGCTCAAATTTACCGCCGCCGAGAAGGTTTACCTGTCGGGAGATGCCGCCAAAGCAATCCCCGCAATGGAGGGCTACCTGACCAGCCACCCCAATGGTGTACGCCAAGCCGATGCACTCTACTATCTGGCTGACTCGAAGGCCAAAGTTGGCGACCGCAATGGTGCTGTGGACGAACTTAAACGCCTTGTGGGTCTTAAACAAAACGACTTTACGATGCGCGGTCTGGCCCAACTCTCGACCCTTGCCACCGCAACGGGACGACACTTGGAGGCTGCCGACGCTTATCGCCAATTGAGCCTAATGGAGAGTACTCCCGCCAAAGTCAGCGCCGCATTGGATGGTTATGTGGCCTCGGTTGTGGCTTCGGCCGACACCACACGAATTCTTGCTCTGGACGACGAATTGGAGGATGTGGCCGAGGTTTCGCTGCCCGCACGTCGCAAAATCCTCTACACCAGCGCATCAATACTGCGTGAACGTGGACAACAGGCCCAAGCCGAAGAGTTGTATGCCGAACTTGCCGAAGACCCGCTGAGCGAGGAGGGTGCCGAGGCTACCTACCGAATCATCGAAGCGCAATTTGGCCGCGGAATGTATGAGGATGCCCAAAACCGCATCTTCAAATTCTCGGAGGCCAACACTCCGCATATGTATTGGCTGGGGCGCTCGTTCCTGCTGCTGGGCGACATCTATGTCATCGGCGGCGACACGTTCCAAGCCCGAGCAACCTACCAAAGTATTGTCGATGGCTACTCGCCTGCCGACGACGGCGTTATAGACCAAGCGCTCGAAAGAATCCAAAAATTGCAGTAAACAGATGAATATGAGATACCTCACACATAAAGCCGTAGCGCTCGCCGCAATGCTGGTGGGTGCGATTGCGGTCTCGGCACAAGACCAACTCAACAAGAGTGTCGAAGTAACCAAAGCCTATATCCCCACGGTGCACGGCGCAACCAAACTTGTGGTGCAACCCCGCATTGACGACACCGTGCGCCTGCAACCCGACATCGACTATGCTATCAAACCCGTGGCGTGCTACACCACATTCTCGTCGCGTCGCATCAACCCCGCAAAGTTGAACGCAACCTCGACGGTAAAGGGCAACCCCGGCTATGTGTCGTTTGCAATGGGATACCCGTTCCGCACCAACTTCGATTTGTATATCAACAACCGCGACACCGACAACCGAATCATTGGCGGATATGTCAACCACCGAGGAAGTTACAGCAAACGCGAAACCGACATCGAAGCAGGTTATCTGCACGACACGCTACAACGTCGTAACGCCATTTCGCTCTACAATGCTGCGGGATTCTTCGGTTCGCAATCGTGGGACAACCTTACTCTGCGTGGCGAGGTTGGCTACGACAACCGTGTGTTGCATCGTTTCGGAGTATTCACCAATCCCTCGTTCTGGATGGGAACTCCCCCGACTGTGGACACTATGTCGCTCTACTCGTCAAACAAGAAATCGCTGATTGATTACGGTCGAGTTCACGGGAATATCTACTTTGGCGACGACTTCTCGGAATTATCGGAACTCAACTTCGGCGTGGGACTCAACACCGCCTACTCCTATGACCTGCACGGTTCCGAGATGGTAAGCCTGGATGCCGAAGCAAGGGTGGCACAAATGTTTGGCCGCCACGGAGTAGACGTTGCACTGGACTACAATAGTTATTATGGCATCTCACACCTGTCGGGACAAGGCAACCAAAGCATCATCATTCGTCCGCGATATATGTTCCGTTCGGGTATTATGCGTATGACCGTGGGTGCCGACTATGGCTATCGTAGCAGCAGAGGATTCGACGTGTGTCAGAACTACGTATTCCCACACTTGGACTTGGCGATTGACGCTATCAACGGCTACATCATCCCCTATGTGAAGGCCTCGGGCGACTTTATTGACGGTAGTTTCGAGGCGTTGAGCCGCGAGAATCCCTACATCGCTCCGGGAGTAACCGCCCCCACGGGTGCCTCAATCAGTGCCGAGGCTGGTGTGTCGGGTAGTGTGTTGCAATGTCTATCCTACAAGGCCTATTTCAACTTTACACATCTGGACAATATGCACCACTTTGTGTCGTTGTACAAACCTGCGGGCTCGGAACTTACCGACTCGTTCGGAGTTATCATCGACAACGCACAATGTTATACCGTGGGTGGTAACATCGAATATATGTATGCCGGAGTACTGACCGCAGGCATTGACGCCCACTACTACGGTTACAAACTCTCGACCCTGCCCAAAGGTGGTGGCGTACCTTCGTTTGACGTCGGAGTGTCGCTCAAATATCGCCACAAAACCAAATTTGTGATTGAAGCAGGAGCCAAAGTCATCGGTGCACGCAACTTCTACGAGATTGCTTGGGCCGACAGCCCTGTAATGATGGCCGCAGATGTGGTAGACGATGTGTTTGTCAATCGTGTGCCCGCGTGCGTTGATGTCAATCTGCGTTTCAATCTCCGCCTGAGCGACCAATGGTGGATGTATATCCACGGCGGTAACCTCGCAGGCAGCCGACTCTACACCCACAATCACTACCGCTCGCTGGGTGCCAATGTAATGCTTGGTTTCAAAACCTCGTTTTAAGACAAAGTACCTATAAATATAAAGAGGGGGCTCCGTGTGGGAACCCCCTCTTTTGTTGTAGCCTATGAAATTATTTGAGAATATGGGACGCCAAAGTGCGCTGAACACCCTTGATGTCGGTGCCGCGGCGGAACTCCTTAACCAATGGTTGCGCCGAGCCCTTAACCCACATCTTCATCTCGCAGTCACCGTCAAACGTTCCCGCAGTCTCGATACAAAACTGATTGATTGACGAGTAGGGAATCGAATGATACTCACGTTTGGAACCCGTAAGCCCCTGAACATTAAGCAAAATCAGACGTTTGGTGGTAAAGACCCACTTATCGCGAAAAATCTTGAACGCCGCATCAATCTCTTCGCCAGGCGCCAATATTTCGCTAAATTCACGTTGCAACTCCTTGACATCCACCTCGGATGCGTTACCCAAAATACTATTCAAAATCGACATACTGCATACTGTTTTTAAGTCTCGCGGCAGGCCTTTGGCCGGCTTATCGTGAGGTTGTTTTCACACAAAGATAATGTTTTTTTCGATTTTTTGGGTCAAAAATTTGGTGAATGAAAAAATGTGCGTATATTTGCACTCCGAAAAGCCCAGGTGGTGGAATTGGTAGACACGCTACTTTGAGGGGGTAGTGG
>JAFTYJ010000082.1 GCA_017464745.1 Rikenellaceae bacterium | reverse complement strand
GTTGATTTTTATACTATGTGTTTTTGGATTTTATAACGTTGAATATCAATTTGTTGTGTATTGCTTGTAAAATGTTATTGAAAATATTTAATAATATTCTTGGTTGTAAAATTAAATATATGTACATTTGCGGTGATTATTTAACCCAAACTTAAATTGTTTTATATGTTGGTACGTGTCATTATCGGTGTCGTGGAATCGCTGTTGGTGCTAATGCGCTAATTGCCGGGCCGTTTTGACTAAGTGTGCGTACCCTCACTAAGCCTCTCCGACCCCCGAATTGGATAGGCTTTTTTGTTTGAAATAAAAGATGATTAACGATATGGAAAAGTCGATTAAACTCAGAAGTGCCGCAACAACCGAAACCCGCCGTATGGCTGGTGCTCGTAGTTTGTGGCGCGCCAACGGAATGAAGGATGAGCATTTTGGTCGTCCTATCATCGGTATTGCCAACTCGTTTACCCAACTTGTGCCGGGTCACGTTCACCTGCACGAGATTGGTCAACAGGTTAAGGCCGAAATCGAACGCCTCGGTTGTTTTGCTGCCGAGTTCAATACCATTGCTATCGACGACGGTATTGCAATGGGTCACGACGGTATGCTTTACTCGTTGCCTTCGCGCGAAATTATTGCCGATAGTGTTGAGTATATGGCTAATGCTCACAAGGTAGATGCGCTGGTGTGCATCAGCAACTGCGATAAAATCACTCCCGGTATGTTGATGGCTACTATGCGTCTGAATATTCCCACCATTTTTGTGAGCGGTGGTCCTATGGAGGCGGGTAACTTCGAGGGTGGCAAAGCCGACCTTATTACCGCTATGGTGAAGGCTGCCGACGAATCGATGGATGATGCCCGTGTGGCCGAATTGGAGCGCCGTGCGTGTCCCGGTTGTGGCTGCTGCTCGGGTATGTTTACTGCCAACTCGATGAACTCGCTTACCGAGGCTTTGGGTATGGCTCAGGCGGGTAATGGTACTATTTTGGCTACTCACGCCAATCGCCAACGTCTGTTCGAAAAGGCTGCTCGCCGTATTGTTGAGATGGCCGAGAGTTATTATTTCAAAGGCGACGAGTCGGTTCTGCCCAAAAATATCGCTACCCGTGCTGCATTCCTCAATGCAATGGCTCTGGATATTGCAATGGGTGGTTCGTCCAATACCGTGCTTCACTTGCTGGCCGTAGCACGTGAGGCGGGTGTTGATTTTACGATGAAAGATATTGACGAGTTGTCGCGCCGTGTGCCTGTGCTGTGCAAGGTGTCGCCCAACTCGGCTTACCATATCGAAGACGTAAACCGCGCAGGTGGTATTGCTGCAATCTTGGGTCTGCTGGCTCGTGCCGGGGTGCTTGATACCTCGGTGGGTCGTGTGGACTACCCCACAATGGCTGCTTACCTCGATGCTAACGATATTGCAAGCCCCAACTTCACGGATGAGGCTCGTTCCAACTTTCTGAGCGCCCCCAGCGGCCTGCTCAATATCGGTTTGGGCGAGAATGATAACTACTACGAGGAGTTTGATACCGATCGAGAGAAGGGCTGTATCCGCGATTTCGACCACGCATATTTCAATGACGGTGGTTTGGGTGTGCTGTTTGGCAATGTGGCCAAAGACGGCTGTATCATCAAAACCGCAGGTGTGGATGAGGCTCTGTTCCACTTTGAGGGCTCAGCGCGTGTGTATGAGTCGCAAGAGCAGGCTATGAACGGTATCTTGGCTGATGAGGTTAAAGCGGGCGAGGTAGTAGTGATTCGCTATGAGGGTCCCAAAGGCGGTCCCGGAATGCAGGAGATGCTCTACCCCACTTCGTACCTCAAAAGTAAACACCTCGACAAACAGTGTGCGTTGATTACCGATGGACGTTTCTCGGGCGGTACCAGTGGTTTGTCGATTGGACACATCTCGCCCGAGGCTGCGGCAGGTGGCGAAATTGTACTGATTGAAACGGGTGACAAAATTATTATCGATATTCCCTCGCGTTCGATTCGTTTGGACGTTAGCGATGAGGTGTTGGCCGAGCGTCGTGCTGCTTTGAAGGAGTTTGCACCCAAGAACCGTGACCGTGTAGTTCCCCGTTCGTTGCGTGCTTATGCGATGTTGGTAAGTTCGGCCGACAAGGGTGCAGTGCGTATGCTTCCAGGCGAGGATAAATAGATTATTCCAAACTTAAATAAACCAAAACTGAAATGAACGAAAAACGACTTATGACCGGAGGTGAAGCAATGCTCGAAGTGTTGATTCGCGAAGGTGTGGACACCATTTTCGGTTATCCGGGTGGTGGCATTATGCCGTTTTACAACTCTCTGTATGACTATACCGACCGTATCCGTCATATCCTGATGCGCCACGAGCAGGGATGTGTTCACGCGGCGCAAGGATATGCCCGTACAAGTGGACGTGTGGGTGTGTGTACCGTGACTTCGGGCCCCGGAGCCACCAACACCATCACAGGTTTGGCCGATGCAATGTTGGACTCTACGCCGTTGATTGTTATCAGCGGCCAGGTGCCTTTGTCGCTGCTTGGTAGCGATGCTTTTCAAGAGGTTAATTTTGTCGGTTTGTCGCAAGTGGTGACCAAGTGGACCTGCCAACTCAAACACGCCTCGGAGATTGCTGATGTTATGGCGCGTGCTTTCTATATTGCACGTTCGGGTCGTCCCGGTCCCGTGGCTATCGACTTTACCAAAAATGCTCAACAAGAGATGGTCGAGTTGAACTACAAACCGCTGAATTTCATTCGCGGTTATATCCCCTCGCCCGAGCCCGATATGGAGCAAATCAAAGAGGCCGCACGACTGATTAATAGTGCCAAGAAACCTATGGCTCTGGTTGGTCAGGGTGTTACGTTGGCAGGTGCTGAGAAGGCGCTTGATGAGTTTTTGCGTAAGAGTGGTATTCCTGCCGGTGCAACAATGCTCGGTCTGTCGGCCATTCCGTCGGACCACCCCCAATATCTGGGAATGCTCGGTATGCACGGTTGCTATGCCGCCAATATCAAAAATGAGGATTGCGACCTGCTGATTGCGCTTGGTATGCGTTTCGACGACCGTGTAACCTGTGCCGTGAACAAATATGCACTCAACGCCAAAGTTGTTCACTTGGAGATTGACCCTGCCGAGATTAATAAGATTATCCCTGCCGATGCACCTGTGCTGGGTGATTTGGCTCAAACCCTTCCCTTGCTAACCGAGGCTGTTGAGGCTCGCCAACACGATGAGTGGATGGAGGAGTTGCGCCAGGCCAACGAGTTGGAGTACGAGAAGGTTATCAAAGGTGCGCTGCACCCCACCGAAGGTTATATCAAAATGGGTGAGGTGGTGAATGTTGTTTCGGCCGCTTATGAGGATAATGCAGTGTTGGTAACCGACGTGGGCCAACAACAACTTATGGCAACCCGCTACTTCCGTTTCCGTTCGCCTCGTAGCGTTGTGACCTCGGGTGGCTTGGGTACTATGGGATTCGGTCTGCCCGCAGCCATTGGAGCCAAGTTGGGTACTCCCGACCGTGATGTGTGCCTGTTT
>JAFTYJ010000081.1 GCA_017464745.1 Rikenellaceae bacterium | reverse complement strand
CGCGACCCTTAGCTTGGAAGGCTAATGCTCTATCAACTGAGCTACTTCCGCAAAAACGACGCGGCCGAAGTTCGACCGAGTCGCAGTTGAGTGGGAGAAGATGGATTCGAACCACCGAAGGCATAAGCCAGCAGATTTACAGTCTGCCCCATTTGGCCACTCTGGTATTCTCCCAAGCCTTATCTCAATTAGAGCCGATGGAGGGATTCGAACCCCCGACCAGCTGATTACAAATCAGCTGCTCTGGCCAACTGAGCTACATCGGCATTCCGTGATTTCGGAGTGCAAATATATGCACTTTATTTTAAACCACCAAATCCCGACGTTATTTTTTTTACTTTTGCGGAATAGTCGAAGAACTTCCGATTCGGCAAGACAGGAGAAATTCCCACCCGACAAATCGACCACAAAAGTACAACTATTTTGCGGATTACAAAATAGTACGGGACTTTTTTTGCAAAAAAATCACACAAATCACACCAAAGACACCCTGCACAATGCTATTTGCGCTCACATAGGCGGCGTTGGCGTTCGGCCACAAAACTCGCAAAGCGGTGATACAGTGAGCGGTCGGCGGCATTGGGCGAATTTTTCATCTCCCACAGTGCGCCCTCATCTTGATAGTAGGCTATCGGGCCATCGGCCATTCCAGTCTCGGTAAACACCTCCATATAGTCCACAAGGCGGTCGGAGCAATCGGGGTCGGGGTTGGAGGCTTTGACGGCGTGCATATCGTACTCCAACTCCATAAACATATCGTGCTCTTTGGCGAACTTCACGGCATCGTAGAGTCGTTCGCGGTAGACCACGCGGCGCGGGAAGGCGTAATTAGGTTGGTAATACGCGGCATCGAAACCCATTTGTCGCCACTCGGCAGCGCCTGCGGCTTTATAATAAGGAATCCAGATGGTTTTCATTCCCAGCGAGCGGATGTGGGCGGTAAGTTCGGGCAGCATTGTAAGGCCCGAGTTCTTGTCCTCGGCCAGCCAATAGAATCCTGCCAGCGACAGGTTTTTGAATTTCGCCTCCTTGAAACGCTCCATAACCATATCGATAAACCAGCGGCAGGCCTCGATGCGATCGGCGGTGGAGTGGAAGTCGAGTTCGCGGCCATTGAGGGAGCCCCAATTCGTTTGGTCCTCGGTAGGCACGGGGATAAACATCACCACTTGGCGTTTATATTTGGGTCGGCCAATCTCGCGGGCCACCTCCGAGAGTGCGCGGTCGATATTTCGCACGGGCACCTGCAACATAGTATCGACGATTTGAATCCAATCCTGTTTGGTCGTTCCGATTTCGTTGCGTGGGTGCGTGGGACGGAATGCAGGTTCGAAGAAGCGTCCCGTGCCCGTGTGGAGTTCCAACAACAGGAAGGTGTCGAACAGATAGTGGGTCTGTCCCGTGGTGTCGGTATAGGCGACGTGGGTGCGAGCCCAATCCTCGTCCCAAGCGATAGAGCGGTAGCGACTACCATAGTACACCAAATCGACATCGTGCATATTGGCCACATCACGAGGGCGTGCAGCCGACAGCGGCAGGGTCACGGTCAGTGCCAAAGCGGCGAGCAACAGAAGACGTTTCATAGCGGTTTTCTTTATATATATTTTAAAGGTGTAGATTTCGGGGGTCGAGAGATGACGTTAGAATGTCCATTTGAGAGCCAGGGTGGGGATGCAATAGAAGCCCGGGCCACAGCCCACAAAGTTATACGACAATTCGACCTCGGTTCCGACACTCAGGTTCACACCTTCGGCACCTTCGAGCGAGTTGAAATTGAACCACAATTGGGGCTCGGCCAGCACGGTGATATTTCCGTCGGGGTTGAACCAGGTATTCTCGTGCCACACATCCACAAAGCCCGAGAACGAGAGCATATTTTTGCAGAAATTCAGGCCCCACACGCCCGTGAGTTGAACACTATGGCGGCTACCAAAGGCATTACGGGGCATAGTTTTGTAGTAAAGGCCCACCGACCAAGTTTTGGAGAAGTCTTCGGAGTGTCCCGAGTAGCGGGGACCAATCAGCCAAGCGTCGGAGTAGGTTCCTGCGCCAGAGAAGGTGTCCAGACCGCCATTATATTCGAGGTGCGCCGACAACCAGCCCACCTTGCTATCCTGCCAGAAATTGAAGTCGCGGCCAATCTCCCAATACGCGCCCACACTACCTCCTGCGGCACCAAGGCGGGCGGTATTGCCATAATAGACATCCGTAAACAGGAAGGTCGAGCCCCAGCGGTCGGCCGAGAAGTGTTCGACCGTAGAGGTCAGGTAGTAGCGCGACGAAAGGTTGTTGCCTTGCGGGCCTGATTTGTGGTAGAGATGTTTACCGAAGTCGTAGAACAGTTGTACCGAAGTTTGGGCCTTGGCCGCCAGCGAGGTTGCCAACACAAGTGTGAGGGCGATAATCAATTTACGGGTCATAAGCGGGGGAGTTTTTTGTGTGCACGGCGACATTGCCATTTCGTTTCTACAAATATAGCGATTCTCTCGATAGTATTCACAAAAAAAGCGTCGGGAGAGTAGTTTTTTTTCGTTTTTTTCTTGCATCAGTCCCAAATATCCTCTACTTTTGCACCCACATTGAGCTATGGTGTAATGGTAACACAACAGTCTCTGGATCTGTTTTTCTTGGTTCGAGTCCAGGTAGCTCAACAAAACGAGGGTGCCAACTTTTATGGCACCCTCGTTTTGTTGTAGGGTTTAGTTTTTTTTTGGGGGGGGGTAACTGACAAACGACACATTGACACGTTGGCGGGCACATCACAGCACGCCTGCCGCGCCAAACATCCGTGCATATTGTTCGGCTTTGGCTTCGAGTCGCAGGGGGTAGGCCCGTGAAGACGAGGGCATACGCCAAAAGCGGATGTGGCGGTCGGCAAATTCACACTCGACACACTCCCCCACTGCCGGTTTGGCACACCCAATCAGTTCGCACAAAGTATCAGTAGCCTTCTCGCCCGTAGTCACAATCGTAGTACACTCGGGCAGAGCACTCAGCAGGGCGGCAATATCGGTCGGCTCAACCACTTCGAGGTGGGCATCCGAAGCATTTCCACGCAGGCGGCGCACTGCCGAGGCGGTATCATAGAGCGCTATTCCCACACGTTCGCAGAAGTCCACGACCCGCCGTAAGTCAAATCGTCGCTCACCCACAACCTCAAAGTGGTGGCGGTCGTCATAGAACAGCACTCCACAGATTCGCCACATATCGTTAATCCAATTAGGGTAGAAAAACTCCATAGACCAGCGCATCCTCGGCGGCGGGAAACTGCCGAGCATAAGCACTCGGGCCCCGCAAGGCAGGAATGGTTGCAGCGGGTGGCGTTCGATATCGGGAGTAGTATTCATCGGGGATTATCGTCGCGGATATTGCACAAGGATTGACACCACAACCATCACACCCGTAAGCATCGGATAGTAGAGGTGGGGGATGATTTCGAGAGGACTCACAGCCGCAAGTCCCGACGCCATAAGCAGTTGGGCACCATAGGGGATAACACCCTGAATAAAGCACGATGAGGTATCAAGCAGTGTGGCTGTTTTGCGGGGCGGTATTGAGTAGCGAGCCGACAAGTCGCGTGCAATGGAGCCCGTAGTGAGGATTGCGATGGTATTGTTGGCGGTACAGAGGTTGGTAAGTGCCGTGAGAAGCGCCACAACAGCCTCGGCTCCACGGCGCGAGGAGGTACGCGAAGTGAGCACCTCAATCAGGTAGTCGAAACCGCCCGCCTGTTTGACAACATTCATCACACCGCCGGCCAACAGCGTAACCAAAATAAGTTCGCACATCGAACCGAGTCCCTCACCTGCCGCCGTAAGCACATCCACCGAGGTGAACGCACCCGACGCCACGCCTATAATATCGGTCATAAGGATTCCCACCAGCAACACAACCAGCACATTGACACCCGTCAGGGCAAGCAGTATCACCAACAGATAGGGCAGAGCCTTGTACCATTCGATGCTCTCGACGGCGGCCACATAGTCGCTCGTAGGGCTTCCCCACAGGTATATTGCCAGCGTTGCCACGGCTGCGGGCAACACCAACGCGAAGTTGGTACGGAATTTATCGCTCATACGGCATCCCTGGCTCTGCGTTGCTGCGATGGTGGTATCGGAGATAAACGACAGGTTGTCGCCAAAGAATGCTCCACCCACAACAATCGCCACAAGCCACGCCACCGAGCAGTCAATCTGCGGGGCCATAGCCGTAACAATAGGTGCCAACGCAACGATAGTTCCCACCGAGGTGCCGATAGCCATCGAGATAAAGCACGTTGCAAGGAACACACCCGCAGGCAGATATTGACCCGGGATTGCCCTCAGAGTGAGTGCCACCGTTGCATCCACCGCACCCATAGCCTTGGCCGACGATGCAAACACTCCCGCAAGGCAGAATATCCACACCATATACATAATATCGTGGTTGGAAGCACCTGCCGAAAACACACCCACGCGCTCCTGAAACGACAATCCTCGGAGCAGACACACGCCATAGACGGCAGTGATGACAAAGGCCACCGAAATAGGGATACGATAAAAGTCACCCGCGGCAAGCGAGCCTATCAGATAGACCGCCAGCAACACCACAATGGGCGACAGAGCGAGCAATCCGCGAGAGTGTGAAATATGCGTTACAGAACTTTTCATGGTCACAAATATAACCTTTTTAATTCACACCGCCCAATTAAATTGTGATTTATGCATTGTGAAATGTGTATTTGAAATTCGTATCTTTGCGCTCCCAAACGATTCGAATTATGTGGTTATCACTCGCTTTTCTTTCGGCCCTGGGGCTGGGATTCTATGATGTTGCCAAGAAACGTGCATTGGCTGGTAATGCTGTGTTGCCCGTGCTGTGGCTCAACTCGGTGTTCGGTGCGCTGTTGTTCTCGCCTGTTGTGGTGGCCTCGATTACCGATGCTGCGTGGGTCGAGGGAACAATTCTGGACATCCCCACGGGAACGCTCCACGACCATCTACTCATCGTGCTCAAAGCCTGCATTGTGTTGGGGTCGTGGATGTGCGGCTACTTCGGACTGAAACACCTGCCACTGACAATCGTAGGTCCTATCAATGCCACACGCCCTGTGATGGTATTGTTGGGTGCGTTGTTGCTGTTTGGTGAGCGACTCAACGCCCTGCAATGGGGTGGTGTTATAGTGGCTATGGTGTCGCTCTATCTGTTGGGGCACACCTCTCGACGCGAAGGTGTGGATTTCCGCCACAACAAGTGGATATGGTGTGTGGGAATGGCGGCCGTGCTGGGTGCTGCAAGCGGACTCTACGACAAATATGTGATGGGCCGCCTTGATTCGGTATTCGTACAGAGTTGGTTCAATCTCTATCAGGCTGTGGTAATGAGCATTATTGCGGCGGTGTTGTGGTTGCCGCGCAGGGCTCAGATGCCGTTCCATTGGAGTTGGGCAATTCCGCTCATCACGTTGTTTGTGTCGGCGGCAGATTTCGCCTACTTCTATGCGCTCGGATTGGAGGATTCGCTGATTTCGGTGGTGTCGATGATTCGTCGTGGCTCGGTGTTGGTGTCGTTCACCTACGGAGCCGTGGTACTGCGCGAACACAACCTGCGTGGCAAGGCGTTCGACCTGATTCTGATACTGATTGGTATGGTGTTACTCTACTTCGGAAGTCGCGTTTAGGCGATAGCACTCACGCGGCACAATAATACGCAATGCGCCTGCCAAGCACTCCACATCGGTAGGAAGTTCCACTCCCGGCTGACCGTCGATATCGGTAGGCTCGGGCTCACGGGTGGCAATATGAAGGCGACCACAGCGAAGATGCACCACATCCGAAGGTGGATAGGCACTACTCAAACCCGATAGGTAGCGCATCGCAGCGTCGGCCGTAGCAAAGGGGCTATCACCCTTCAAAACCAACACATCAAACACTCCGTCATCCAACCTCGACATACGCGCCAGAGGGAATTGGCCTGCGGTACGACCATTGAATACCAACGTAATAATAGCCGGACCCTCATACGAGCCGCCATCACTCTCAATTGAGAGGTGCATACGGTGGAGATTGGCAATCTCACTCACGCCCTCCATAAGATAGGCTGCCTTGCCGAGAATGTTTTTGAGTTTGGTGGGAGTTCGTTGCGACACGTTGGTAAACAATCCGAAACTGAATACATTGACAAAATATCGGTCGCCCACCCGACCGAGGTCCACACGTCGTTCGACACCCGTAAGAATCTGACGACACGCACGGAGCGCCAACTTGGACATACCCAGCGCCACTGCAAAATCGTTGGCCGTGCCTGCGGGGATAACGGCAATCGGAAGGTCTACCCCGGCCTCACGCAGGGTGCGCACCACATAGTTCACCGAGCCATCGCCACCGGCAATCAGCACGTGGTGGTAGTTATCTCGCGACAACCCTTCGAGAATTCGTCGGGGGCAGTCGTCGTCGAAGTTGAGCAACACGGGAACAATCTCATAGCCATACTCGGCATACATCTCGATAATTCGGCCCACGGCACGAGTGATACCGCGCAAGCCCGCCTTGGGATTGAATACGAATTTTACCTTCTGCATAGTGCGTGGGATGAGTTGGTTTTAAGCAAAATTACTACTATTTGTGCAAACCGCCAAACGTCCGAGCACTCTCGGAGCGGAATTTGTATTATCCGACGCAAAAAACTAACTTTGCGTTCGGAATTCGAGCGCGAAATGCAGCAAAATTCCAACCTTATGACAAAACATTTGGTCGTGTGGCTCGTTATGCTTTCGATTGCCACACTATGCAGCGCACAAAAGCCCGACCGCCGAACCACAATCACAGGTTTCTCGGGTGGCGTAATGTTGCACGCGGGATGGGTCGCAGGGCATCAACCCATAGGTTCAGGGTATCGCGCCCGAGGGGTGGTGTATGGTATTGGAGGTGCCGCAAGGCTCAATCTGGGACGCATTTTCAGAGTGGGATTCGAGGGGCACGTTTCGACTCAACCACAAGGCTCGAATACGGGTCACGACCGTGGAAGTGTGTTACGCACCGGCTGGGGAGGTCTGTTGGCCGATGCTCATCTGCGTGTGGGGCGGGTAGCACCATACGTCGGAGTGACGCTGTGCGGAGGCTCCCACAGCACATTGCTGTTTCGGGGCAAGGATGACGGGCGGCAAGCAGGGCAGGCACTTCTGGCACGCGGCACATTTCTGGGATTCGACCCTTTTGTAGGGTGTGATGTTCACCTGACCGACTTTTTGGCACTCACCTTCAAGGTCGATTGTCTGCAAGGTTGGGGCGTAGGGCGAAGCAAAGGGGCCAAACTTCCCACAGGACCACGGCTCTACATCGGAGTAATGTTCAGCAGATAACTTTGAGATAATAATGAAACCTATCGAACAACAAATAGAAATACCCACGGTCGAGGAGCAATTACCTTCGCCCACTCAGGCTGCCAATGCCACAACAGAGCGACCCACAAGTCGCGGTCTGAGACGTTGGGTATTCCTGACATTGGGATGTATTTGTGTCGGGTTGGGTGCTTTGGGAGTTTTTGTTCCGGGGTTACCTTGCACGCCGCTATTACTGCTGGCCTCGTGGCTGTTCTACAAGTCGTCGCGCAGTATGCAGGAGTGGCTCTTAGCCTCGCGGTTGGGAGTGTACATACGCGAATACGAACGTCGAGGAGGTATGACCCTGCGACAACGACTTTGGGCGTTGGGACTTATGGTGGCAATGGTTACACTATCGTGTGTATGTTTCATCTCGTCGGCCACGATACGCATAATTGTAGCCGTAGCGGGGTGCATCGGTTGCATCGTGGTGGGATTCATAGTTCCGAGTGCCAAGTAACAACGACATACCACAAAATACAAATGGCTGTTCAACCTTTCGCGGTTGAACAGCCATTTTCAGATTAGTGTAGTTACCGTCACTACTCTGCCTCGTGCCATACGCCCTTGGCATCCACGCCAAAGTATTTGGCATCGTTCAAAGCAGGAGCATTGGTTTCGGTCCACGATTTGAGGTTTTTGCCTACGGTTTTGTAGAACTCCGACGAGTTGGTGCTCGAAGTTGCACCTGCGTCGTTACCCCACGCAAACTCATTCCACTCGGTAAAGACAAATGCCTTTTGGCAAGCATCACCTACGCCATAGACTTTGCCATCCGAGCCTTGAACAACATATGCCACACAGTTTTCCCAGTTCTTGAAGTGGTATTTGGTGGTATTCTTGGAGTGTGCCACCTTACCTACTACAATATCAACGGGCTCCTTGAACAAGTTAATGTTGTTCTCGGTAATGAAGTGGATAGGTTGCTCGGGCTTGGGATATTGTGCCATATGTTCACGAGCCTTGTCGATACGCTCCTTCGAGATGTTAATCAGACATTTACCGTAGTCGTTAAAGTATACATTTTCAACAGGAGTCAGGAATCCCCAACGCTCAAAGAACTCGGTCATATCGAGTTTGACAACGTCACTCACCAGCTCACAGAAACGCAACATAGCCTCCTCGTCCTTCATAGTGGCGCAGTCGGGATAGTTACGAACGGTGTGGTAGATAGTCGGATAGAAGTCGGTCATGCCCTTCACCTCGGTGAAGTAGAGGTACAACTGCCAGAAGGGAACAACCTTCAAGTAGTAAGCCTCGTCCCACGAACCAACCAGGATGTGCGAGCAACCACGCGACATAAGGTCGGCAAATGCACCCTCATAACCTACGTTCTTGGTGTTGGTACGCAACATTGTCTCGCCGTTGAGCTTAAACTGAACGTATGCCGAGCAGATGTTGTTGGTTACCTCCGAGGTACCAATCCATTTCAGACCGTTACGCACTTGGTTGACGTGACCCATCTCGTGGGCGATACCCCAGCAACCACGACGAGTGTGATAGGGGTCAAGAACGGTGAGTTGGCAATCCCAGCTCGACACGTCGTAACCCGTCTCATACGAACCCGCATACATATACGAGCCACCATAACGACCTACCATACGCATACGGTTGGCGTGGGCACCTGTATTGAAGAGGTGGTGACCTTGAAGTTGCTCTTCGAGCCATACGATGCTATCCAGAATCTGTATCAACTCCATGGCGCGCTCGCCGTCACGGGTGTGTTGTTGAATCAGATCCGAGCCAAAGGTCATAACAACCTCGGGGCTACGCATATCGAAGTGAGGATAGATTGAGAGTTCCTCGTTTTTCAGAGCGATTGATTTGTTCAGCAACTCTTCGAAACGCTCGGGACCGTGCATCTCGGAATCCCAATAGCCGTTCACCTCGCCATCGACGAAGTTCACCTTAATCTCGGCTTTCGAATTTGAGAAGTACTCCAGGTAACACAGACCACCATAAAAACGTTCGTTCGAAGGAACGTTCGAAGGAATGGTAATTTGGTTGATACCCGTACGCAGGCTGTAACTTTGGGAGCTGCAACCCCAGTGAGAATCATGGCGATTCGAGTAATCCTTATATCGCCACTTGTAGTTAGCAACCACCAAACGAGGGCTGACTTCTTCACGACCGTCATCACTCACGCACACGGTATAGGTGCGACCCGGATACATCAGAATACCGGTCACGTTGTCCAACTTGGTATAGGTCGAAGTGTGATACTTCTCGGCATCAATGTCGGGGTGTTGGTATGTGTGATAGGTAGCCACGCGGAACTCGTTATCCTCGGCCTTGCGGTGGAGCATAATGTCGGCAATAGCGCGCAGAGTCGAATCTTGGATTTTGTCAAGGTCTGACTCCGAGAAGTTCGGGTCTTTGAACTCCGAGCACGAATCGTCGACAAACAACTCGATAGGTTTGTAGTAAACATCATCCGAGTAGAAGAACTCAATCTCGGTAGCACCTGCCAGCAGACCTTTGGTTACGCTACGGCCTTTGGCGGTTTTAACCTCAATCACGATTTCGGTAACACCAACCAGCGACTCCTCGAAATTCAGGGTCTGTTTGCCATCTCTCATACCGAAGTCGAAATCACCCAACTCAACGTAGGTCTTGCTGTCTTGGAGTTTGTATTTCACCGAGAACTCGCCCCATTGGCCATACTCGGGGCTGGGATAGTAGTCCATATAGTCGATACGGTAGCGACCATCGAACTCAAAAGTCAGAACAGCGTTCTCGTCGATACCCGAGTTGGGGCACGACCAATAGGTTTCGAGGTTGTTGTCATAAGCCAACTCGATACCGTGACCCGAACGCGAGTCTTCCTTATAGATGAGCGAGGTGTAGGGAACAAAGCAAGCCTCATTCTCACGAACTCGAACGGGTTCCTCGCCGGCCTCTTGGCTAACAGTGATACGGGCGCTCAACGAGTAGTCGGTTGTGATAGAGATAGTAGCCTCACGCTCAACCAGGGTGGTATTCTCGGCAACAACGACATTCAGGCCGTTCTCCGAGGTGGTTACGCTAACCCACTCGGCCGAGCAATCGACATCGTATTCGAGGTTGGTGGTAACGGCAACAGCGGCCTCGCCACCCTTAGCCTCAAACGACAACTCCTTAGGCTCAACAACCAGCGCGGGAGCAAAACCCAATTGGGTTACGGTAAGTTCGGCCATTTCGGTTTGGCCTGCTACATAAACAGTTGTGGTACGGGGCTCCTCGGCGGTATTATCCTCAACCGACACACGGATACCCAGACCCTCGCCGACAATGGTTTTCTCAACCACTGCCCACTCGTCCATTACGGTAGCCTCCCACTCTTTGCAATTCTCCAAAGTAACTGCCACATCCTGAGGCTCTGCGCCAACTGCCGCAAACGACAGCGACTCGGTACCCAAGGTGATACTCTCGGCAGGTGCAGGAATAGTATCATCGGGAGGAGGTGTACACCCCGTGAAGGCTGCAACCACGACCATCAGCATTAAAAAGATTTTTTTCATCATAGTATTTGATTTTTTTTTGCAGATGCGGCAAGTTCCTACACTCGGCAGGAACTTGTCACACCCAACCATTAAAGTTATTCTTGCTTAAATTCGTGGAACACGCCATTTGCATCAACGCCATAGAATCGAGGCTCTTTGAGTGCAGGAGTGTTCTTGTCGGTCAAGTTCACATCATAACTACCAACGGTGCAATAGTAAGTTTTGGAGTTCGAACCGTCGGGGCTCAGGTTACCATCCGAGTCACCCCAATGGAAATCTTTCCACTTGGTGTAGAGGTAAGCAGCCGAAGTGTCGTTGATAGCATACCATTTGCCGTCGCTACCCTCAACAATAAAGGCAACACAGTTCTCCCAGCCTTTGAACCAGTAACGGTTCGAGCCGGGGGTCTTCTCAACTGTACCCACGGTTACCTCTGCGGGCTCCCTAAACAGGTGCATATTATGCTCCGAGATGAAGTGGATAGGTTGAGTAGGTTTGGGATATTGCGACATATGCTTGCGAGCCTTGTCGATACGCTCCTGAGTGATGTAAATTTGACGCGAGCCATAGTCGTTAAACCAAACGCCATCGACAGGAGTCAGGAAGCCCCAACGTTCGAAGAACTCGGTCATATCGAGTTTTACGACATCGCTCACCAACTCACAGAAACGCAACATCGCCTCCTCGTTGCTAACACTCTGTGCATCGGGATAGTTACGCGAAGTGTGGTAGATGATGGGATAGAAATCGGTCATACCCTTGATTTCGGTGAAGTAGAGGTACAACTGCCAGAAAGGAACGACTTTCAGGTAGTAGGCAGCATCCCACGAGCCAACCAACACGTGCGAGCAACCGCGAGCCATAAGGTCACGGAACGCACCGTTGAAACCGTGCGATGAGGATTGATTACCCAGAACGGTATAGTCGTTAAATTTCCATTGAACATAAGCCGAGCAGATGTTGTTGGTAACCTCGGTAGTACCAACCCATTTCAAAATCGGGCGAACCTGGTTGACGTGACCAAACTCGTGAGCAGGGCCCCAGCAGCCGGCACGCAGACCATCGGGATTCACACAATCGGGAGCAGCCAGGATGTTGTAACCCGTGTGGTACGAAGTAGCATACATAAACGAGCCACCATAGCGACCCACCATATGCATACGGTTGGCGTGGCCACCGGTATTAAACAGTTTATGACCTTGCAATTCCTCTTCGAGTTCGATAATCTCGGCATAGATATCGAGCACCTCTTTGGCGCGGTCACCGGTTTTGGTACGATCGCGAAGCAGATACGAGGGGAACGACATAATGATACGCTGGTTACGCATATCGAAGTGAGCGGGGAAGCCGTATTTCTCCTCGATTGCAAACGAATTAGCCAACAACTCCTCCCAACGGTCGGTCGAGTGCATAGTGGGGTCGAAGTAGCCATTGACCTCACCGTCGATAAAGTTTACTTTAATCGACAAATCTTTGGTCGACATCAATTTGACATAGCACAGACCGCCATAGTTATCAACCTCATTGTTTGCAGGAATCTTGATATGGTTGATACCGGGGCGCAGAGCGTAATCACGTGCGGCCCAATTGAACTCGGTGGTGCTGATGTTTCCATTAACCGTCTTGGGGGTTTTGTAGTTGATAACTGTCAACTTGGGAGCCAGGTCATCGCGGCCGTCGTCACTCACACAGATAGTGTAGGTATTGCCCGGCAACAGCAACATACCTGTTACGTTGTCATACTCCGAGTACTCGGCGTTCAAGAAACGTTGTGCGTCGATGGTCGGGTTGGGATACGATTTGCAGATTGCCACACGGAACTCGTTATCCTCGGGGGTACGAGCCAGCATAATTTCGGCAATACTACGGAGTTCCTCGTCTTGAATCTTGGCAAGGTCGGCCTCCGAGAAATCTTTATTGCGGAATACCGAGCACGACTCATCCTCGAACAACTCCAATGCGTTCATATACACGTTGTCGTTGTAGTAGAACTCAATCTCGGCAGCACCTGCCAGCAGACCTTTGGTCACGCTACGGCCTTTGGCACTCTTAACCTCAACTACAATCTCCTCAACGTTCATCAGCGACTCCTTGAAATTCAGGGTTTGTTTGCCATCCCTCATACCGAAGTCGAAGTCGCCCAACTCAACATAGGTCTTAGCGTCTTGTTCTTTATATTTCACCGAGAACTCACCCCACCAACCATACTCGGGGCTGGGATAGTACTCCATATAGTCAATACGCATTTTGCCATTGAAGTGGAAGGTCAGCACGGCATTCTCGTCGATACCCGAGTTGGGGCACGACCAATAGGTTTCCAAGTCGTTGTCATAAGCCAACTCGATGCCATAACCCGAGCGCGATTCACTCTCATAGGTAATGCTCTCGTAGGGGACAAAGCAAGCCTCATTCTCACGAACACGAGCGGGTTTCTCGGCAGCAGCCTGCACAACCTCGATACGTGCACCAAGCGAGTAGTCGGTCGAAATATCGACATTGGCTTTACGCTCCTCATAAGTGGGGTTCTCGGCAGCAACGATTTGCAGGCCTGTTTCGGTTTGAGTTACGCTAATCCAATCGGCCGAGCATTTGGTAGTGTACTCGACATTGGTGGTAATGGCAACAGCGGCCTCGCCACCCTCAGCCTCAAACGACAACTCCTTAGGCTCAACAACCATTGCGGGAGCAAAGCCCAATTGGGTTACGGTAAGTTCGGCTTCGGCGGTTTGACCAGCCACATATACAGTAGTAATACGAGGCTCCTCGGCGGTATTATCCTCAACCGACACACGAAGCATAAAGACATCATCAACGATGGTCTTCTCGGTCTTAACCCACTCATCCAGCGCTGTCACATTCCACTCCTTGCAGTTGTGGAGCCCAACCTCAACTGCGTGGGGCTCTGCATCAACGGCCGCAAACGAAAGCGACTCGGTTACAAGTGCAATAATTTCCTCAGGTTCCTCAGGTATCTCAGGAGCAGGAGGGGTACACGACAAAAGTGTCGCCACAACTGCCCAAAGAGCAAAAAGATACTTTTTCATAAAGTGCGATATTAGTAGAGATGCGGCAGGTTCCCGCATTTGTGGGAACCTGTCACAGCTATTGATTTATCTATTTTTTATACTCGTGGAATACACCATTTGCATCAACGCCATAGAATTTGGCATCTTTCAGCGCGGGAGTATTCTTCTCTGTGAAGTTCACCTCATAACTACCAACGGTGCAGTAGTAAGTTTTGGAGTTCGAACCGTCGGGGCTTAGGTTACCATCCGAGTCACCCCATTTGAACTCGTTCCACTTGGTGTAGAGGTAAGCAGCCGAGGTATCGTTGATAGCATACCATTTGCCGTCGCTACCCTCAACAATAAAGGCAACACAGTTCTCCCAGCCTTTGAACCAGTAACGGTTCGAGCCGGTGGTCTTCTCAACCGTACCAACGGTCACTTCGGCAGGATTGCGGAACAACTCCATATTGTGCTCCGAGATGAAGTGAATAGGTTGAGTAGGTTTGGGATATTGAGCCATATGTTTGCGAGCCTTGTCAATACGCTCTTGGGTAATATAAATTTGCTTTGCTCCATAGTCGCTAAACCAAACGCCATCGACAGGAGTCAGGAAGCCCCAACGCTCAAAGAACTCGGTCATATCGAGTTTAACAATATCGCTCACCAACTCACAGAAACGCAACATTGCCTCCTCGTTGCTAACGGTTTTAGCATCAGGATAGTTGCGCGAGGTCTGGTAGATAGTGGGATAGAAGTCGGTCATACCCTTGATTTCGGTGAAGTAGAGGTACAACTGCCAGAAGGGAACAACCTTCAAGTAGTAGGCAGCGTCCCACGAGCCAACCAACACGTGCGAGCAACCACGAGCCATACAATCTCTCATTGCAGCATTGAAGCCGTGGGTCGAGGTCTTTTGGCCCAACACCGTAAAGTTGTTAAACGTCCACTGAACGTACGCCGAGCAGATGTTGTTGGTAACCTCAGTAGTACCAACCCATTTCAAAATCGGGCGAACCTGGTTGACGTGACCTATCTCGTGAGCAACACCCCAACAACTTTCACGCTGACCATCGGGGTCAAGTACACCGGGAGCAGCCAGGATGTTGTAACCTGTATGATACGAGGTTGCATACATATACGAACCACCATAACGGCCTATCATATGCATACGGTTGGCGTGACCTCCTGTATTGAACAGGTTGTGTCCTTGAACCTCTTCTTCGAGTTCTACAATCTCTTTGAAGTGGTTAATCAGAGTCACAGCACGCTCACCGGTTTTGGTTTTCTGCGTATAGAGGTACGACGGGAACGACATAAGGACGCGCTCGTTACGCATATCAAAGTGGGCGGGGAAGCCATATTTATCTTCCAAATCGAACGATTTGTTCAGCAACTCCTCCCAACGGTCGGGCGAGTGCTTGTCAACATCGAAGTAACCATTCACCTCACCGTCAACAAAGTTTACGTTAATCGACAGGTCGCTGGTCGAGTGCAGTTGGATGTAGCACAAACCACCATAATGGCTGTTGGTGCTATTCGCAGGAATCGAGATATGGTTGATACCGGGACGCAGATTGTAATCGCGTGCGTTCCAGTTGAACTCGGTGGTGCTGATTTTGCCATCAACGGTCTTGGGGGTTTTGTAGTTGATAACGGTTAATTTGGGCGAGATATCGTCACGGCCGTCGTCACTTACACAGATAGTATAAGTTTTGCCGGGCAACAGCAGTACTCCGGTTGCGTTGTCGTATTTGGTATAGGGGCTGTTCAGGAAGCGGGCAGCATCCAGGTCGGGGTGGGGATACGATTTGTAGTTAGCCACACGGAACTCGTTCTCCTCGGGGGTACGAGCCAGCATAACGCTTGCAATAGCACGCAGGGTCGAGTCTTGAATCTTGGCGAGGTCGGCCTCCGAGAAATCTTTCTTGCGGAATACCGAGCACGATTTATCCTCGAACACCTCCAAAGCGGTCATATACACGTTGTCGTTGTAGTAGAACTCAATCTCCGAAGCACCTGCCAACAGACCTTTGGTCATACTACGGCCTTTGGCGGTCTTAACCTCAATTACAATCTCCTCAACATTGTTCAGGGTCTCTTTGAATTTCAGAGTTTGTTTGCCGTCCTTCATACCGAAGTCGAAGTCGCCCAACTCAACATATTTGAAACTTCCCTCGGGGAGGTATTTCACCGAGAACTCACCCCACCAACCATACTCGGGGCTGGGATAGTACTCCATATAATCAACACGCCACTCACCGCTGAAATGGAAAGTCAGCACAGCGTTCTCGTCGATACCCGAGTTGGGGCACGACCAATAGGTATCCAGGTCGTTGTCATAAGCCAACTCGATACCATAGCCCGAGCGCGATTCACCCTCATAGGTAATGCTCTCGTAGGGAACAAAGCAAGCCTCGTTCTCACGAACACGAGCAGGCTCCTCGCCGGCCTCTTGAACAACCTCGATACGTGCACCAAGCGAGTAGTCGGTCGAAATATCGACATTGGCTTTACGCTCAACAACGGTGGTATTCTCGGCAGCAACGATTTGCAGACCTGTTTCGGTTTGGGTCACGGTAATCCAATCGGCCGAGCATTTGGTGGTGTACTCGACATTGGTGGTAATGGCAATAGCAGCCTCGCCACCCTCAGCCCCAAACGACAACTCCTTAGGTTCAACAACCATTGCGGGAGCAAAGCCCAATTGGGTTACGGTAAGTTCGGCTTCGGCGGTTTGACCCGACAGATAGATAGTGGTGGTACGGGGCTCCTCGGCGGTGTTATTCTCAACCGAAACACGGAGCATAATAACGTCATCTACGATTGTTTTCTCGGCCTTAGCCCACTCGTCCAACGACGAAATATTCCACTCAACACAGTTTTGGAGCACAACCTCAACTTCTTGGGGCTCTGCATCAACGGCCGCAAACGACAGCGACTCGGTTACAAGTGCAATAATTTCCTCAGGTTCAGCAGGTGGCTCAGGAGCAGGAGGGGTACACGAGAAGCACACCAAAACTGCTGCCAAAAGAACATACAGATACTTTTTCATAAAGTGTGATTGTTTTAGATTATTATTTTGATTGTATTAATATCATTATTTTCTCCTGCGCTCTTCCGAGGCCAAACTCGGAAGAGTGAGGGATGTGGTTTTACTATTTGTTACTTTGACTTGCGTAGCGAACACCATAAGCATCCACAGCGTAGAGTTGCAGACCTTTGGCGTACTCATAGTCGAGAACCGCCTCGGCCAAGCCACGCGAAGTTCCAACCTTATTGTCGGTACCGTCGGTATAGAAGTAGTCGGTATAATTACCCTCAGCAATAGGTTTGTAGTACGACTCCTTGTACACATATTGGAAACCGCCGTTCAAAGCGTCATCCCACTTCTTGATTGCTACCACACGACCTTGTTCGCCGGTGCGGAGGTCTTTCTTGGCAGGGTCAACCAGCACCCAAGCAACAACATTTTGCCAACCGCTAACCGTGAAGTTACCCTGGTCGTCCACCGAGTGGGTACCTGCGGTGACGGGTTGCGGGTTGCGATACAGGTCAATATTCAGGTCGTGAATATATAACGGATTCATCTTGGGTTTGGGGTACTTTTGACAAGCGGCAACCGATGCAGCAACCTGCTCTTTCGAGGTGGTAATGAAGTTTTGGCCATAGTGGTTAACCTTCACACCCTTATTGACACCTTTTGCGCTATTGATACCGGGCAGACCCCACGCTTGGGCAAAGTCGCTAAGGTCCTCGCCGGCAGCCTCCGAAATAGACTTCATATATTCCAGAGTCATTGCCGAGTTGAACTCATCGGTGGTAGCATAGTTCTCCGAGCGCACGTCTTTGACACGGCACAACTCATAGAAGTCGGGATAGAAATCGGTCTTACCCAACGCTACGTGGTAGTAGAGGTACAACTGCCAGAAGGGCATCAACTGCGAAGTGGGGTCGGTACCCTCCGAGAAGTTACGATAGCAGGGGGTGTTCACCGACTCGCAGTGGGTGAGAGGGCGCTCAAAGTAGTTACCCTCATCGTCGAAATCCCAGATAACACGGGTTGCGATGTCAATCATACTGCGGTTGAAGTGGTCGTTGAAACGCATTGTGGTGTTACCCTCGCCATAGAAAATCCATTGGGTAATGGCACACATCAGGTTGTTGGTAACCTCGGTCAGACCTCTCCATTTGAACATCTCGGTTTGGTTGGTGTGGCCCAACTCGTGCGCCAGACCCCAAATCGAGCCCACAACATCATTATTGTAATGGGTTACATTCTTTTTCCATTGTTCGGTGGGATCGACGATGGTTTTACCCATACTATTCACATTGTAGTAGGTACGATACGCCGACGAAGCACCATAGTACGAGGTGTAGGTACCGTGGAACAGAGCGCGGTTACGGTGAACACGTTGTTGGCCCAGCGCTTTGTATTTATAGTGACCCTGAACATCCTCTTGAATATACATCACGGTATCGAACAGGTGCAACAGTTCCTCAACGCGGTGGGTGTTGGCACTGTTCTTTTTGAACGTACCCTCATAGAACATCGCTTTGGGGAAGTTAATCAGAGCCTTGTGCGACATCATATCGAAGTGAGGTTCGGTATTGCCACCCATACGAAGCAGTTCGTAAGCACGGCTAATATCGGTTTTACCCAACTCGATGTAGCCGTTCACTTCACCGGTCAGGAAGTGTGCAGTCATCTCGGGGATGTTTGCATAGTCGTCGGTGTGGCACATAATGTACATCAAACCGCGGGTCAACGGAACAATCTCGTTGTAGCCCTGACGGAGCGAGTGGGTATGAGTCACATATTGGTAGTTGCCATTAACCTTTACGTAAGCTCTGTTGGCGGTGCTGGCCGAGAAACTCTCGTAATTAACCCAGTCAATAACACGCACCGAAACATTCTGACCGTGAGTGTCGTCCAAGAAGATACGGATGGTATCACCCGGCTCGGCAACGTACATACCCGTCACATTATCAAGCAGTGTGTAGGTATTGGTGCGGAAAAGCTTGGCATCAACATCGGGGTGCGGGAACGCCTTGAACTTACAGATACGGAACTCACCGTCATACACTCCATAGTAGAGTTGCTCGGCGAGGGTACGGTACAACTCAACGGGCATTGCCTCGATTTGTTCCAGAGTTACCTCGGGACGAAGCTCGCTAAGCGACCAATCGGTAAACACTGACAGAGGCTCGAACGTGGTATCCTTCTTGTAGAATTTAACATCCATCAAACCTGCATACAGACGCTCGGCGGCAGCAGTACCTGGAGTATTGCTATTGTACGAAGAGAGAACGTTGAAACGAATCGACTTAATGCCTTTGAGCGGTTGCTCGAAAGTGATGGTTACAGGATTAATCGTTTGATTGAAATCATACGACATCAATTTGGTTTCGGTTCCTGCGCCATCGGTAACATAAATATCAACATCATCCCATAAGCCATTCGATTTGGATGTATAAGGCAGATAAGGATATACCACCATATAGTCGATTTGGTCGTACTTCGCGGGGTCGAATTCAATCGAAATCCACGGAGCCTTATCGGTATAATAGCTCGACTCCCAATAGGTGTTGAGGTCGCCATCAATCGCCTTCAAAGCACCATATTGAGTGTATCTATTGGACGAAGCCGTAGCATTAGAAGGTTTAATCTCCGTATCGCTGGGGTACTCCATTTGCGACACATCGCCAAACTCTTTTTTGGCATCTTGCGACACTTTAATCTCCACGTTCTCGTCACCACACGAAATGGTCAGGGTTGCATTACGTGCCTCGGCTACCTCGTTGTCGGCAACGCTAACAACCAGAGTATCAACCAATCCACCCTCTTTAACCTCAAAGTCTACCCATTCGGCTTCGACCACGGGCAGCCAATCACCATTAGCCATAACGGTGATTGTTTGAGGCACACTTTTGGTAAACATATAGTTCAGAGTCTCGGGTGCAGTCACAAACAGCACTTGGCTACCCCACTGCATAACACGCACCGAGGTCGAGGTCTCTTCGCTACTGAAAGTTACAGTTGCATATCTGGGGGCTTTCTCATACGAGCCATCGTAGTCGAATTTCTCGCTCACTTGGCCATCTTTGGTCACCTGTTCGGCATAGTAGAGCCAACTTTTATCGACGCTCACCTCATAGACACCATCGGCCACAATGGGAATTTCAAGACTTCCCATCGATTTTTGCGCTATATAGAGGGTGTCGGAGGGGATGATACGGGTTGCCTCAACGCGGGTATCGGCAAACTGTACAACCACCAATTGGGCTTGTACATCTCCATTATAGAGCCAGATTGTGGTTTCACGGGTTGTTTCGCCGGTGTTCTCGCCGACCATCACATTCAGATAATCGTTCACAAGGTCATAGGTCGGTTCCACGGTCAGCCAATCGGCCTCGGTCGATGCGGTCCAATCCTTAGTAGAGGCATAGACCTTTATAAATTCGGGCTCGGGAGTTCCTATTGCGGGCACCCACAAGGTATCTTTCTCAATAGTTAAGAATGCCTCCGGTTCGGGAGTCTCTTGGGGGGGCTTTGTACAGCCGACCACGGCCAATGCGAACACCGCCAATGCGCCCAGCAGATATGCTAACTTTTTCATAAAGATTTAATTTTAGTATGGTATGTCGCACTCGACACACCTATTATAATATTATGACGGCAACGCCGAGGGAGGAGTCTACTCCACCCTCGGTGTCGCTATCACCATTCTATTACTTGTTGCTTTGGCTTGCGTAACGAGTACCGTAGGCATCCACAGCATAGAGTTGCAGAGTTTTGGTGTACTCGTAGTCGGCCGAAACTTTCTCCAACGAACGCATAGTACCCTTGTCGTTCGAAGCGTACGACGAGCCGTTGTTGTACTTGTAGTCGGTACCGGCGTCGTTAATCATATAGCGCGACTCCTTGTAAGCGTAGTTGAAAGTACCACCGCCATTGGGGTTCTTGCACTCGATTACGGCAACGTCACGGCCCATCTCGCCTTTCTCGTTTACCTTGTTGGGGTCGTGCAGCACCCAAGCAACAACATTCGACCAACCGCTCATAGTGAAGTTACCTCGGTCATCCACAGTGTGGGTACCTGCGGTAACAGGTTGCGGGTTGCGATACAAATCCAAGTTGTCGTCGTGGATGTACAACGGGTTCATCTTGGGTTTGGGGAATTTTTGACAAGCAGCAACCGAAGCCTCAACTTGCTCTTTGGTGCTCATAAAGAATGCTTGACCGTAGTGGTTTACTTTGCAACCCTTGTTGATACCCATTGCGGGGTTCACACCGGGGATACCCCAGTCACAAGCGAAGTCACTCAGGTCCTCACCGGCAGCCTCCGAAATCGATTTCATATATTCCAGAGCGATAGCCGATTGGAACTCATCGTGGTTCGAATATGCAGCACGGAGAGCCGGATATTTAACACGGCACAACTCATAGAAGTCGGGGTAGAAATCATTGTTACCCAACACCACGTGGTAGTACAAGAACAGTTGGTAGAAAGGCATCAACTGAGTAGTGGGGTCAACACCACCATCGATATTACCGAAGCTGGGGGTATTAACCGACTCGTGGTGAGTGAACGGACGCTCATAAGGCTCGCCATTCTCGTCGAAGTCCCAAATCCAACGTTTTGCCATATCGCGCATACCTTTGTTGAAGTGGTCGTTGTAGTTCATGGTGGTACGGCCCAGACCCAAACCATAAACGTAGTTTTGGGTGATGGCACACATCAGGTTGTTCGAAACCTCGGCCATACCTTGCCAGGTGAACAGGTCGGTTTGCGACGAGTGACCCAACTCGTGGGCGATACCCCAAATGGCACCTACCACGCCGTTATTCCATACGGTAGTCTTCTTGTTCCACAGTTTGGTGGGGTTCACAACGTCAGCCGACATTGCAGCCGAGTAGCCGGTGTGGTACCACGACGAGTAGCCGAACGCGTCACTATACGAACCCATAAACAACATACGGTTGCGGTGGGTACGTTGCAGACCTTGGGCTGCGTATTTGTAGTGACCTTGGATACGCTCCTGAATCTTGGTTACCGAGTCGTAAACCTCCATCAGGTCGAATGCGCGTTGTGCATTGTCGCGGGGGTTACCGTTGAAGGTAGCCTTCAAATATTGAGCCTTCTCGAAGTTCAGGATGAAGTCCTCACCAATCATATCGAAGCGAGGCTCTTTGGTCGAAGGTGCAAGCATAAAGATGCGGTGAACATCCTCTACGGTGTGTTTGGTGTAATCCAAGTAACCGTTCACGCCCGAGTTCACGAAGTGAGCCTTCATGGGAGGAATCTTGTCATAGTTCTCGTCATCGAATGCCAGGATGTACATTTGGCCACGGTAAGCGGGAACAATCACGTTACGACCTTTTTGGATTTTGTAGTCGTATTTGTGCGAGTCGGGACCGGTACCCATCGGGTTCGAAGTGGTCTCGTAGTTTGCTTGGTCGCACACACGAATATAAATCTCCAAGCCGTAGTCCTCATCCAGGTAGATGTATTGAGGAGTGTTGGCTTTCTCGACATACATACCGGTTACGTTGTCAAGCACGGTGAAAGGTTTGTCGCGGAAAATCTCGTAGTCACGCTCGGGACGGGGATAAGCCTTGAACTCGCATACACGGAACTCATCATCGTAGGTACCATAGAAGATTTGCTCGGCGATAGTACGATAGAAGGGGTCTTTGATAGCAACGATATCGTTCAGAGTGATACCCTCTTTGAGTTCCGACAGCGACCAGTCGGTAAAGTAATCCAGAGCCTGGAACATCTCGGGGTTGTATTGGAAGAAACCAATCTCCGAAGCCGAAGCCACTTTCTCATAAACATTGCCTTTGAGTTCGTAGGGCGATGCGCTGGTAACCACAATACGGAATTGGGTTACGGTGTTGGGCAGAGCGGGCTCAAACTCAACAATTTGGTCGGTACCTTTCTTACCGAAGTCGAAGGTGCCATATTTAACCTCTTGGCCGTCTACGGTGTAGTAGAGGTCGAAGGTACCCCAGCGACCCCACAGGTTGTTACCGTCCGAGGTGGTTACGGGGTAGTATTTGAAGTAGTTGATGCAATCAACCTCCGAAGCATCCACGTCAATTACGAGTTCGGGATCGGTCTCGGTTTTGGTGTAGTTCGAGTACCATTTCGAGATGGTGTTACCGTCATACAGACGAGTTACAGCGTTACCATTCGATTGTTGGCCGTTGCTCGAAGTAACTTTGGTGATTACAACACCCAGGTCGGCTTTGAAGTCGTCCTTCTCGGGCATCTCGGCAACCGAAGCCTTAACTTGGGTGATTACCAACGACTCGCTCGAACTTGCGGTTTTAACGGTCAGAGTAGCCTCACGGTTGTCGGTCTCGCTCGCATTCTCGGTGTAGGTAAAGTAAACCCAACCCTCGGTCGAAGCCTCCGAAGCCTTTTGGTCGTAGGTTACCCAATCGCCATCAACGCTTACGGTATAAGCATTGGGAGAGGTAACTTGTACGCTATCGCGGCCTGCAACATAGCCCACGAGCAGTTCGTTAATGCTCAGGCGGAGGTCGTCGGTACCCCATTGTTTAACGAGCATCTCAACCTCGGTGTTCAGGCTGACAAATTTAACAACTGCCGAACGCTCCTCGGCTGCAAAGTTACCCTCAACATAGAAGGCCTCTTCATACAGACCTTGGCCTTTGTCGGTTTGGCCGTCGTGGCTAATCCAGTCGCAATCCTCAGGAATAACAACCTCATAACCACCATTAGCCTCAACCTTAACGGTCAGTGCACCACTTGCTTTGGTCAGTTCAACCTCGGCGGGGTCAATCACGATGCTGGTTGCGGGGGTTACGGTGTTAAAACTTTGGAATACAACGAATTGCTCAGCCAAGTCGCCATTAACTACGGTTACAACCAATTCGCGGTCGGCACCGGTTTTGTTCTCGGTAACCGAAATCAGAATCTCGCCACCACCAACAGCGGGTACGGGGTTAAGGGTACACCAATCGTTCTCAGGGTAGTTGCACTCCCAAGCAAGGTCGTGGCTACTAACGCTGAACGCAACATTCTCGTTAGCCTCATAACCAAAATACAGAGTGTCTTGTTGCAAAGACAAGAAGGGGGTTGTATCATCACCACCTTCGGGGCCGGGTTTTTGACACGACACTACCGAACCTGCAAAGGCGATAGCGACGAGCATCCAGCTAAAAAATTTGTTAAGTTTCATGTTGTTTGTGTTTTTTTGTTAATATTTTAGTTTGTGTATTTACTCATCTCTTGGCACCACCGCGCCCACAAGCGACAAAAATCACTTGCGGGCGGCAGTTATGCATAGGTTTTAGTCTTGGGTGGGGTTCGACAGGCTCGGTACGCGGCTACCATCGGGGTGGATAGCGTACAGGAGCAGGTCATTGCGGAAGGTCGGGCCTACATTCTCGGTCGAACGTCCATAACCATCTTTACAATATTGGTAGCGG
This sequence comes from Rikenellaceae bacterium, assembly GCA_017464745.1. Lineage (GTDB taxonomy): Bacteria > Bacteroidota > Bacteroidia > Bacteroidales > Rikenellaceae > UBA940. The sequence goes on along the minus strand of JAFTYJ010000081.1, from coordinate 28,247 downwards.
GTACCCTCGGGGTTGGTTGCGCCATCGGGCAGCAGGATGTACTTGCAGGTGTACTCCTTATAACTGAACGAGGTGAAACGACCCTCATAGCAGGCTACGTCGCGTTTCTTAACGGGGTCATACAGAACCCAAGCGGCAACGTTTTGCCAGCCATCGACGGTCACGCGCACTGCGCCATTCTTGTTCTCAACGGTGTGCGAACCTTGAACGATAGTTTTGGGATTACGATACAAATCCAGGTTCGAGTCGCAGATGTAGAACGGATTGAGGCGCGGTTTGGGGAACTTGCGGCACTCGGCAACGGCTTTGTCAATCATCTCTTGCGAGGTGTTGATAATGTTTTGGCCATAAACCGACACACGCAGGTTCTCATTCACGCCGGGGATACCCCAGTGTTGTGACCAATCACTCAGGTCTTCGCCTGCGGCAATCGAAATCTTAATCATATAGTCGGTCATAGCCCACGATTGCTCGTTATTCGACTTGTCGAACAGTTCGCGATTACCACTCCAACCGCGGAAGTCCCAGCCGTGGTCGAACAGAATATCGCCACGCAGACGACATTGCTCAAAGAAGTCGGGGTAGAAGTCCGTGTTACCCATTGCATAGTGGTAGTACAAGAACAACTGCCAGAAGGGAACCAGCGTTGCTGCGGGGTCAATACCGCCCGAACTACCTGCGGCGGGGGTATTAGCAGCCTCGGCAAGGGTCATACGACGCTCCACCTCATTGCCACTTGCATCGAAGTCGGTGATGTAGCGGTGACCTATATCGCGCCAAGCCTCGTTATACTTCATTTTGTAGTGCAGGGTGGTGTGACCCTCGCCGAACAGAGCGGCCTGGGTACCCACGCACATAAGGTTGTTGGTAACCTCCGTAAGACCACGCCAAGCAAACGGACGACATTGGTTCGAGTGGCCAATCTCGTGAGCCACACCCCAGATAGTACCGATAGTGTTGTTAGCGGCAACGTCGGGGCCCAAATCGCGTGCATCGGCATCGGTAGTGCCCGAGCCTCCGAGTAGAGTGGTATTCTCATTCCACATCTTGATGGGGTCGGTTACGTCTTGGAGAATCGAGTTGATACCATAACCGGTACGATACCAGCCCGAACCTGCAACGGCATTGCCATACAGGGTGAAGAAGGGTGCACGGTTGCGGTGTCCGCGAGATTTGGTCGGGTCGTCTTTAACCACATCAGCGTACACTTTACTATACTTGTCGTGACCTTGCCAACGTTCTTGTTGACGCACAATACTATCAAAGATTGCCACCAGGCGGGCACCATCGGCCGAGTTCTCGCCATTACGACGCAAGGTACGGTTATAGATAGTCTCTTTGGGGAAGTTCATAATAACTTTATCCGAGAGCATATCGAAGTGAGGCTCGGTATTACCGCCCATACGCAGCAGGCGATAGAAGTCCTCGGGTTTATCGCGGTCCAGATAGAAGAATCCATTGACGTGGCCCGTAGCGAAGTTAATCTTGATGGGCGGGAATTTGGCGTAATCGGGAGTGTGCCAGATGATGTACATCAGACCACGGTATTGAGGAATAATCACGTTTTTGCCCTTGTAGATGCGGTAGTCTGATTCGCAACGGCCCACAACACGCTCGGCAAGACCCTCGTCGCCTACCATATCGCACACACGCAGGTACATCTCTTGACCAAAGTCCTCCTCAACGAACAGATAGATAGGGTCACCAACCTCGGCAACATACATACCCGTAACGTTATCGAGCAGGGTGTGGGGAGGGGTGAAGAAGATTTTGGCATCCACATCGGGGTGGGGATAAGCCTTAACCTCGCACACGCGGAAGCGGTTCCAATCGCCATTGTAGATTTGTTCGGCCATCGAGCGATAGAACGGGTCGCGGATTGCAAGAATATCGTCATAGGTTACGTCATCCTTCAACACCGAGCACGAAGCGTCGGTAAAGTACTCTCTAACGGGGAAGTTGTCGGGATTGTATTGGCAGAACTCGATACCGGCAGCCGAAGCCACATTGGTGGTGGTTTCGTTGAACGGTTTGGCTGTCAGAATCTTGAAGGTCGCCTTGCGGATATTGGCAGCCAGAGGCTCTTCGAACTCAATGGTACGGGGAGTGTCGGCCATCTCGAAGTCGTAGGTTGCAAAGAGGGTCTCTTCGCTCTCGCCCTCATATTGAAGCCACACCTCGACTTTACCCCAGTTACCCCACGAAATACCGCGGGCGGGGCAGTAGCGGAAGTAGTCGACTTGGGTCATCTCCTGCTCCTCAGCAAACTCAAAGGTGATAAACACGGTGCCATCTTGGTTTTTGGCAGTAGTAGACCAATACGACAGGTCGTTGCCGTCGTAGGCAGCTTTCATTGCGCCACGGCTGTTCGAGAATTGCGACGAAGCCTCGGATTTGGCAACTTTCAGAATCAGGTCGGCTTGTTGTTTGTCGCTCACGATAGCGTCGTACTCTTTGGCGCCGATTTGGTCGATAGCAACCGACACTTTGGTCGAACCTGCGCTCAACACAATATCGGTGTTACGGGGTTCCGACTCTACGTTCTCGTCGAACACCAGAACTACGGTATCCTTAACGGTAGCCTCAGTATTCACGCGAAGCCAATCAACGTCAATTTGAACAGCGCAAACCTCATTCAGCCAAGTGCTCAGAGGGATACGCAAGGTACCTGCTTTGTGGGGCAGAGTATAAGCGGTTTTGTCGAGCGAGAACTCCAACGAACCAACTTGAACAAAGGTCAGAGTAGTCTCGGTAAACTCACTACGCAGCGTTACCTCAACGATACGGGGTTGCTCATCATAGTGAGCATCATAGAAGAACTTACCATTCTCCCACGAAAGCCACGAAGCCTCCTTGGGTATAACAACCTCAAAGGCGCCGTCTGCATTAATTTCAGGAGTGTATTCGCCAAACGATTTGGTCACCACAATTCGCTCCTCGCAGGTAATGGTGGTGGCGGCTGTTTCGCCCTTACCCACTTGGATAACGGTAAGCGAGATACTTACACTCTCGTAATAGAGGCTAATCTCGGTTTGGCGCTCCTCCTCCGAGGGGTTAGCCTCGGCGGTGATAGCCAGAGCCTTTGCGCCCTCAGCATCAGTAACTGCACTAACAGTCAGCCAGGTAGCCGACTCATCGGTTTGGAACTGCCACTCATTATCGGTAGCAAGCACAGTGATGACTTGTGCCTCGGCAAGACCTTCGCCCGGGATATAAATCTCAGTTTGGTCGAGCATCAGCAATTTAGAGTCATCATCCGGTTCGGGTCCCGGTTTGGTACACGAAACGGCAACCACAACAGCAAATGCCATCAAGGCCGCGTGTTTCAGATTGTGAAGAAATTTCATCATAGTATTAGTATTATTAAGTTATTTGTTCGTATATATATTATTAGGTGTGGGACAGGGTTTCGCCCCCACCCCACACATTGGTATTTACTCTACGCGGGTACCCTCGTGATACTGGCCCCACACGTCCACACCATAGAGTTTCAAGTCGGTGCGGATAACACCCGGGCCAATCAACATAAAGCGTTGGTAGCCGTTGTTGTGGGTCAAATAGGGCGAATCCTCGGGGCAACCTTCGCCACGGTAGCCGTGTTTCTCGGGGTCAAAAGCCTCATAAATCGAGGTGTAGTAGCGATACTTGATTTGAGAATCTGCACCCTGATAGATACCCATCACACGCTCGGTTTCGGGGTCAACAAGAGCCCAAGCCGCAACACCCGACCAATCGCCGTTCATCGTATAAACGCCATCCTCCGAAACACTGTAACTACCTGCCGAAAGTTTGGTACGTTGACGATACAGGTCGATATTCAGGTCGTTGATATACAACGGGTTCATCTCGGGTTTGGGGAATTTGCTACATACGGCCACACGTTTGTCAATCTCCTCTTGGGTAGTGGTGATAACACTTTGGCCGTAGTGCGAGCAGAGCATACGGTTGTTGATACCGGGCAGGTGCCAATCGTTACAGAAACCGCTCAGGTCCTCGCCGGCGGCCGTCGAGGCTTTAACCATAAACTCATACATTGCATACTCTTGGTCGGCACTCGACTCCATACCTCCGCTGAGGAACCAATCCCTAAACTTGATGGGGCGGTCCAAACGGCACAACTCATAGAAGTCGGGATAGAAGTCTGTCTTCTCCAACGCGCGGTGGTAGTAGAGGTACAACTGCCAGAAGGGCATCAACTGTGTGGTCGGGTCAACCATAGGTTGGTGGTTGGGGTCCGAAGTGGTGCGGCTGACACCATATTGGGGAGTATTGACACTCTCGCAATAGGTCAGGTGACGCTCTGTGCCATCGGGGTCCACAACCCAACGGGTCACCATATCGGCCATACAGCGGTTGAAGTGGTTGTTGAAACGCATTGTGGTGTTACCCTCGCCAAAGAAGGTGGTTTGGGTAATAGCGCCCATAAGGTTGTTCGACACCTCGCCCAAGCCGCGCCAGCCGAAGTGGTTGGTTTGGTTATTGTGGCCAAGTTCGTGAGCCAAGCCCCAGCAGTGACCTACCTTGCCGTTATCGAGTTTGGCGGGGTCGAAGTTCTCGGGCCACATATGGTCGGGGTCGAGAATATCGTGAGCCATATTGCGGTTACCATACACCGTAGCGTAGGCACCTGCACCTCCGAAGCAGTCGCCATAGGCGGCATAGAACGGAGCACGGTTGTGATACACACGCTCGCGGCCCAACGCAGCATACTTATCAAAACCTTGAATGATTTGTTGGATACGGGTTACGGTATCAAAAATCATAATGGTACGCATTGCGCGTTTATAAAGGTCGGGGTTCTTTTGGAACGAGAACTCGCGCAGAGTAGCCTTCGTAAAGTTCATTATCACGTTGTCGGTGATAATATCGAAGTGAGGCTCGGGCGACAGACCTGCCTGCATCATAGTCGGATAGAAGTCCTCGGGAGCGTCGGTCTCGGCATTGAAGTAGCCATTGACACCCGAGTTTGCAAAGTTGATTCGGATGCGGGGCAGGGTTGCATAATCCTCTGTATGCCAGAAGATATACATCAGACCTCGCAGGCTGGGGATAATCACGTTACGACCCTTTTTGAGGCGGTAGTTCACCGCTCCCTCGTGCTCCAACACACGGCCGGCCATACCTTCATCGCCCACCCAGTCGATAATACGCAAGAAGATGTCTTGGCCATAGTCCTCGTCAAGGAAGATGTATTGCGGGTCACCTACTTCGGCAACGTACATACCCGTAACACCGTCCAACAGAGTTTTGGGACTATTTTGGAACACTTTGGCATCCTCGTCGGGGTGGCGATATGCTTGTGCCAGGTGGCGGCGGAAGCGGTTATAGTCGCCATTGAACATCTGCTCGGCCATATTGCGATAGAACGGGTCGCGGATAGCCTGAATATCCTCCCAAGTAACCTCGGGGCGCAACTCCCAGCACGACAGGTCAGTAAAGTAGTCGAGTGTGGGGAAGTTGTCGGGGTTGTATTGGTACAGACCGAACTCACCGGCACTCGCAACGCTTGTCACACTCTCGCTGAAAGGCACAGCACTCAGAATCTTGACGGTAATCTTTTCGAGGCCCTCAACTGCCAGAGGCTCATCAAAATAGACAACCGACGGGGTTTTGACCTTTCCGAAGTCATATTTACCCAGCAACTCATCAACGCCGTTGCGAGTGATATAGACCTCAATCTCGCCCCAACTACCCCAATTGATATTATCGGCAGGGGCATAGCGCATATAGTCGACTTGGGTCAGAGTTTGCTCATCTGCAAACTCATATGTCAGCCAATTCTCGTCGTTATTGTTTTTGACACTTGTACCCCACCACGACAGGTCGTTACCATCGTGAGCACGGCTTGCGCCACGGCTGGTGACATACACCGACGAAGCGGTAGATTTTGCGACTGCCAGCACCAAGTCATCCTTTTGTTGGTCGTTGGCAACTGCCTCATAGCCAGTCTCTACGAGTTGGCTCACGGTAGCGGTGAGGGTTGTAACACCCACTTTGATTGTAACCTGCGCCTCGCGTTGCTCCTCGGTAGTATTAGCGGGGAATTTCAGCACCACGCTGTCGGCAGTCGATTTGCTGGCATCATAAGTCAGCCACTCCGACTCCACAACAACCTCGGTCTCAGAGGCGGGATTCCAACGCTCAACGGGGATGGTAACGCTACCCTCCTTATAGGTTACGGTATATTTATCGGCTGCGATTTTGGCCTCAACAGAGCCCAACTGTTTGACGGTCATAGTGGCCTCGGCGTAGTCGCTACGCAGCACAACCTCGGCAGTACGGGGTTCCACACCATAGTAGGCGTCGTAGTAGAACACACCATTGTCGTAGGTCAGCCAAGTGGCATCGGTTGTAACCTCATAGATGCCATTAGCCTCAACTTTGGGGGTAAACTCGCCCAAGTTGCGCGACACAACCACAAGCGAGTCGCAGGTGATGGTGGTGGCGGCAGCATCCTCAGCGGCAAGTTGAATAATAGTCAGGCCTTGGGTATAAGTTTCGTAGTAAAGCGAGAGCGATGCGGTACGTTGGTCATCGGTGTCGTTGGCCGACAATTTAACCAGCAACGATTTGCCTTGATACTCATCGACTCCCGTGGTAATTTCGCACCACGATTTCGACTCGTCATCTTGCATAATCTGCCACTCGTTGTCGGTTGCAAATACGCTAACCATAACAGGTTCGCTCATTGCTTCGGCATCGAAGTAGAGTACATCTTCATCAATTTGGATGTATTTGGAATCATCACCCTCGACGGGCGTTTTTTCGCACGACCACAAGATTGCCATCAATGACAACAGTGTGGTAAAAAACATTTTCGAACAATTCAAAAATAGTTTCATAATATAGTTAGTTGTTCAGTTTTAGTCTATTTTGCGGCATATACCTATTTATATAATAGGAACATTCGCCCACTAAATTCTTTGTTTCGGGTCAGCGTTCGACTGCCCGAATTCAGCCCATTCTATCAATAAGCCCTGACACAAGTCTGCCCTACTCTCACTATCTCTCACTCCTAGTTTCGCTCCCAGGTTTATCTCTCACGCCTAGTTTCACCCCCAGATTTATCTCTCACTCCTAGTTTCGCTCTCACCCTAGTTTAGTCCTAGTTCCTTAGTTCCGGCCCCTGGTTTGGCACCCGGGGATGGGATGCCTAGTCCCGAAGGGTTAGGCATCGACATTGGCAAGGTGTGCGTTGCGCTCGATGAACTCGCGGCGCGGCTCCACATCGTCACCCATAAGCATCGAGAAGATACGGTCAGCCTCGGCGGCGTTCTCGATAGATACTTGCTCCAACTCACGGGTTTCGGGACACATAGTAGTTTTGCGCAACTGCTCGGCATTCATCTCACCAAGACCTTTGTAGCGTTGAACATCAACACCCTTGGAGCCAATCTCCTCGATAATGCGGTCGCGCTCCTCATCCGACCAGCAGTAACGCTCGGTTTTGCCTTTCTTGATGAGGTACAAAGGCGGACGTGCGATGTAGATGTGGCCGTTCTCGATAAGTTTTTTCATCTTGCGGAAGAACAGTGTCAGCATCAGGGTTGCGATGTGTGCACCATCGACGTCGGCATCGGTCATAATGATAATCTTGTTGTAGCGCAGTTTTTCGATATTCAGCTCGTGGTTATCCTCCTCGGTGCCAATCGAAACGCCCAGCGCTGCAAACATATTCTTAATCTCCTCGTTGTCCCACATCTTGTGCTCCAAAGCCTTCTCGACGTTCAGGATTTTACCCCTCAGAGGCATAATAGCCTGGAAGTTACGGTCGCGGCCTTGCTTAGCAGTACCACCTGCCGAGTCACCCTCGACGAAGAAGATTTCGGCTTTCTCACGGTCGCGGGTCGAGCAGTCGGCCAACTTACCGGGCAGACCTGCACCCGACAACACGGTTTTGCGTTGCACCAACTCACGAGCGTGACGGGCAGCGTGACGAGCAGTAGCGGCCAACACCACCTTTTGGACAATCGCCTTGGCATCCTTGGGGTGCTCCTCCAAGTATTGGGTCAGGGCTTGCGACACGGCAGCGTCTACCGAGGCGATAACCTCGCTGTTACCCAACTTGGTTTTGGTCTGACCCTCGAACTGCGGCTCGGCAACCTTCACCGAAACCACAGCGGTCAAGCCCTCACGGAAGTCGTCACCACTAATTTCGACTTTCACCTTCGAGAGCATACCCGACTCATCAGCGTATTTCTTCAAAGTACGGGTCAGCGCACGGCGGAAACCTGTAAGGTGAGTACCACCCTCAATAGTGTTGATGTTATTGACATAGGAGTGTACATTCTCCGAATAACTATCGTTGTACTGCATTGCAACCTCAACGGGAGTACCTCCGCTCTCGGTCTCGATATAGATAATATCCTCGATAATGGCCGTACCACGGGTTGCGTCAAGGTATTTGACAAAACCCTTCAAACCGTCATCCGAGAAGAAAGTCTCGCTCTTATAAGCGCCCGTTTCGTCTTGCTCGCGTTTATCGACCAAAATCAGGTTAATACCCTTATTCAGGTAGGCCAACTCGCGCAGACGTGCCGACAGAGTATCGTAGTTATAGACGGTTTCGGTGAAAATTTCACCATCCGGCTTAAATGTCACAGTAGTACCCGTGCGGTCGGTTTCACCCACAACCTCAACCTTGGTTTGAGGCACACCACGGCTATACTCCTGACGGTAAATCTTGCCGCCACGGTGAACCTCGGCCACCAGCAGTGTAGACAGAGCATTCACACACGACACACCAACGCCGTGCAGACCACCCGACACCTTGTAACTGCCCTTATTGAATTTACCACCTGCGTGAAGCACGGTAAGCACCACTTCCAGCGCCGACTTACCCTCTTGTTCATGATAGTCGGTGGGGATACCACGGCCATCATCCTCCACACTGATGGAGTTATCCTCATTAATAGAGACGGTGATATTCTTACAGAATCCCGCCAAAGCCTCGTCAATCGAGTTATCGACCACCTCATAGACAAGATGGTGGAGTCCGCGCACACCGATATCACCGATGTACATTGCAGGACGTTTTCTTACAGCCTCGAGTCCTTCGAGGACCTGAATACTCGACGCCGAGTACTCCTCTTGATGTTGTTTAATCTCTTCGCTCATTTATGCGTTTGTTTATCTTATTTTTCGTTTGTTCTAATTTGGGAGCAACCCGTGGTCGCTATTGATTCATCGCCAAAATGGCATTAATATCTATCTCTTCGGCCCTGCCACCCGCAAAGCGCACCGTGCGCGAGGGGAATTGGCCGATATTGGCAATATTGTGGGTCGACATCACAATGGCACATCCACTCTCGACAATACTGCGGAACAGATTCATAATCTCGTCGGCCGCCGTAGGGTCGAGGTTACCCGTAGGCTCGTCGGCCAAGATAACTTCGGGGTTGTTGATTAGTGCGCGCGCGATAGCGAGTTTCTGTTGTTGACCACCCGACAACTCATAAGGCATTTTATAGGCCTTGTTTTGGAGTCCCGTAATAGTCAGCACCTCGTCGATACGCTTACGCATATCATCCTCACGCTGCCATCCCGTAGCCTTCATCACAAAGTGCAGATTCTCAAACACATTACGGTCGGTCAGCAGACGGTAGTTCTGGAACACAATACCCAAACGACGACGCAGCATAGGGATTTTGCACGTAGGGATAGTGCGCAGGTCAAATCCCGCAACCGAGCCTTCGCCCTCCAACAAAGGCATCTCGGCGTAGAGCGTACGCAACAGCGAACTCTTGCCGCTACCCACGCGTCCGATGAAATAAACCATCTCGCCGCGGCTCACTTCAAGGTTCACATCCGACAGCACCAACTCGCCACAGCGACGATAGTTGCCCGAGTTGAGCACCGTCACTGCGCCTTGCGGTTGATAAATCGACACGCCTTTGAGTTCTATAACCTTTTGATTCATTGTTCAATTGCCTTGTTTAGCACCTTCACTGCTCCGCGCTTCAAAATTCAGCCATCGTTCCCCATCCGATCTCGGCACACTATCCGCCACTGCACAAGAAGGCATATTAACCGTACAAAGGTAATAATTTTTGGCATAAAAACGGCGATTATTAAATTAAAATTTAATAGACCCGCAAAAAGTTCTGTTTTTCGAAGGCCGAATGTCACATTTTTTGCAAGCAACATCCTCTCCCGATAAAAAAATACACACAACAAAACATCTCGACACGCCGATGAAAAACACAACTATTTTTGCCGTACTCCTACTCTTCTCACTCACCTCCTGCACCGCCGCACGAATGGCAACCTTCGGGTCGCCCACCATTCACGACTCGCGGATTTTCCTCAACGTCGTACTTCCCGCCACCGACACCTGCATCCAAATCCACCGCCCCGAGGTCTGCAACGCCTGCCCCGCCATAGATTCGCTATTCGACGACCACTACACTACGGGAATTGTCGTAGCACGCGGCGACAGCATTGTATATCATCGTTTTACGGAGGAGTGCGCGCTCGGCCGACCCGCCGACCTTTTCTCGCTCAGCAAGTCATTCGTCGGGGCGTTGGCAGGCATTGCACTTGCACAGGGATTCATCACTTCGATTGAGGATTCGGTGGCAAAATATCTACCCGAATGTGCCGAAATTCTTGGCGATTCGGCTCGCGTGTGCGACCTGCTGAATATGCGTGTCGGAATGTTCGAAAACAGATGGCTTACGGCGCGACTTTACTACACTCCCAACCTCGACCGCACCACCTCGCACGCACACCACAATTTACCCCACGGCGACTACTCCTATGCCAACCTTTCGACCCAACTTTTGGCCGAGGTAATAGAGAGCGCCACGGGGTATTCGCTAACCGACTATTTCATTGATAATTATTGGATTCCGACCGCGCCACATAGCGAAGGATTTTGGAGCATCGACTCACGAAGATGCGCCAACACAAGGGCTTTTTGCGGACTTTCGATAGCACCCGAAGAGGTCATAAAATTGGGGATGATTTATCGTGACGGCGGACAATTCCGAGGTCGCCAAATTGTACCCGCCGAGTGGGTACAACATAGCGTAAACCCGCCCTACGAAAGTGCCGACCGCGGGGGCGCAACCTACCACTGTCAATGGTACATTTTGGAGCCCGATACGGAGTTTATGGGGCAGGGCTTGATGGGTCAGATTTTGTACATCAATCGCACAACCGACACCGTTGTTGCCCGTTTCGGAATTCGCCGCGGCAAGACCGATTGGACCGCCGAACTACGCCGCATCGCCACCCTCCCCGACCGCTATTTTCGATAAAAAAAAAGGCTGTTTGACACAAATCAAACAGCCCTATTTCGACATTCACATCTTCTACTCTTCGGCGTGGACTGCCGAATCGAAGAACTCCCACAGATTGTCATTCGCAGGCACAGGAGCAACCACCGTCATAGGCTCCTTACGCACGGGGTGAACAAACGACAGCGAGCGCGAGTGAAGCATTATACCGCCGTCGGGATTGCTTCGGCGAGCACCATATTTGAGGTCACCTTTGATAGGGCAAACGATCTTCGAAAGTTGGCAACGGATTTGGTGATGGCGACCCGTAAAGAGTTTTACTTCAAGCAGATAGTAGTTATTACTACCGGCAAGCATCTTATACTCCAAACGCGCCTCTTTCGAATCCTTTTTAGGCGAGATATGGGCACGCGAGCGGTTGGTTTTGCCGTCACGAACGATATGGTGAACCAGAACATCGTGTTCGATTTCGGGCAACTCCTCAACCACCGCCCAATAGCGTTTGTCGATTTCGCCCGAGCGCAACATCTCGTTGAGTCGGGTGAGTGCCTTGCTGGTCTTGGCAAACATCACAGCTCCACTCACGGGGCGGTCTATGCGGTGCACCACGCCCAAGTAAACAGCGCCAGGCTTATCGTCACGACGTTTAATAAAATCCTTGATTTCGTTTTCGAGTGCCGATTGACCCTCGGTGTCGGGTTGCACCAAGTCGCCGGCACGTTTATTGACCACGATAATGTGGTTATCTTCATAAAGTATGTCAGTGGGTTTGAACATATATTTTCGTTTTTGCAGTTTTGTTTACTTTTTCAGCCCCGCCTCACTCGGCAGTTCAAATCCGAAGGGCAACAGACAGGCCGCCGACGGCACCTCGGTAATGGTTGTACGGCTACACATCAGCACCCTTATAGGGCGGCCCTGACGGCGTTCGGTGTCGAGCAGCACCTGACGGCACGCGCCACACGGCGAACACTCCCTCACACCCTCGACCGAAGCCACTGCAACAGCCTCTATTTGCTCCTCCGAAAGTCGCATCTGACAGCCATACAACAGCGCTCGTTCGGCACACACTCCCGACGGAAACACTTCACTCTCTTGGTTAGTAGCACACTCTACACGGCCACTCGAAAGGCGTGCAGCAGCGCCCACACCAAAACCCGAATAGGGGGCATAAGCCCTCTCGGCAGCCCCAAAAGCAAGAGCCACCAAAGCCGCATCGTCGGCCGATAGTTCCGACACACTTTCGTGTCGTATATATTCGAATTCGTAGCGCACAGTAAAATGTCGTATTATTCCGCAGCAGCCGCAGTCCAGCCCTTACGATTCATACTGTAAGTTATGTTTACGGTAGCCGAGAGTTTAATGTCACGCACCTCCAAATTGAGTTCCGACAGGCTCTCCTCGACTGCCACATCGGCACTTGCCGACTTAAAGTTCATAGTACGCAGCACGCCATACGAAACCCTTGCAGCGGGCATCTCGACAATCAACGGCACAACAATCTCCATATCGGCGGCTTCGGCCAAAACATCGGCCACTTTGCGGGCATTACGCACCGCCTCGGCCAGCAACTCCTGCTCCACCTCCTTTTGGCGGCTATAAGTCGATTCGGCCAAATAAGCCTGACGCACACCCGCCGCAGCGAAGGCATCAAACGCACGGGTAACGGCCTCAAAATCTTCGAGTTTGAGTTGATAGGTTATGGTTGTGCGGGTATCTTTGCGTTTGTAGCGGCTATTACCCAGGTCGTCGGTTTTGAGCGCCGAGAGGTCGATATTCACAGCACGCAGAGCCGCAACCAAGCGTTTATGTTTGTCGGCAATGCTTAGGCGGTCGGTTTTGGTTTCGTTCTCTCGCAGGGTGATATTGATAGTAAAGCGGTCGGGAGTAACACTACGCTCAGCCTCGCCTTTAACAGCAACAACGGGTTGATTGAAAGTTTGTTGCGCCACAGCACCCAGCGACACAAGCATCAGCACAGCGGTCAAAATAATTCGTTTCATACTCTGTTTGTTTTAGGTTAAACTCGCACGGCGCTACATTAGCGTCGCACTAACTTAACGACATTTTCGACGTGATGAGTATGTGGGAACATATCAACGGGTTGAACTGCCACCACACGATACTGCTCGTCCATAAGTGCCAAATCGCGTGCCTGAGTTGCGGGATTGCAACTCACATAGACTATTCGGTCGGGTGCGGCGGCCAAAATCACATCGATGACGGGCGCATCGACACCTGCGCGGGGCGGGTCAAGGATAATCACATCGGGGTGGCCGTTAGCCTCAACAAAAGCCTCGGTCAGAACGTTTTTCATATCGCCGGCATAGAACACCGTATTATCGATTCCGTTGAGCGCCGAATTGACCTTGGCATCCTCAATCGCCTCGGGGACGTACTCCACGCCAACCACCTTCGAGGCGCTGCGAGCCACGAAGTTGGCGATAGTTCCCGTACCCGTATAGAGGTCATAGACCACCTCCGAGCCACTAAGGTCGGCAAATTCACGTGCCACCTTGTAGAGGTTGTAGGCTTGGGCCGAGTTGGTTTGGTAGAACGATTTGGGGCCCACGTTGAAGTTCAGACCCTCCATACTCTCGACAATATGGTCACGGCCGGCCCACAGCACGGGCGATTGGTCGGACAGCGAGTCGTTGAGTTTCTCATTGACGATATAGAACAGCGAGGTAATCTGCGGGAAGCGCTCTTGCAGGAAGGTCATAACCTTCTCTATCGCCCCTTTATCCTCGGCTGCAAACACCACAATCACCATCAAATCGCCTGTCGAGGCGGTGCGAATCACCACGCCGCGCATCAGGCCATCGTGGTTGCGAATATCATAGAACGGCAGGCCCTCGGCAACGCAGAACTCTTTGAGAGAGTTGCGAATTGCGTTCGACGGATCGGCCTGCAACCAGCACTTGTCGATATCCAAAATCTTGTCGAACATATTGGGGATATGGAATCCCAGCGCAGGGGCGGGGTCAAGCGCAGCACCCGAGGCCACCTCCTCGTAGGTGTACCAGCGTTTGGGAGCAAACGTAAATTCGAGTTTATTGCGATAGAAGGTGGTCTGCTCCGAGCCGAGTGTAGGTTGCACCTCGGGCAGTTCAACCTTAGCAATGCGGGTCAGTTGATCCTCAACCTGTTGGCGTTTGAATCGGAGTTGCTCGGTATAGGGAAGGTTTTGCCACTTGCAGCCACCACACACACCGAAATGTTCACAGAAAGGCTCTTCGCGCAGGGGTGAGCGTTGTACAAATTTCACCACCGATGCCTCCATAAAGCGGCGACGTTTGTTGCGCACCTGCACATCCACAACATCACCGGGCACGGTCAGCGGCACAAACACCACAACACCGTTATAGAAACCCATAGCCTTGCCCTCGGCAGCCAGGGTGGTTATTTCAAGCCCCTCAATCAGGGGTAGTTCTTTACGTTTTCTTGCCATAGTTCAAAATATCTCCACAAAGATACTCTTTTTGTGCGAAATACGCACCCTTCGGCCACAAAAAACTCCCGTACCGACGCTTTTGGCCGCGCGGCGTTGCGGAATTGTGGGGAATTTCTTACTTTTGTACGTTTAATGACTTTTGATATACTTTCAAGTTATGATTAAGATAGCACGATTTACGTTCAACCCCCTGGGCGAGAACACCTACGTTCTGTGGGACGAAACAGGTGAATGTATCATTGTCGATGCAGGCAACGCCGCTCCGCGCGAAAACGACGCACTCGACAAACTGATTGCCGACAACAACCTGCGACCCGTAATGGCGCTCAACACCCACGGACACTTCGACCACGCGCTGGGAGTTGCACACCTCAAAGAGAAATACGGAGTGCCTTGGGCTCTGCACAGCGACGACAACTTCCTGATTGAGGGCGCACCTCTGAGCGCTTCGATTTTTGGCGTCAGCGCAGGCAACATCCCTACTCCCGACATCGACATCAAAGGACAAACGACAATTTCGTTTGGCAACTCGACACTCGAACTCATCCACACCCCAGGACACACTCCCGGTCACGTATGCATCTACGACCGCGAGGGAGGGACGCTGCTGACGGGCGACACACTGTTCCGTGAGAGCATTGGCCGTACCGACCTGCCGGGTGGCGATTACAGTTGGATTATGCGCAGCATTATCGACAAAATCATCCCGCTGGGCGATGAGGTGAGCATACTGCCCGGTCACGGCGAGTCGAGCAACATCGGTCACGAGAGTATGTACAACCCCTTCGTTGTGGAAGTTATCAACGGCGAAATCAACTGCTAACGGCCTATGTCACTCGCTCAATCCATAAAACGTCTGCTATACAGACATCTATCGTTGGAGAACTACCTCAAAACGCTCAGTTGGGGTTTCTTTGCGGGTTTCCGTCTGGAACTCGCACCCCGCAGCGCAGCCTATGAGTATCCCCACTTTCTGAAACGCCTCGTCTCGAAGGGCGACACCGTGCTCGACATCGGAGCCAACTTGGGTTATTACTCCCGCATATTGTCGCGCCTTGTGGGTAACTCGGGTCGCGTCTTTGCCGTGGAGCCCGTAGTCCCCATTATGGGAGTGTTGCGCCACAACTTGCGCCACTGTCACAACGTCGAAATTATGAACTACGCCCTCGGAGCCGACAACAAACCCATCCGTATGGGCAACGATTCGAGTCGCTACACGGGTTATATGGGCACCGGACAAAACTTTGTGATGGATGCCGAGAACACCACCGAGGAGCACGCCACACAGGAGTTCACCGCCACGATGCGCCGAGGAAGCGAACTCTTTGAGCGACTGCCGAGGTTGGATTTCATCAAGTGCGACATCGAAGGTTACGAGGTGGTGGTGATGAACGAGATGCGACCCGTATTGGAGCGCCACCTCCCCACCGTGCTTATCGAAACGGGTGACGAGAAGCGCGTGCGCATCGCAGAGTTGTTCGAAGAGTTGGGCTATGCGGCCTTCACCCTCGCAAACGGACGACTCACCCCTCTCACCCCGGAGAGCACCAAAGACATAGTATTCATTCACGCGACCAAGTTGCCGCGTTACACACATCTCACACAGCAATGCGAATAGACATCCTGACCGTACTGCCCGAATTGCTCACTTCGCCCCTGGGCGAGAGCATCGTAAAGCGTGCCCAAAACGCCGGACACGCCGAGATTCACATACACAACCTAAGGGACTACACCGACGACCGACGACGCACCACGGACGACTATCCGTTTGGTGGCGAGGCGGGAATGGTGATGAAAATCGAACCCGTATATCGCGTCATCGAGAAACTCAAAAGCGAGCGTCACTACGACGAGATTATCTACACCTCGCCCGACGGCATAACCTACAACCAGCACGAGGCCAACCGTCTATCAACTCTCGAAAACATCATCATTCTGTGTGGCCACTACAAGGGTATCGATTACCGTATTCGTGAGCACCTCATCACGCGCGAAATCAGCATTGGCGACTATGTGCTGACGGGTGGTGAGTTGGCCGCAGCGGTGATTGTGGATAGTGTGGTGAGGATTATTCCGGGTGCAATTGGCGACGAGGAGTCGGCCCTGACGGATTGTTTCCAAGACAACCTGTTGGCACCGCCCGTATACACACGTCCTGCGGAGTTCAACGGCTGGCGAGTACCCGACGTGCTGTTGTCGGGCAACTTTGCCGAGATTGAGAAGTGGAAAGAGAGCCAAGCCTACGAGCGCACCAAAGCGTTACGTCCCGACCTACTCGAAGAGTAGTTCGGGAATTCACAATGCACAATTCACAATGCACAATTATTCATGAAGGGACAAGACAACATTATCGTTGATAAGAGTTTCAATTTTGCTATTCGCACGGTAAAACTATATCAATACCTTGTGGGTAACAAAAAAGAGCGTATTATGTCCCAACAGTTATTGAAGAGCGGGACGAGCATTGGCGCAAATGTGCGCGAAGCAATACGAGGGCAATCACGAAATGATTTCATCGCAAAATTAAGTATTGCTCTCAAAGAAGCCTCCGAAACCGAATATTGGTTGGAGTTATTGTACAAAACAAACTACATATCGGACAACGAGTATAAAAGCATTGACCGCGAGTGTAAGGAAATAAACCGAATCCTGACAAGCATCATACGAACCACTAAAAGCAATGAGCAAGACTTTTAATTGCAACTAATTTGAACTATCAAAATCAATTGTGAATTGTGAATTGTGAATTTTGAATTAAAAAAATGAAATACTACTTGATTGCGGGTGAGCCGAGTGGCGATTTGCACGGAGCAAACCTGATGCGCGGAATACTTAAATATGACCCCGAGGCGGAGTTCCGTTTCTGGGGCGGCGACAAGATGGCCGAGGTCGGAGGTGCACGTAATTTGGTTAAGCACTACCGCGAAACCTCGTTCTTTGGTATTGTGCAGGTGATTGCCAACGTGCGAACTATCTTCCGTCAGTTGGACGAGTGCCAAAGCGACCTTTTGCAGTGGGCTCCCGACGTGGTGATTCACATCGACTACCCCGGGTTCAACTTCAAGGTGGCAAAGTTTGCCCACGAGCACGGACTTCGCACCTTCTACTACATCGCCCCCAAGGTGTGGGCGTGGAAAGAGCACCGCGTGAAACTCATTCAACGATACGTCGACCGACTGTTCACCATATTTCCGTTCGAGAGCGAATATTTCCGCAAGTGGAATATCGAGCCAATCTTCTGTGGCAATCCGCTGGTGGATGCTATCGAGGAGCGAATCTCGGAGTACCCCACGCGTGAGGACTTCATAAAAGAGTGCGGACTGGATGAGCGACCCATCATCGCCCTTGTGGCAGGCAGTCGCCGCAGCGAAATCAACAAAAACCTGCCACTTATGGCCAAGGTTGCACGCTCGTTTGGGGATTATCAGTTTGTGGCGTCTGGCGTGAAGTGGCTGGATAAAGAGTTGTACGATAAGTACTTGGAGGGCACCGACATACGCATCGTGTTCGACAAGACCGACGCACTGCTCAAACACTCCGTGGCGGCCATCGTAACCTCGGGCACGGCTACACTCGAAGCGGCGTTGATTGGTGTTCCCGAAGTGGTGGTTTATCGTACCGACATAGTGCTGAACACATTGAAACACATCGGCTTACACTCCTATATCTCGTTGGTAAACATCAACCTGCAACGCGAGTGCGTGGCCGAGATTATCCAATCGTCGATGGATTCGCGCCGAGTGGAGAGTGAGTTGCGCCGTATCCTGCCCGGAGGCGACCGCCGAGAGGCTATGCTCCGCGACTTTGACGGACTTCGAGAACTCATTGGCGGCAGTGGCTCGTCGGAGCGCACGGCCTGCGAAATGGTTAAACTGTTAAAAGAGAACGCACAATGAAAATCATCTGTATAGGACGCAACTACCGCGCCCACATTGCGGAGTTGGACCACACGGACCAAGTCCCGACGGCGCCCCAATTCTTTTTGAAACCCGACACGGCGCTACTGCGCAACAACGACCCGTTCTACGTTCCCGATTTCAGCAATCAGGTGGACTACGAAACCGAACTTGTGGTGCGCATCAACCGCGTAGGTAAGTGCATCGATCGCCGATTTGCCCCGCGCTACTACTCGGAGGTGGGACTCGGTATCGACTTCACGGCACGCGACCTGCAACGCGAGGCTATTGCCAAGGGTCTGCCGTGGGAGGTGTGCAAAGGTTTTGACCGTTCGGCAGGATTGTCGCCCGAATTTGTGTCGTTGGAGGAGTTGGGGGGCGATGTTCAGAACCTGCACTTCGAGATGACGCTCAACGGCGAGGTACGCCAGAGCGGTTGGACGGGCGATATGATTTTCACGGTGGACGAAATTATTGCCCACGTGTCGCGTTTTATGACCCTCAAAATGGGCGACCTTATTTATACGGGAACTCCCGTGGGTGTGGGCCCCGTTGCTCCGGGCGACAGGCTCATTGCAACTCTCGAAGGACGAACGCTGTTGGACTTTGATATCAGATAGAATATGTTGCTACACGAAGTACTCAAACACAAACGACTAATCCTGGCAAGCCGCTCACCCCGACGACGCGAGTTGCTGGGAGATTGCGACCTGCCGTTCGAGGTGGCCGACAGTTATGAGGTGGAGGAGGTTTTCCCCGAGGAGTTGCCCGCCGAAGAGGTGGCCGAATATCTGTCACGACTCAAAGCCGACGGTTATCCGTGGCCCTTGGCCGAAGGCGACATCCTCATTACGGCCGACACGGTTGTAATCAACGACGGCCGCATCTTGGGCAAACCCACCGACCGCGAGGCCGCCATTGAGATGATTCGCTCGCTGGCAGGTCATACTCACAGGGTGGTTACGGGTGTTACGATACGTTCGACCAAGCGCAGTGTGTCGTTCTCGTCGTCTTCGGAGGTGCGTTTCCGCGAGTTGGAGCCCGATGAAATCGAATACTACATCGACACCTACCGCCCCTACGACAAGGCAGGTGCCTACGGAATTCAGGAGTGGATAGGTTGCACCGCTATCGAGTCCATAAGCGGCTCATTCTACAACGTTATGGGGCTTCCCGTGGCGGCACTTTACAGACAACTAAAACAATTTGCATAGATGAAACGACTGCTAATCACGCTGCTGTTTGCAGCCTCCACCGTCGGCTTGGCCGCCGATGAGGGTATGTGGCTTCCGAGCCAAATCGGCCAACGAATCAAAGATATGAAAGCCAAAGGTTTTAAACTTTCGGCCGACGACATCTACAACGAGGACGGAACTTCGCTCAAAGATGCAATCGTGCTGTTTGGCACGGGTTGTACGGGCGAAATGGTGTCACCCGATGGTCTGCTGCTCACCAACCACCACTGCGGCTATGGCGCCATTCAACAACACAGCAGTGTCGAGCACGACTACCTGACCAACGGTTTCTGGGCTATGAACCGCGACGAGGAGTTGCCCAACCCCGGACTGACCGTCACCTTCTTGGAGCGTATGGAGGATGTTACGGCGCGTGTAGAGGCGGGCGAAAAACCTGCCGACATCGCCAAACAAGCCAGCCAGGGCGGTAAATATAGTGTTCGTGTAGAGCCGCTCTACTACGGCAACCAATATATGATGTACATCTCGAAAGTCTATCGTGATGTTCGACTGGTGGGTGCTCCCCCCTCGGCTGTGGGTAAATTCGGCGGCGACACCGACAACTGGATGTGGCCCCGTCACACGGGTGATTTCTCGGTATTCCGTGTATATGCCGACGCCAACGGCGAGCCTGCCGACTACTCCAAAGACAACGTACCGTTGAAACCCAAGCGTTATTTCAAAATCTCGACCAAAGGTGCCGACGAGGGCGATTTCACGTTTGTGTATGGTTTCCCCGGCACCACCCAAGAGTATCTGATTTCGGACGCTGTGGCCTACACCCTCAACCGCGCAAACCCCACCAAGATTGCCCTGCGCACAATGCGTCTCAATGTAATCAAAGAGGCTTCGGAGGCCGACCCCAAAGTACGCATCCAATACGCCGCCAAACAGGCTCGCATCGCCAATGCCTGGAAAAAATGGCAAGGCGAGAGTCTTGGTCTGGGTCGCCTGGGCACCATTGCCACCAAGCAGGCTTACGAAGCCGAGTTCCAACGTTGGGCCAACGACAAACCCGAGTACGCCCACTTGTTGGACAGTATGCGTACCGCTTATGCCCGCCACGAGGACGATTTCTTCCGTCGCGAGTTTACGGCCGAGAGTATCTTTGCAATCGAGGTTGTGAACTTTGCGCGTTGGTGCAGTGGTCGCGCGGGCAAAGAGTTAAAGGCCGCCGACAAGGAGTATATCGCCGCTTTCTTCAAAGATTATGTGCAGGCTATTGACCGCACGACAGCCAAGTTGATGATTGCCGAGTATCTCAAAAACATTGCAGATGCACCCGCCGAGTGGGCTACCGAAGTTCGCACCGCAGGTGTGGAGCGTTGGGTGGATGCACTCTACGACAACACCGCACTGCTTGACCCCTCGAAAGTTGAGAGCCTGTTGGCCGACAAGGAGAGTTTCAACGCCGACGTTGCCGTGAAGTTTATGCAAACATTCAACACCGATTACTATCGCTCAAAAGGCAGCATCATCAGCCGTCTGCCCGACATTGCACGTTGGTACAAGCCCTATCTGAAAGCCCTGCGTGAGTGGGACACCGAGCGTGCGTTCTATCCCGACGCCAACCTCACTTTGCGTGTGGCTTATGGCAAGGTGGCGGGTTATCACTATGCCGATGGAGTTTACCACCGTCCCTATACCACACTCGACGGAATCATCGAGAAGGACAATCCCGAAATCTATGACTACAACGTGCCCCAAGCCCTGCGCGACGCCTATGCCGCCAAGGATTATGGTCGTTGGGCACAGTCTATGTATGGTCGCACCACTGTTCCCGTAGCATTCCTCGCTGCCAACCACACCACAGGTGGCAACTCGGGAAGTCCCATTCTGAATGCCAAAGGTGAGTTGTTGGGTCTGAATTTCGACCGCACCTGGCTCAGCACTATGAGCGACATTCAGTACGACCCCGAGGTTTGTCGCAACATCTCGGTGGACATTCGTTACGTGCTGTTCTTCATCGACAAGATTGGTGGAGCAGGTTATCTGCTCGACGAGATGGTTCTCAAATAGCCTCTCGCACCTCCAAAACAAAACCCTACACGGCTCACCGTGTAGGGTTTTTAAATATTTGCCTTTTTATAATCCCAATTCCAATCGTAAATCGCGAATCGTGAATTGTGAATTGTGAATTGTGAATTGTGAATCGTGAATTATCTACTCGGCCCAGAGGGTTGCAAGGTTGATAATTGTTTGCATTGCGCGGCGCATAGTGTCGAGCGAGCAATACTCATACTTGCCGTGGAAATTCATACCACCCGTAAACAAGTTAGGGCAAGGCAGGCCCATATACGACAGGCGCGAACCATCGGTACCACCACGAATCGGGCGAACACTAGGAGTTACTCCCGCTTGGGTCATAGCCTCAAAAGCCTTATCGATAACCTCGGGATGCGGCTCCACCATCTCGCGCATATTATAATATTGGTCGCGCAGAGTGAGAGTCACGGTACCCTCGCCATATTTGGTATTGAGGTAGTCGGCTACACGAGTCAGGAACTCCTTACGAGCCTCGAATTTGGTGCGGTCGTGATCGCGCACGATATAGTCGGCCGAAGCAGCCTCAACTCCGCCACTCAGTCCCACCAAGTGGTAGAATCCCTCGTAACCCTCGGTATGTTCGGGGCGTTCGGCGGGGGGCAGCATTTGGGCAATCTCACACGCCACGAGCAGTGCGTTAATCATCTTATCTTTGGCATATCCGGGGTGGATATTCTTGCCTTGGATAGCAAATTTGGCACTTGCAGCATTGAAGTTCTCGTACTCCAACTCGCCTTCCATACCGCCGTCGA
This sequence comes from Rikenellaceae bacterium, assembly GCA_017464745.1. Taxonomy (GTDB): domain Bacteria; phylum Bacteroidota; class Bacteroidia; order Bacteroidales; family Rikenellaceae; genus UBA940. The sequence goes on along the minus strand of JAFTYJ010000081.1, from coordinate 5,624 downwards.
TAGTATAGGCATATTTGGCATCAAAGCGCTCAACATCGAAGAAATCCACGCCACGACCCACCTCCTCGTCGGGGGTGAATCCCACACGGATACGGCCGTGAGCCACCTCGGGGTGAGACACCAGCCACTCCATAGCGGTCACAATCTCGGCAACACCAGCCTTATCGTCGGCACCCAACAGCGAAGTTCCGTCGGTATGGATAAGGGTGTGACCCTTGAAGAACTCCAACTCGGGGAAGTCGGCAACGCTCATTGTAAGCGAGTCATTCAGACGGATATCGCCACCGTGGTAGTTCTCCAACACTTGGGGGTGAACATCGGCACCATTCATATCGGGTGATGTATCGACGTGGGCGATAAAACCGATAGTCGGTGCACTCTCTTTGCCGGGGGTTGCGGGCAGGGTTGCAAACACATAACCATTATGGTCAATCTCGACCTCACTGAGGCCAATCTCGGCAAGTTCGTCGGCCAGAGCACGGAGCAGAACGAGTTGTTTGTCGGTCGAGGGGAAACTCTCGCTCGTCTCGTCCGACTGCGTGTCGTAGGCAACGTATCTTAAAAATCTCTCTTTGAGTTCCATTATATTTGTGTTGTTTAAAGTTTTACTCCTCCCTTTTGGCACGCAGCGAATCCCACGCAAAGTAGCCAATCAGCAGAACATAGGCACCGATTGCAGCCCATTGTGCACCATTCGAAGCGGCCCACTCGCCCAAGTACCAATCAACGCCTGCAAATTTCAGAACTGCGCTGACAACGCCCATAAGTGCGCCACCTGCGATGAAACCCGAAGCAATCAGAGTTCCGCGGTCCTTGCGTGCTTTGTTGAGTGCCTCGTCCTTGGAGCGACCCGACACAAACCACGAAATCAGACCACCAACCAACAGCGGAAGGTTAAGGCTCAGCGGAATGAACATACCCAGCGAGAATGCCAATGCAGGGATACCAATCATAGTCAGAATCAGAGCCAACACAGCACCTGCGATATAGAGTACCCACGGGGTTTCGCCACCCGACATCAGAGGCTCAATCACAGCGGCCATTGCATTGGCTTGGGGAGCAACCAGCGCACCCTCGCCCACAAAACCATAGGTCTTATTGAGGATGATAATCACACCTGCCACGGTTGCAGCCGAGATGATGGTTCCGAGGAACTTCCAGCCCTCTTGTTTGGCGGGGGTGGTACCAATCCAATATCCGATTTTGAGGTCGGTGATAAAGCCACCTGCCATCGACAGCGCGGTACAAACCACACCTCCGATAATCATTGCTGCAGTCATACCCTCGCGGCCTTGCAGACCTGCGCTCAGCAGCACAATCGAACTCAGAATCAGCGTCATCAGGGTCATACCCGACACAGGGTTCGAGCCTACGATAGCGATTGCGTTGGCAGCCACGGTGGTAAACAGGAATGCGATAACAAACACAATCAGCAGGGCGATAATCGAGAACCACCAATTGTGCAACACGCCGAATTGGAAGAACACAATCAGAGCAACCAGCACACCAATCAGGATAGCCAACACGGTGCGCATTGTGATGTCGCGTTGGGTACGTTCAACCTTCTCGGTCGAGCCGCCTTTGCCACCCAACTCCTTAACGGCCACGCCCAGAGCATTTTTGATAACGCCGGCCGAGCGGATGATACCGATGACACCTGCCATTGCGATACCGCCGATACCCAGCGGACGGCCATAAGCAAAGAAGATATCCTCGGCGCTCATAGCGGCAGCGGCCGAGCCCTCAATCGAGCCGATGAGCGGCACAATCACAAACCACACCAACAGCGAACCTGCGCAAATCAGAGCCGAGTATTTGAGTCCCACGATATAGCCCAGACCCAACACTGCGGCACCTGTATTGATACTTGCCACGGCTTTGAACTTGTCGGCCAGAGCCACACCCCAGCCTGCGATACGGGTAGTAACGGTTTCGGCCCACAGACCGAAAGTTCCGATAACAAAGTCATACAGACCTCCGACCAATCCACTAACAGCCAGCAACTTGGCTTGCGAGCCACCCTTTTCGCCCGAAACCAGCACCTCGGTGGTTGCCGTACCCTCGGGGAAGGGGTATTTGCCGTGCATATCCTTGACGAAGTATTTGCGGAAGGGGATGATGAGCAGGATTCCGAGCATTCCGCCGAACAGCGAACTGAGGAACACCTGATAGAAATGCGCCTCCAAGCCCAAAATATAGAGTGCGGGCAGGGTGAAGATGGCACCAGCCACAATCACACCCGACGAAGCACCGATACTTTGAATGATGACAGTCTGTCCGAGCATATTCTTTTTGCCCGTCATAGTACCGATACCCACGGCAAGGATTGCGATGGGGATTGCGGCCTCGAACACCTGACCAACCTTCAATCCGAGGTAGGCTGCGGCAGCCGAGAAGATGATTGCCATAACGATACCCATAGTTACCGAGTAGGGGGTAACCTCTTTGGGTTGCGACTTGGAGTCGAGCAGAGGTTTATACTCCTCACCGGGAGCGAGTTCGCGATAGGCGTTTTCGGGCAGTGAACTTTTGTTGTTATTGGTTTCCATAGCGGGTTTTTATTAGTCGTTATAAATGTAGGTTCCTCCGTTGGCGGTGATTTCGACCTGGGGTTTCTCGCTCGGCTCTACGCGGCCGACAATTTGGGCGTCGATACCATATTTGCGACCGATAGAGATAAGGTCGGCGGCGATGTTCTCGGGGCAGTACACCTCCAAGCGGTGACCCATATTGAATACGCGATACATCTCGCTCCACGGAGTGCCGCTCTGCTCCTGAATCAGGCGATACAGAATGGGAGTCTCGAACAGGTTATCCTTGACAATCTTAAATTGGTCGATAAAGTGCATAATCTTGGTTTGGCCGCCACCACTGCAATGAATCATACCGTGAATTGCGCTACGATAATCTTTCAGAATGTCGTTCACAACAGGCAGGTAGGTACGGGTTGGCGACAGCACGAGTTTACCCATATCGAGGGGCGAACCCTCAACGCGGTCGGTCAGACCATAGCGGCCTGTATAAACCAAATCGTCGGGAACTCCTGCGTCGAAAGTTTCGGGATATTTGGTTGCCAACTCGTGTGCAAACATATCGTGGCGGGCCGAGGTAAGGCCGTTGCTACCCATACCGCCATTGTACTCGCTCTCGTAGGTTGCCTGGCCATACGATGCAAAGCCGACAATCACGTCACCTGCTTGGATGCGGTCGGTCGTAACGACATCTTTGCGAGCCATACGTGTGGTTACGGTGCTGTCGACAATCACGGTGCGCACCAAGTCACCAACATCGGCTGTTTCGCCGCCCGTCGAATAGATACCCACACCCAGGTCACGCATATTTTGCAAGAACTCCTCGGTGCCGTTGATGATAGCCGAGATAACCTCGCCGGGGATGAGTCGTTTGTTGCGACCGATGGTGCTCGACAGCAGGATATTGTCGGTAGCACCCACACACATCAAGTCGTCGGTATTCATCACCACAGCGTCTTGTGCAATGCCCTTCCAGACGCTCATATCGCCCGTTTCGCGCCAATAGGCATAGGCCAGCGACGATTTGGTACCCGCACCGTCGGCGTGCATAATCAGGCACTGCTCGGGGTCACCCGTCAGGTGGTCGGGGATAATTTTACAGAATGCTTTGGGATAAAGTCCCTTGTCTATTTTTTTGATTGCGGCGTGAACATCCTCCTTTTTGGACGACACTCCACGCAGGTTATAACGGTCTGAATTCATAGTTTTGGAGTTTTAACTATCCGCAAAGATAATCAAATTGCAGAATTTTACCAACCTATATGGCAAACCAAGAGTTTTTTTGTATTTTTGCGTTACTATGATTGGACAAGACCGCAATATGAGAGGCGTTGAAAGCGACCTCGAATTCGAAAACCGCATACGACCGCAGGAGTTGGAGAACTTCCACGGCCAGGACAAGATTGTCGAAAATCTGCGCATCTTCATCCGTGCCGCTCTGATGCGTGGCGACTCGCTCGACCACGTGCTGTTGCACGGCCCTCCCGGATTGGGCAAGACCACCCTTGCAGGTATCATCGCCAACGAGATGGGCGCAACGCTCAAACTAACCTCGGGCCCCGTGTTGGACAAACCGGGCGACTTGGCAGGACTGCTCACAAGTCTCGAAGCGGGTGATGTGCTGTTTATAGACGAGATTCACCGACTGAGTCCCATTGTCGAGGAGTATCTATATTCGGCTATGGAGGACTACAAAATCGACATCGTGTTGGACAAAGGCCCCTCGGCTCGAAGTATTCAACTTGAACTCGCACCCTTCACACTGATTGGCGCAACCACACGAAGTGGTCTGCTGACCTCGCCGTTGCGTGCCCGTTTCGGCATCACCTGCCACTTGGAGTACTACGACACCCCCGTGCTGGCGGGCATTGTGAAGCGTTCGGCCTCAATCTTGGGAATCGAAATCGACGACCAGGCGGCTACCGAAGTGGCTTTGCGCAGTCGTGGAACACCCCGTATCGCCAACGCCCTATTGCGCCGTGTGAGGGATTTTGCAATGGTCAAGGGCTCGGGACGTATCGACCTCGAAATCACACGTTTCGGACTTGGTGCACTCAATATCGACTCGCGCGGATTGGACCAAATGGACAACAAAATCCTATTGGCAATTATCCAAAAATTCAAAGGTGGCCCCGTGGGTATCAACACCATTGCTACGGCCGTGGGCGAAGATGCAGGCACCATCGAGGAGGTTTACGAGCCGTTCCTGATTAAGGAGGGATTCTTAAAAAGGACTCCACGAGGACGCGAAGCGACGGAGTTGGCCTACAAACATCTGGGCATTGCGGCCTACGAAGATATGGATTCACTGTTTTAGCATATAATTAAAGGTATAGATAGTATGAGAAAGTCAATCGCTACTCTCGTTATGGTGTTGTGCGCAGTTGCACTCGTGGCACAACCCAACAAAAACAAGCCCCAAAAGGAGCGCAAAAAGACAAAAAACGAACAAGTAGCCACGGCTGCGCCCAAAGAGGTCGAGCCTAACGCGGTGGTAAAACTCTACCCAAACGGAGCTCCCGACTCCAACGGTATAACCGAGCCCGAGAAGAATCACGGCTGGGGGTATACCAATGTTGTGGAGGCCGAACTATTCATCTATCAGGCCGACCCCGCCAAGGCAACGGGTCAGGCTGTGGTGATTTGTCCGGGAGGAGCCTATCAGTTTGAGGCGTTCAGCAACGAGGGTCATTCGGTGGCTCGCTGGATGGTGGCTCGCGGAATCACCGCCGCGGTGCTCAAATACCGTCTGCCCAACGCTCATCCCGACATCCCCATCAACGACGCACTCAAAGCCATCGAGTACGTTCGCTCGCACGCTACGGAGTTGAATGTCAATCCCGAAGAGGTGGGTGTTGCAGGCTTCTCGGCAGGTGGCCACTTGGCTGCCAGCGCATCGACACGTTTCAACTCGGCAGCCAATCGTCCCGACTTCTCGATTCTGGTCTATCCCGTCATAACGCTTACCCGTCCTACTCACGGCGGCTCGCGTGACGCACTGCTTGGCAAGGGTGCTTCGGAGGAGTTGATAAAGGAGTACAGTTGTGAAAACAAGGTCAGCGCACAGACCCCGCCAACATTCCTTGTACACTG
>JAFTYJ010000080.1 GCA_017464745.1 Rikenellaceae bacterium | reverse complement strand
TCAGGAACGTCTTATGAGGATTGGGCTCAAAATCATATTTTAAACCGCTGCCACGCGAGGCGGAGCGGAGAGTGCCACGGCGTGCGGCATCGTCCACCAAGCGGCGATAGTAGGCCACGGTGTTGCGTATGTAGTTTTCGTCTTTGAGTCGGCCTTCGATTTTGAACGACACCACGCCTGCACGTGCCATCTTCTCGACGTGGCGCGAGAGGTTCAGGTCGCGCACCGACAGCAGGTGCTTGCCCGCAATTATGGTTCGTCCGCGCTCGTCCACCAAATCCCAAGTCAGGCGGCAGGGTTGGCTACACTCTCCACGGTTGCCACTACGCGGGCCCATACTGCGGCTCAAAAAACAGCGGCCGCTATAACCCACACATATTGCACCGTGCACAAAGCACTCCACCTCAACGCCTGTATCGCACACAGCCTTAATCTCGTCGAAAGTCATTCCCCTCTCCAACACCACGCGTGTACATCCGCAATCGGCCCAAAACTGCGCCTCCTCGGGAGTACGGATAGCCATTTGGGTCGAGGCGTGAAGTTCGACACCCGTAAGTCCCATACGCAAGTAGGCGGGGTCTTGGACAATCAGCGCATCGACACCCGTAGCGATAACCTGCTCGGCCAGCGCTCGCGCATCGTCCAACTCCGAATCATAGACAATGGTATTCATCGTCACATAGACCCTCACACCATAGAGGTGGGCCTCACGCACAAGCGTTGCAATATCTTCGATGGAGTTGCCCGCAGCGTGGCGTGCACCAAACCTCGGCGCACCGATATAGACAGCATCTGCGCCATGGCTGATAGCGATGCGTGCAGTATTAAGGTCGCGCGCGGGAGCAAGTATTTCGACAGTCGGGCAGTTCATACAGAGTACAAAGATAGTCTTTTGTGGTCAAACGGGCTACACAAAACTTTTGAGCGTTGCAATTTCGCCTGGCCACAGGCTTTCGTCAATGGTTTCGAGCGTAAGCGGCATACCGTCAAAACGGCTATCGGACATAATATATCGGAAGCAATCCCAGCCGATATAACCCTTACCCAACTCGGCGTGGCGGTCGATACGGCTACCCAACGGTTTGAGAGCATCGTTAAGGTGCATACCGCGCAGATACTTAAAGCCCACAATCCTTTCGAATTCGGCAAAGGTCGCTTCGCACGCCTCGTGGCTCGAAAGGTCGTAACCTGCGGCAAACGTATGGCAGGTATCAAGGCACACACCCACACGGTTCTTGTCGTCCACCCTCTCGATAATGGCCGCCAAGTGTTCGAAGCGGTAGCCCATATTACTACCCTGCCCTGCGGTGTTTTCGATAACGGCGGTCACGCCCTCGGTTTGGCTCAACGCAAGGTTGATTGATTCGGCAATCAGTTCGATACACTGCTCCTCCGAAATCTTTTTGAGGTGGCTGCCGGGGTGGAAGTTCAGACGGTCGAGCCCCAACTGCTCACAGCGATGCAACTCCCCAACGAACGACTCGCGCGATTTGGCCAAAGCCTCGGGGTCGGGGTTACCGAGGTTGATAAGGTAACTATCGTGGGGCATAATGCTTTGGGGAGGGAATCCCAACTTATCGCACATCGCACGAAAAGCCTCAATCGACGAGGCCGACAACTCGGGAGCAAACCATTGACGCTGATTTTTGGTGAACATTGCAAAACCCGTTGCACCGATATTATGGGCGTTCAAAGGGGCGTTTTCGACACCGCCCGAAATACTTACGTGGGCACCTATAAACTTCATAATGACATTTCTGATTAAATTATCACTACAAATATCGGAAAAAAGTTGAATATTCCGTCCAAAAAATCATATCTTTGTAAAAAATTTAAGCAAACTACGCATATGAGAATTTTTACTGCATCATTATTGCTGCTGCTCGCAGCAACCCTGCCCGCCAAGGCACAGTTCAATGTAAACACCACAACCGAGCAACCGAAACAAGTGGTCACCAGCGTCAACAAAAACGAGCCTACCAGCGCCAACATCGATATTGCATACCAAACTGCGGCGCAAAAAAAGGCCGAGCGCAAAGCTCTGATTAAAGAGCGCAACACCTTTGAGTTCAAAGGTAGCATCACCGGCGTATTCAATGCCTACAACCTTGCACGTACCGAGGTGAATGGTGGTGAAAACAACCTTAGCCTGTCGGGAACTCTCTATCTGCGCAACATCTACAAGAAAAACCTGTTCAAACTCGACACTCGTTTTGATGCCGCTTATGGTCAGGTTTACCAAGCAAGCGACAAGTGGTTCAACAACCAAGATAAATTCTCAATCAACATCAACCCCTCGTGGGACTTCGGCACAGAGGGTTCTCGTAAAAACTGGGCATACTCGGCTTCGCTGTCGTTCAACAGCCAATTCGACAAAGGTTACGCCAACCGCAACGAGGCCAAAAACGGCAACCTCAAAAGTAACTTCCTGTCGCCTGCTACACTCAATGCCGGTGTCGGTGTGAAGTTTACCAGCCCCGAGAAGAAATTCCCTATCAACATCAACATTGACGTTCTGTCGTGCCAAACCACATTTGTGAACGACCCCTTATTGCGTCAATACAGACTCAACGCCGAGAATAAGGTCGAGAATATCAAGAACCCCTATGGTATGTTGGTTCCCAGAGATAGTCAGACCAAATACAGTGGCGGTGTTGATGCCGACGGCAACCCCATCTACCTCTACTCGCCCTGCCGTTTCGAGGGTGGTTCGAGTGTCAGCCTGAGTCTGAACGTAAACTTCGACCGCAAAGGTATCGTGGCATACCGCACCACAATGTCGTCATTCTATGGTTGGATTACCGACCTGACTCGAGAGAGCCAACACACCGATACCAACCCCTATGTTCATATCATCCCGACCTTCACCTGGAACAATACTTTCGACATTAAACTCGTTAAGTATCTGACTCTCCAATTGAAGTGTGATATGTTCTACGACCGTCAGCAACTCGACAAGCTGCAACTCACATATTTCGCACAAATTGGCTTGTCTTATACTTTCAAAAACAAATAGTTAGAACGTGAACGAAAACTTCAAGAAAAGTCTAATACCTATGCTGATGCTCGCTACGGCCACACTGGTCGGAGTGGGCATCGGCCGTATTATTGGCAGGGGTAATCCCACCCCTATGGTAGCACCCGAACCCGCGTGGGCACCGCTTGGTGCCGACAAAATGTCGCAAACCCTCGGCTTGGTTTCGGCTCTGTATGTGGACCCCGTGAGTGTGGATTCACTCATTGAGCGCGCCCTACCCCACCTGATGAAAGAACTTGACCCCCACTCGGTGTACATCCCGGCTCACGAAATGGCCGATGCCAACGAGTCTATCGAAGGAGAGTTCGACGGAATCGGTGTGGTATTTAATATGGGCACAGACACCATTGTGGTGATGAACGTCGTACCCAAAGGTCCGAGCGACAAGGTGGGAATTCAGAGTGGCGACCGTATCATAACTATCGAGGACTCGGTGGTGGCAGGTCGCAAAATACCCCAAAACAAGATTGTCAAAACCCTGCGCGGCAAACGTGGCTCAAAGGTGCGCTTAGGTGTGCAACGTAGCGGCTCCGATGAGTTGTTGTCGTTCACGGTCAAACGCGACAAAATTCCCGTAAACAGCGTAGATGCAACCTTTATGCTCACCGATGAGGTGGGTTTTGTGCGTCTGTCGAGTTTTGCCAAGACCTCGTACGAGGAGATGAAACAAGCGCTCGGCAAACTCGAAGAGCAGGGTATGAAGAGCCTTATCTTTGATTTGAGAGATAATGGTGGAGGCCTGCTCGACCAAGCAATCCACATTGCCGAGATGTTTTTGCCGACGGGCAAACTTGTGGTCTATACCGTAGACCGCGCCGGCAACCGACTCGAAGAGCATAGTCGTCGTAACGGCGAGTATGTCAATCTTCCGATTGCGGTACTCATCAACGAGAGCAGCGCTTCGGCGAGCGAGATTCTGGCAGGTGCCATTCAGGACAACGACCGAGGTACGGTAATTGGTCGCAGGTCGTTTGGCAAGGCACTGGTACAACGCCAAATCCCCTACTCCGACGGCTCGGCTCTGCGCCTGACAATCGCACGATACTACACCCCCACGGGACGCTCAATCCAAAAGCCCTACGACAAAGGACAAGAGGAGTATGAAATGGACATCTACAACCGTTTTATGCACAGCGAGTTGTTCAGTGTCGACAGCATCAAACTTGCCGATTCGCTCAAATACTACACCCCCGAGGGTAAGGTAGTGTATGGCGGTGGCGGTATTATGCCCGACATCTTTGTACCACTCGACACCACCTCGGTGTCGGCCTTCTATCGCGAGGTGATGGCCAAAAACATACTCTACCGCTACACTATGGACTACACCGACCGCCACCGCGCAAAATTGACCCGTGTGGAGAGTGTGGCAGAGTTGAACCGAATGTTGGATGCCGACCCGACGTTGGTCGAGGGTTTGGGTGCCTATGCCGCCAAGCAGGGTGTCAAAGCCGACCCCGCACAAGTAGAGGAGTCACGCAAATTGTTGCTTACTCAAATCCGCGCCTACATTGGACGTAACGCAACCTACGATTACAGCGGCTACTACTCCAATATTTATGTAATAGACTCCACAATGCTGCGCGCTGTGGAGGTACTCGAAAATCAAAGTTCGAAATGAGAAAACTTTTAGCAATACTGCTTACCTGTGGCGTTGTTGCCGTGGTGGTTATGGCCTCGATGGACCGTCGCCCCGGATTGTGGCAACGTGCAACCGCTGCCGAAACTGCCGAAAGTGTTGTGGAGATTACACCCGACAGCCTCAGTGAGAGCACACCGCAAGATACAACCAATGTGGCTTCGGCTGCAGACTCCGTAGCAGTAGCCCAAGATGATACAACCGAGGTTACTCTATAAGGATTGAATAACCTCGTTAAGATGTTTAGATGTTAAGACGATGGGAAAGAAGAGAAACAAAGAGAGAGGTGCGATTTTAAGCGCCGAAACACGACGCGAGTTGGTACTTGGACATATGCGCCACGACCCACTGCGCCGACACACAATTCGCGAACTCACCCTGCTGTGGGGTGATGGCTGCTCGGCCAACAAAGCGCTGACCGCCGAACTTATGAAAGAGTTGGTCGAGGAGGGAGTTGTAAGCCCCGCCAGCCGTGGCCGTTTTATGATTAATATCGACAGCCTGCCGTCGTGGCAGGGCATAGCACGACTGCAAACCACAGGCAACCTGTATGTTACAGTCGAGGGCTTCGACGAGGATATTATGGTGAATGCCGACGACTCGGCACACGCGCTGGATGGCGACGTGGTGAGGGTCAGCATTGTGCGTACGCGCCGCAGTTCGGGACGTGTGATGGGCGTTGTGACCGAAATCGTCGAACGTGTGCCCCATCGTTATGTAGGTACCGTTGAATACCACCACTCCTACGCCTTCATTAAAGCCGATTCGCGCCGTATGCCCCACGACATATTTGTCAAAATCACTCCCGACACACCCAAGGTCGAAGATTGCCAAAAGGTGCTTGTCGAGGTGGATGATTGGGATGTAAACAGCCGCAACCCGATAGGCCACATTGTGGAGGTGCTGGGTTATGCGGGCGACAACGAGACCGAGATGCACGCCATATTGGCCGAGTTTGGTCTGCCCTATCGCTTTGACGAGGAGGTAGAGGAGGATGCACGCGCCATTAGTGGCAAGATTACCGCTGCCGACTATGCTGCCCGCCGCGACTTCCGTGGGGTTACAACCTTCACTATCGACCCCGATGATGCCAAAGACTTTGACGATGCGCTGTCAATTCGCCATACCGACGAAGGACTCTGGGAGGTGGGTGTTCACATTGCCGACGTAACACACTATGTACGTCCCGGCTCGGTGGTCGAGAGCGAGGCTTTGGAGCGTGCCACTTCGGTATATCTGGTTGATCGCACAATTCCGATGTTACCCGAGCGATTGTCCAACGAGTTGTGTTCGTTGCGCCCCGGCGAAGAGAAGTTGTGTTTCTCGGCAGTATTTACGATGAACGACCAGGCCGATATTTTGGATAGTTGGTTTGGTCGCACGGTGATTCTGTCTGACCGCCGATTCACCTATGCCGAGGCTCAACAGATAATCGAAACGGTACACGGCGACTATGCCACCGAAGTACTAAAACTCAACGAGTTGGCACAAATCCTGCGCAAAGACCGATTTGCCAAAGGAGCCATAGGTTTTGAGCGCGAAGAGGTGCGTTTCGAACTCGACGAGAAAGGCAAACCGCTGGGCGTAAAGTTCAAGATTGCAAAAGAGAGCAACCAACTCATCGAGGAGTTTATGCTGTTGGCCAACCGCAGCGTGGCAGAGTTTGTGGGCAAGCGAGGACGCAAAGCCTCGGGACGCACGTTTGTGTATCGTATCCACGACAAGCCCGACAGCGAGAAACTTGCACGATTCTCGGATTTTGTGCTCAAATTCGGTCATTATATCAAAACCGACCGCCCGAGCGCCGTTGCCAAAGAGATGAACCGACTTATGAAGAAGGTCAAAGGCAGTGTCGAGGAGAATGTTATTTCGATTCTCGCAGTCCGAGCAATGGCCAAAGCGGTATATTCGACCGACAACATCGGCCACTACGGTTTGGCATTCCCCTATTACACACACTTCACATCGCCCATTCGCCGCTATCCCGATATGATGGTTCACCGTCTGTTGGCAGATTATCTGGCAGGTGAGCCCTCGGCCGACAAAGCGACCTACGAAAAACTCTGTGAACACTCCTCTGAGATGGAAATCAAAGCCGCCGAAGCTGAGCGTGCATCAATCAAATACAAGATGGTGGAGTTTATGGAGGACAAGATTGGTATGGAGTTCGACGGCCACATTTCGGGTATCTCGGATTGGGGTATCTTTGTGGAGTTGGACGACACCCACATCGAGGGTATGGTGTCGATGCGCGATATGACCGACGACTTCTACAACTTCGACGAGGCCAACTACGCCGCCGTTGGTAAACGTACGGGGCGCCGATTTATGTTGGGTGACGGAGTGCGTATCTGCGTCAAACAGGCCGACCTGCGTCGCCGACAACTCGACTTCGAGATGGTGGGCAGCATTGACTTTGCGACAGGTCGCGTTCACAAGATTGAATAACAAATTTTTTTGTGTAACTTTGCATAGAGCAACCTAAAAGACAACATTATGGCTATCATAAAATCCGTAAGGGGCAAAAACCCCATAATCGGCGAGGGTACATTTCTGGCCGACAATGCAACCGTCATTGGCGATGTAACCATTGGCAAGGATTGCAGCATCTGGTTTGGCGCGGTGTTGCGTGGCGATGTGAACACCATAACCATCGGCGACCGCACCAACATTCAGGACGGCGCCGTAATTCACACTCTCTACGACGGGTCGAAAAATCCCTCGCAAACCCACATTGGCAATGATGTGTCGGTGGGTCACAACGCCGTAATTCACGGAGCACGCATCGAGGACAAATGTCTGATTGGAATGGGTGCTATTGTGTTGGACAACGCTGTGGTTGCTTCGGGTTGTATCGTGGCCGCAGGTGCGTTGGTATTGTCGGGTGCCAAACTCGAACCCAACAGCATCTATGCAGGCGTTCCTGCCAAAAAGGTCAAGGAGATTGCTCCCGAGCAGAGCCGCGAGATTGTGGAACGTACCGCACGCGACTATATGCTCTATGCTTCGTGGTACAAAGAGGAGTAACTGCTTTCGCTCGCCCCACCCTACTTCCCCCACTAAAACCTACTAACTATGAAAAGATTTCTGCTATTAGCCCTCGCCTGCCTGATAGGTTCGGAGTTGGCGGCCCAGATTTATCCGCGCAACATTGTCAGCGTGCGTGGCGGACTTAACGTCGCATCAATGTCGATGCGTGCCGACGGCAAATACATAGGACGCGAATTTCGCAACCCCAAGATAGGCTGGCACATCGGAGCCGTGGACGAAATTCTGCTGCTCAGTGACACCCCGCTCTACCTGGATTTGGGAGTAATGCTGACCAACAAAGGTGTGCGCTATGTCGAAAAGAGTGCAATGGAGTTGGAGGCTGGCAAAACATTGGTTAGTTGCAAGGATATTACCCAATACGGCATCGGCTATTTGCAATTCCCCGTGTGTGTGAGTTACCACTTCTATTTTGGTGACTTCACGATTCAACCCTATGCAGGATTGCACTACGAGGTTGGTCTGTGGGGACGATTGGTGAATATGCAGAAACTACACAGCGATGTAGACCAATCACAAGACGGCACCACCAAGAGTGTCGAGGGCTTGTTCCGTACCGGCATTGCAGGTCGTTCGGACTTTGGTCTTATGTTGGGTGTGGGTGCCACTTATCAGGAGCGCTACTATGTGGGGCTCAGTTGGGAGGACGGTTTCTGCAACATTCTCAAAAGCGCCACCACAAGTTTGATGCACCACAGCAACTTCCGTATCTCGGTAGGTTACAACTTTTAGACAACACAAAGTCACAATATACCACAAACGGCTGTCCACGCAATTGGACAGCCGTTTGTATTGAGATGGTATGCAGCCAAGTGTGCTACTCCACAACTTCGTATCCGGCAGCGGTAATGGTCTGGCGGATAGTTTGCTCATCGGCCGAGCCGGTAACATAGGCCGTAGCCTCGGACAACTCTACACGAACCGACTCCACGCCCTCAACTGCGGCAAGTGCTTTTTGGACATTGGCTGCGCAGTGGTTGCACATCATACCTTGAATTTTGTAGGCTTTTTCCATAGTTGCTGTATTTGTTGATATAGTTTTCTTGCGATATTTCAGCACAAAGGCCGCCACAAGCAGCACGCCGAACACCACGCCCGAGGCAATCTTCCACCAAGGCATCACACCTCCGTGACACGCCGCGGCACAGCCTGCATCTGCAACAGCAAACCATTCGGCGGGCAACAGGTAGTCAATCATCAGGCCAAAACCCAAAGCGCCCACCACAATCGAGCCCAGATAGACAGCCAACGTACGACGACCCAGCACTTTGCCAATAACCATAATGGCCGCCATATTGGTTGCAGGACCTGCCATAAGCAATACCAGGGCCGCACCCGGCGATAGCCCTTTAAGCATCAGCGCGGCGGCAATAGGCACCGAGCCCGTAGCACACAGGTACATCGGAGCAGCGATAGCCAGCACAACAAGCATATTGAGCAGGGGGTAGTCATTGAGTCGCACAAAAAATCCGTCGGGCACAAGCACCGTAATAAGACCCGCAATCACAAGTCCCACAACGAGCCATTTGCCAATATCCTGAATCATATCGACAAAGCCATAGCGCAGTGCCTCAACCGTGCGTCCCCACAATCCCTTCGGACGAGGTCGCAACTCACATTCACACGACTCATTAGCCGTAGTTTGGTCGCTCTCTTCGGGTTTCATCAGGGTAACTGCCCCGCCGCCAATCAAAGCCGTAACAAATGCCACCACAGGGCGCAACACCGCAAACGGAAGTCCCAACAACGAGGCGGTGGCTGCAATCGAATCGACACCCGTTTGGGGAGTCGAAATCAAAAACGACACCGTAGCGGCTTTGGAAGCACCCTCTCGACGCATCGAAGCGGCCGTGGGTATAACTCCGCACGAGCACAGCGGCAGAGGTACACCAAATAGTGCGGCCAACAGAACCGAGCGCATATCGTTACGTCCCAACAGGCGCGAATAGACATTTTGTGGAACAAAGGCGTGCAACACTCCTGCTATCAGGAATCCCAACAGCAGGTAGGGTGCCATTTCGCCCACAAGATAGACAAACGAGGTCAGAAACTCTTTCATTTTTTATAGTATTACAAACCACATCAATGCCACGTTCAGTAATGAGTGAACGAGCATCGGTATGGTAAAATTATGTACTCCCGCACGAACTGCGCCCACAACAGCATTGGTCGCCACGCCATAAACTGCAAGCGCGAGGGCTATATTTGCAGGGTCAGCCAATGAGTGGCCCATCTCCAATAGCAGCACATAGATGTTGTAGATGTAGGGCATCGAGCAAGCGGTGACAACCACAATATGCATCAGCCAGGTCAGCCATTTATTGTTCAGCACCTTTTGTGTTTTGTGCCACATAAGACCGCGATAGACCACGCCCTCGTAGAGCGGTTGCACAAAAGTCACAAGCAGCACGGCCAGCACTCGGGCATTACTGCCTCCTTTGAACGCGATAGTAGCAGCCACAGCCGCCAGCACCAGCACGCCCAAAATCACAATATCGACCACAAAGCGCGTAGGTCGCATATAGGTTTTGGCCCCATTGATGCGGATTGTCACAAAGGCGGCCAGCGTAACAAACACCATTGCGCCCATAGTAATGGCAAGGATACGTGCAGGGGTCGGAAAATGCAACGATGAAAAGCCTATGGCACTAATCATAAGCAGCACCATCTGAAACACAAGTCCCACGGCAAGGCTCTGTGGGAGGATGTTTTGTTTGGTCAATTTCATAACTTTTCAATAATAATGTTTTTGTTGGGTAATGTTTTGTTGGGTAATGTTTTGTTGGGTAATAATCTAATGTCGGGTAGTAAGGTTGTCGGCCACAATCTCGGCCAGGTCATAAACGGGTAGCGTGGTACCTCGTCGCACGGCTTTTTTGCACAACGGGCAGGCCGTGACCACACCATCGGCACCCGTGGCTTCGAGCGATTGTCCGAGCGAGCGGGCAATTTTGAGTTGGGCTCCGTCGGGGATAGCGGTATTGGCGATACTGCTACCACAGCACAGTGCCATATTGCGTGTTTCGGAGGGTTCGAGCAGCGTAGCGACACTCTTGACCACGGCACGCGGCTCATCATATATTCCGCAGCCACGACCCAACTCACACGGGTCGTGGTAGGTATAAGCCTCGGCGGTGGGAGTTACCTTCAAACGACCCTCTGCCAGCAGGCGTTGGATATATTCCGAGTGGTGAAGCACCTCAATGTCTTGGAGATTATAGTCCTCACGAAAAACTTTAAGGCAGATAGGGCACGAGGTAACCAGGGTTGTGATTTCGTACTTTTGGAACAGTTGGGTGTTGTGGCGCATCATCTCGCGTGCGGCATCCACCTCGCCTGTGAGTTTAAGCGGGCGGCCACAGCACACACCTCCATTACGGTCAGCCCACCACACCTGTTCGTCGGCAGCCTCAAAGATTCGTTCCATAGCCTGCAAGATACGCGGCGACAGCAGGGTCATACAGCCCGCAAAGTAGCCCACCTTGCCCTCTCCCTGCGAGGTATCGACACCACGAAGGTAGTCGTAGCGGCGGAACGAGGGGGAGTTATGGAAGGTATATCGCGAGTTGAGTCGCAGACTATTGATATCGACTCCCACGGGACAACGTTCCGAACAACGGCCACACATAAGGCAGTTGTCGGCAACCTCGGCCGAGAGCATATTATAACGGCGGTCGCGCAAAAAGTAGACACCCTGCACGGTATTGATACCCGCATCACGTTGCAGTTGGCACGGGTCGATACAGATGCCGCAGCGCGAACAGGCCTCCAATTGGAAGTGGTCGAACGATTTGGGGCGGTCGTCGCTCTTAATACCCCAACGGCGTAGGAATATCAGCGGCACCTCGGTAAAGATGTGCATATAGCGCGAGAAGGGCATTGCACAGAAGAATATTCCCAGCGCAAACGAATAGACCCACCACACAACACTCTCCATTGCGACAAGCGTTTCGGGCGACATCGCATCTGCAAGCAGCGAGCCTACCCAACCCGTCAGGAAACCTCCGTTATGCCAAATAGCCGAAGTGGTACTCTCGGCAAGCAATCGTGCAGGAAAGATACACCACAGAGCAGTAAGTGCCACACGGTCGCCCCAAACGTGGCGTGTTGTACGGCGCATACCCAGCATCTTGGAGTACACTCGTTTGGTCCACGCAAGCGCTACACCCGACAGCACAAACAGCAACAAGGCATCCATCACATTTGTGAACACCATCTGCCACATCTCGGTGTGGACCGCCTCGCGCGAATAGTATTTGAAAAAGACGTGGCCACGCAAGGGCACAGGGGTCCACCCCATATAGGCAACCGTTTCGACAAAGCCCGTAGCAATAAGCAAAAACCAACCAAACGCAAGGCTCATATGCATATAGCCCAGCACGGGATTGACTCTGAATATACGTCGGTGCAGCAGCGACTCGGTAACACACTCCCACACAGCCTTCCACGTTTGGCGCGAAAACAGATTTCGGCCTATTTGTCGTTTGTCGCCATCGGGCAGGCGATACAACCATCGCACATATTTATAGGTGATGACCACAAACAGCACCATCACACCCACCGAAAACGGCAAAGCAAACGAACTATTGAAATTCATACCGGTTTAGTAATCTCCAAGTTTCTTTTTAATAAGTAGTACCACACCTCGGGTGTTGATTCCTCGGGGGCACACCAAACGGCATTTGCCACAGAGCATACATTTGCTCATCTCGGCATAGGCCTCGCCATACTCACCTCGGCGCACCAGAGTGTGGACCTTGCGGAAGTTGAACGAGGTGATGGCACCTGCCGTACACGTCGCAGTACAACTGCCACACGCCATACACGCCTGCAAATCGGGCAGACGGTCGAAAATCTCGCGCGCTGTATCCAAATCGTTGGTATCCATATTTATGGCACGCGCCGTATTCACTCCGAATCCGAAATCAATCATAGCGTTTCGAGATATGCGGCCACACGCATTGCTGCGGCATTGGCCTCGTTAAGCGACTCGCCAATGGTTTTGGGCGAGGTCACAGTACCTGCATAGAACACATTGGGCAACTCCGAGCGAACATTACCCTCGAACATATCGAGCGGGCGCATAAAGTGGCTGTCACTTTGACTCAGCCCCGTGCACTCTGTCCAACGGCTGTTGCTGCAACCCGCGGTCATACCAATCAACAGCACCAACATATCGACCGTCATTTTGAGAGGGCGGCCAACGAGTGTATCCTCGGCTTTGATTTGCACCTTGCCTCCCTTGACAGGAGCAGCCTCCGAGATTCGGCCACGGATAAATTGGATACCGTGCTCTTGTTGGGCCGAGCGGTACATCTCCTCGTAACCCGGGCCAAACATTCGGATATCCATATAGAAGTTATAAATCTCACTATGAGGGAACCAACGGCGCATCTCGATAGCCTGTTTGACACCCGTCACACAGCACACCTTCGAGCAGTGGCGTTGTTGCACCTTCTCGTCACGCGAGCCCACGCAATGCAGAAATGCGATTCGGTGGGGTTGGGTACCGTCGGCCAGCGCAATTTTGCCGTTATTCATCATCTGTTCGAGGTCGGCCGAGGTAATCACATTGTCGTAGATTCCGTAGCCATACTCCTCTTTGAGTGTTGCATCAAACAAATCGAAACCCGAGCACACCACCGTAGCACGGCTCTCGACCTTGCCACGCGAAGTAACAACGCCATCCGACTCGATAGCCTGCACCTCGGTCGAGGCCATAACCTCAATCTGTTGGTCACGCAACTGCTTCAACATAGGCTCCAACACATCGCGTGCGGGGGTCATCACGGGGAACAGTCGGTGCCAACCGCGCAGTTTGCCGCCCAAAGTATCCTCCTTTTCAATTATCACGGGGTCGTGTCCCAGCCCTTTGAGTGCGAGTGCGGTTTGAATTCCTGCCACACCGCCTCCGATTATGGTAACTTTCATCGTTTGATTCTGTAAAATTTGTCGACAGCCGAGCAATTGACGGTTGCAACCTCGGGTGCGCCGATGAATTTTCCTTTCTTTCCCAAATATTTGCTCGACGGGTCGTAATCCACGCCCATCTTATCAAGCAGAGGTTCAACATCCACTTGGTGCATCTGCATTCCGAGTGCCCACGGGTCGTAGCCCAACACCAAACCTGCCATCTCCTCGTAGGTCAGCACGGGGATTCCGCGGCCGTCGGGACCATAGGTCGAACCCTCCATCTCGGCCAACGTATATTGCCACTTGTCGAGGAACATTGTACATCCCGGGCAGTTGCACACAATGAAGTCGGGTTTATAGGGGGCCATACTCTCGAACTTCTTGCGCGAGTTGGCCACTGAGTAGCCGCGATTGGATTGTACCAGATAGTTGCGGAAACCAAAACCACAGCAGTGGCGGCGTTCGGGATAGTCCACAACCTCGCCACCCCACGACTCAACCATACCCGCCAGAACATAGGGGAACTCCGAGCCGCCGATTCCCTTGCTGGGGAAAATCTTGGCATAGTGGCAGCCGATATGCTCAACCACTCGCAACGGCTCACCTGTCAGCGCATTGACCAATTTAAGTTTGGCTTGGGCTGCAATTTGCTCGCGATTGTGGAATATCACATCCGAGTTGTGCGACACATTCTTGGGTATTTCGAAAGTACGTCCCGTAGCCTTATAGAGCGACTCGCGGGTACGTTCGAGTGTTTCGGGAAATTCGCGCCACGTTTCGAGGATTTCGGTATAGATTCCGAACGAGGTGATGCACGACGAGGTGAGGTTTTCGTATCCCGCCTCGGTCATCAACGCGAATTGGCGTGCCACAACGGTCATAATGGTTTCGAGCGGCACAATGTCGGAGTGGTAGCCGATACCCGTACACGAGGTGTGGCGGGCATCCTCAAAAACATCCTTACCCAAGTCGCCACGCATAATATTGAGAAATGCCTGTTCGCTACCGGGGAAAAAGTTTTGGCGGATGCAACTACGCACATAGAAGTAGTGGTCGTCCGCAATCTCCTTTTGGAACTCCTTCCAAGAGTATCTCTTCTGCATAGTGACTTCGGTTTAGTTGTGAGTATTGGAGTTATAGCGATACACCTCGCGGAAGTAGTCGTCATTGGCACCGTCAAAACCCATTTCGCGGGCTTTGCGGTCGGAGTGGCGTTCGATGGCATCGTACATCTCGTTGCCACCCGTAACCTCAAAAATGCGGCGTATCTCGTCGAGAGTTTCGGGATCTATCTCGCGTACGGGGCCCGCGCCGGGCTTACCATAATTGGGGGTAAACTTGCCAAACACCTCGGTATCGTTATCCCTCACCCAGCGCCACACGGGGCCTTGCTCGGGGTGCATAGCAGGGTCTACAAGTCGAGGGCTGATACAATAGCCACGGTCGAGAATATGTTGTCCGATAGTACGTTTGATGGCGAGTTGTTGGCGACCCTTTTCCGACTCCACAAAGAATCCCAAGCGTTGCGACAGCGTGCGCAAAGCCTGAATAACATATCCCGGAGTATTGCCACGAGGACAGCGAGGACGGCACGACATACACTCACCACAATACCAAATGGTATTGCTTTTCATCAGGGCCTCGATAGCCTCGTCGTCACGCGACTGCACCGTAACAATAATTTGTCGGGGGTCGTAGTTGTAAAATTCGGCCGCAGGGCACACTCCTGTACAGATTCCGCAGTTCATACAGGCTTTGAGACCTTCGCGCAGGCGCACGTCTTTGGCCAACATATCATAGTATTTACCCATAACATCTCTTTTTTACCCTGCAAAGATACTATTTTCGGCCGAAAGTGGTGGTAGTAAAAATACCCAATAAACAACAAACCCCGCCCAAAACACGCTTAGACGGGGTTTTAAATATATTAATTTAAGTATTATTACCTATTGGAGGAGGGTTGCGATGGAACAGCGTATCGCTACAACGTAAATTTAATACCAAAGAAGTAGGTGCGGGGGAACACGGGACCATAAATATAACCTGCATCGCGGTTCATACCGACATCCAAATCCTCTTGGAATTGGTCGAGCACGTTCTTGACTCCCACATTAAGTTCCATATTGACACTCTGCGACAGGCGAAAGTTGTAACCCACCTTGGCACCCAACTCCCAAAAGGCCTTGGTCTCGCGCTCCCAATCGGGCTCGACGTGTTGCACAAGCATTTTGCCCGTATATTTGAGGTCGGCCGACACACTTAGGCGTTGGATAGGATTGTAGGTCAAGATAGCATAACCATAGGTATCGGGAGTGCGGAACATTCGGCGGTGGGGGGTGATACTCTCGTCCTCCGACCATACAAAATCCTCCTTATAGCGGCTCTTCTGGAAGGTGAAGCCCGCATCCAGCACAAGTTTATTTTGAAGTCCCGCTTTGAGTTCGACGTTAAGTCCCGCAATGTAGGCACCCGAGGCATTAACTCTCTGCATCAGGATATTGCCCGCCTCGTCGTTGCCCATCTCGCGCAGGGCAAACACATCGGTCAGCGAGGTATAGAATCCCTCAACCAGCAGATTCATCTCGAAGCGTCCGAACTTTTTGTAGAAATCGGCCGAACCGCTCACACTATGCGAATATTCGGGGCGCAGATTGGGGTCGAGCGAGATAAGAGTCACTTCGCCACCCACAGCCGTAACGTGCAGGTCCTCGTCGTAGGCCTGGGGCGCACGGTAGCCGCTGGCATAACTTACACGAAAAGCCAACTCATTGATAGGTGCATAGCGGATATTGGCACGAGGGCTGGCAATAACCTTCTTGATTTTGTTATGTTTATCGACACGTACACCCAGCAGGATACCGAGTTTGTCGTTCTTCATCTCGTTTTGGATATAACCGCCATAGCAGGTGCTGGTTTGGTCGATAATACGGTTGTAGCCAAGCATCGCATCGTTCAGGTAGTCGTAGGTATATTCCAAACCTCCCGTAAGTTGCGAGGGCAAGTACCAATCCTGCAAGTAGGTCCAAGTATATTGACCTCCTGCGGTTGCAGTCAGTCCTTTGGTACGTCCAAAGGCGTTGGGGTCTTGACCCGCACCAAAGTAACTATCACGACCAATATGTTGCACCGAAGCGTAGACACTTGCGTGGTGGTGCTCATCGCGGCTCAAAAAGTCATAGGTCAAACCTCCACCGTGAATATCGTGTTTGAGTTGCTCGGTCACATCAGCCTCGTGAGGTTGGCGGTCAAAATGGTTTCCACCACGACGGAACTCGTTGATATAGTGGTAGTCGGCCGTAATCTTGGAGTATTTACCAAAACGGTGGTAGGCTCGCATACCCACGGTAGCACCTTTGAGCATCGGCACCTCACTGAAACCATCATCGTTGCGGTCATACCAATCGCGGTTCTTGACCGTACCATAAATATATGCACCGCTACGGAAGTCGTTCGACACAACCGAGGCATTGAAGGTTGTATTGACATCGGCTCCACCCTTCTCGTTGAACGAAGTCTGGTTCGACAGCATTGCACTACTACGCAACGGCTCCTTGGTGATGATGTTCACAACACCACCGATAGCACTCGAACCAAACAGCGCCGAGCCACCTCCACGAATAACCTCCACACGTTCAATCATTCCCGCAGGCAGTTGTTCGAGTCCGTAAACCGATGCCAGCGACGAGAAAATCGGACGACTATCCATCAGAATCTGGGAGTATTGACCCTCCAAGCCATTGATACGCAATTGAGGAACACCACAATTCGAGCAGTTGTACTCCACACGCAAACCGGGTTGGTAGTTGAGCACCTCGGCGGTATTGACAGCCGCAGTACGCTCAAACAACTTGGTCGACAGCACACCAACGATACCGCTCGACTCCTTGCGGCTACTCTCGTTACGCGAACCCGACACCACAACCTCATCAATCTGCAACATCGAAGGGTCAAGACTGAACTTAACCTCTACGGTCTTGTGTGCCACAACCTCCACATCGAGGGTTTGGGTTTGGTAGCCAACCGACGAGGCGGTCATTTTGTACTTACCCACGGGCACATTATAGAGCGAGAAGTGACCCGATGCATCGGTAAGCGAGGCGAGTTGGGTACCCTCCAATACAATAGTAATATAAGGTAAGTGTTGGCCCGTCGAGGCATCAACAACGTGACCCGTAAGGTGGGAGTCCGTATGACGGTGCGACGAGTGGGTGTGTCCGCTGTGGTCGTGTCCGTCGTGGTCGGAGTGTTGCGCCATAAGGCTCTGCGACAAAGGCAACACGGCAAGCATCACAGCGAAGATGCGTAAAATGTTTCTCATATATTTGGAATTATGGTTATATTTTCGGCTGCAAAGGTAACCTATTCGGGCAACACATTACAATACCCACAACTATGTATTTTCACCACAAATTCTACCTAATTATCCCTAGAAAAGCCCCGTATCGCACCTATAATGACACAAAAAAGGCCGCCCAAAACAGGCGACCTTCGCAGGAGTTATGCTCCTAAATCTTATTTCTGCTCGTTCAAAATACGCATCGCAGCATCCAGGATAGCGGTATCGTCCAAAGTAACCACACCACCGTCGGGACCCTTCTCGTAGTGAACACCAACGCTGTTTTGAGCATCGAAGTGGCGACCACCGAAGTAGTTTCTTACGGTTTCAACATCAATACCTAATTCATCTGCGATGCGTTGCGAACTGCCGCTGGGCAATTTGTCTTTGATACGACGCAACTCGTTAAAAGTGATAATCATATTTGTGAAGTTTTTAAGTTGAATTTGACAATTTCTGTTTGCTAAATTAATAACTTTTTTTGAGGTATCCAAACTTCCGGCAATATTTTTTTCATTTTTCGCTCCCAAACCTCATCGTCGCCAGGTTTGGCACAACACCCCAAATGACACACCCGAGAGTGATAGTGACGTTTTGGCAGTCCGAATGGCAGTATTTTCTGCCAAAAAAGGGCGGTTTGGCAGAAAAAACGATTCAAAAACGACCAAAAAAGCATTGGCACACGGTT
>JAFTYJ010000079.1 GCA_017464745.1 Rikenellaceae bacterium | reverse complement strand
GCACCTGGGCACGTCTGCGTATGAAGGCCAACAACAAAGAGTTTGTCTACCTAAACACCCACCTCGACCACGCAGGACCCGAAGCACGTCGTCAGAGTCTTATTCTGATTGCCGAGCGCATTGGCACCCTTGTCCCCAATGGCGAGCCCGTAATTCTGAATGCCGACTTCAACAGCACCGTGGATCAACCTATCTATGAGCCGATTAAAGCCATTCTGACCGATTCGCGTCAGGCCGCACCCATCACCGACCACCGCGCAACCCTCAACTGCTGGGAGCGCACCCACTTTGACGACCCCACTTGGGTTATCGACCACATATTCGTTCGCGGTGTCGAGCCCGAGGAGTTCAAAGTGCTGGACGGCGACTATGGCGCTCCGTTCATCTCGGACCACTACCCCGTTATGCTGACCGCAAAATTTTAAATTTATATGAAAACAAAACCTCAACTTTTATTGAACTTTGTAGCCGCCATGGTTGCAATATTATGTCTTAGCTGCGAATCTAAGACTTTCATTGGAGAGAAGGTTGCAGCGCTCGATGCCGACGCATGGAACTCATCAATTTGGCTCTCGGCTAAAGATGCCCCTGTTTTGGAAAAATGGAATCACGACCGTGCTGCTGACGGTGCAAGTTGGTTTGTCTCAACCATTACAAATGAACAAAAAGTAACCTCAGCTAAGTGGATGACAACCGGACTAGGCGTATATGAGATTTACCTAAATGGCAAGCCAGTGGGTAACGAGTTTCTAAAGCCAGGTTTTACTCATGTGCTTAAGACTCGACGTTCATTTACATACGATATAACCGAGGCTTTCGACAAGGCTGCAAATGCCGAAAATCAACTTTCGGCACAGGTTACTCCAGGTTGGTGGGGTGACAAGATTGTGACACCCAACCATCATAGTATGTGGGGTACAAAGTGTGCTTTCCGCAGCGTATTGGAACTAACCTATGCCGACGGCACAAAGAAGCTCTATGGTACGAATCTCGAGAATTGGAAGGCAGGCATCGCTGGCCCAGTGAAGCACTCTGCTATCTTTGATGGCGAGGAGTATGATGCTCGCGAGAAGATGGGTTATGAAGTTGCCGACAAACTCTCAACACCCGAGCAAAACAAGGAGTTCCGTGGTGAGATTCTCCCTTCAGAGGGTGCCGAGGTATATCTACGTCACGACCTTGAGTTGAAGCCCGTTGAAGCTTACATCTGGAAGAATGTTGAGGGTGCAAAGGATGGCGAAGCTGGAAAGGTTATCATCGATCGTAAATATAAGTTGGGAGAGAAGATTGTTTTGAAAGCGGGCGAGAACCTCGTTATCGACTTCGGACAGAACTGTGCAGGTGTACCTTCTTTTGTCTTTAAAGCAACAGAGGGCACAACTCTTACATGCCTTCCAGGTGAGTTGCTCAACGACGGCAATGGTGCACGTAGCCGTGGCATGGATGGTCCCGAGGGCAGTGTTCACCGCGAAAATCTGCGTACTCCAGCCACTGCATTCTTGATGAAATACACCTTTGGTGCAGGCAACAA
The DNA here is from genome assembly GCA_017464745.1 of Rikenellaceae bacterium. Classification (GTDB taxonomy): domain Bacteria; phylum Bacteroidota; class Bacteroidia; order Bacteroidales; family Rikenellaceae; genus UBA940. The sequence goes on along the minus strand of JAFTYJ010000079.1, from coordinate 22,792 downwards.
ATATGTAAGCTACCACCCTACTCGCACATTCTACGGCTACCGCTATGCAACTATCACAGCCGATGCTGATGTCACAATCAAGTCTGTTACCACAATCCCTGTAACCTCAATCGCCAAGGATTTGGAAATTGGCAAGATTTCTACTGGTGATGAGTCTATCAACAAACTCATTTCAAATACCTATTGGGGGCAGCTCTCGAACTACCTCTCTGTACCAACAGACTGTCCACAGCGTAACGAGCGTTTAGGCTGGACTGCCGACACACAGGTGTTTGCCGAGACAGGAACTTTCTTTGCCGACACCAGAACTTTCTTCCACAAATGGATGCGCGACATGCGTGACAGCCAGGGCAAGGAGGGAGGTTTCCCAGGTGTTGCGCCTCACGCACAGTATGGTAACGTGCTTACTCGTTTGGGTTGGTCAGATGCAGGCGTCATTGTACCTTGGACTGTATGGAAACAGTTTGGCGACAAGCAAATTATTGATGAGTGCTGGACTTCTATGGAGCTATACCTTAACCACATCAATGAAACAAAGTATGACCACCAGACTCTCATTCAGGAGAACCATAATTATCAATGGGCTGACTGGTTGAGTTACGAACCATTGGAGAGTTGCAGCGGTCGTGCTTTTGACAAGGATGGTGTATTACCCGAGGCTCTTGATTATTGGAACTACTTGAGTGCATCATATTGGGCTATTGACGCTTCGATGATGGTAGATATGGCTATGGCTACAGGCCGTGATGCTGCGCCTTACGAGCAGATGGTGGCAGATGCAAAGTCTTATATGAAGGAGAAATTCTTCAACGAAGATGGCACTTTCAAGACCGATATTCTCAACACAATGCAGACCCCAGCACTGTTCGCTTTGAAGAACAACCTCTTCGATGGCGAACAAAAAGCACAGATGATTGCTCGCTTGCGCGAAAACTTCAAGCAGCACGGCAACTGCCTGCAAACAGGCTTCTTAGGCACTTCAATTCTGATGGCTACACTGACCGAGAATGGCATGATTGATATTGCTTATGAGCTTTTATTCCAACGTAATAACCCAAGTTGGTTATACTCTGTGGACAATGGTGCAACAACAATCTGGGAGCGCTGGAACAGCTATATGCTTGACAAGGGTATGGGCCCACGCGGCATGAACAGCTTTAACCACTACGCTTATGGTTGCGTTTGCGAGTGGATTTGGGAGACTGCAGCGGGTATCGCATCCGACCCTGCTACACCTGGTTTCAAGCACATCATCATGAAACCTCAGCCCGACAAGCGATTGGGTCATCTTACTGCCGAGTATAACTCTGCGTCAGGCTTAATCAAGAGTGCATGGCGCTACGAGGCCGAGCAGTGGATTTGGGAGTTCACAATTCCGGAAGGTGCTACTGCAACCGTTACTCTTCCTGGCGAGAGCGAGGCTAAGGAATACAATGCAGGTTCTTATACCGTTACAATGTAATAGCGTATAAATAAACATAAAATAGGCTGCCCCGACGGGCAGCCTTTACTTTTTGTGTCGTGTATCGAGGTTATCCGAGCACTATGTTGTCGGCTGTGAGTGTAACCTCTACAATCTTGCCTGCCAGCGACTTATCGTAGGGAACGGCAACCTTGACATAGTTGCCCGTAAAGCCCGTCATAAGGCCATTTTTGGATGCGCCCTCAAACAGCACAGGGAGGGTACGTCCAACCTGCGACATACAGAACTCGCGGTGCAGACGACGGCACAACTCGTCAAGGCGTGCTGCACGGTCGGTTTTGATACTCGCCCTCACCTGATTGGGCATCGAATAGGCGGGAGTTCCGGGACGCGGCGAGAAGGGGAAGATATGCAGATAGGCGGGATGCAGGCTCTCCAACAGCGAGTAGGTTGCCTCAAACTCCTGGTCGGTCTCGCCAGGGAAACCCACAATTACGTCGAGACCAAAGAAGGTGTCGGGCATAAGGCTGCGCACCTTGTGGATGCGGTCGGCAAAACGCTCGGCTGTATAGCGGCGACCCATACGTTCGAGCACCGAATTACAGCCACTCTGAATCGGAATATGGAAGTGGGGTTGGAACTTCGAAGATGCGGCGCAGAACTCGGCAACCTCGTCGGTGAGCAGGTTGGGCTCTATAGACGAGATGCGGTAGCGCTCGATACCCTCAACCGTGTCAAGGGCGCGAATAAGGTCGATAAAACTCTCACCCGTGGAGTGTCCGAAGTCGCCAACATTGATACCCGTCAGCACAATTTCACGCACACCCGAAGCGGCAATCTCACGTGCCTCCTCAACAAGTTGGGCGATGGGAGCGTTACGGCTCGAACCTCGCGCGTAATGAATTGTACAATAGGCACATTTGTAGTCGCAGCCGTCTTGTACTTTTAGGAACGAGCGGGTTCGGTCGCCCTGCGAGAAGGCGGCAAAAAAGTTGGTCAATTCGGCCGTTTCGCAACTCAAAATTTTGGGTTCGGGACGAGCAGCCAAAGCCTCAACCTCACGGAAAAGGTCGGCCTTACTGCGGTTCGACAACACAATATCGACACCCTCAACCGAGGCCACCTCCTCGGGTTTGAGTTGGGCATAGCAACCCGTCACGGCGATTATGGCCTGGGGATTGTGCGTGTGTGCACGGCGGATGATGTTGCGGCACTTTTTGTCGGCGTGCTCGGTGACCGAACAACTATTGATGACGTGAATGTCGGCATCGGCGGTGGGGGCCACGCGGACATAACCCGCAGCCTCGAACTGACGCGCCAGGGTCGAAGATTCGGCAAAATTAACCTTGCACCCGAGGGTGTGAAATGCAACTCGTTTCATACTAAAAAAGTGACTTGACGACCGCGAAATTACAAAAACCGCGAGAATCGTACAAAAAGGATAGGATTTTTTGTGCAAAAATGGTAAATTTGCGCGCATAATTAATCACACGCGTGGAAGCACTTATCGAAATACTCGGCTATCGCTTTATGCAGAATGCTCTGTTGGCGGCCCTGTTCTCGGGCATAACCTGCGGAGTTGTAGGCTCCTACATCGTGGCCCGTCGCACCGTATTTTCGAGCGGCGGTATCACCCACGCCTCGTTTGGAGGTATCGGATTGGCCTATTGGGCAGGTATCAATCCCATTTTGGGTGCAACCCTGTTTGCAGTGTTGGCGGCGGTAGGCATCGAACTCGGTGAGCGTCGCGGAGGAATACGACAAGACTCGGCGGTGGGTATCGTATGGAGTGTGGGTATGGCACTTGGTATAATCTTCATACACCTCACCCCCGGCTACACCCCCGATGCCACGGGAATTCTGTTTGGCAACATCCTGGCCGTAAACCGTGGCACGATTTGGGCTTCGGCAGTGCTGACCGCAGTTGTGGTAGTAGCATTTGCCATTTGGCACCGACCGATTATGTACGCCACCTTTGACCGCGAGTTTGCCCAAAGTCAGGGAGTCAATACAGCCGTGGTGGGTTATGCAATGGCCGTACTGACGGCACTGACCGTGGTGTTGTCGATTCAGGCCGTGGGTATTGTTCTACTCATATCGCTACTGACATTTCCCGCCACAATCGTAGGACTGCTGACCAAAGACTACCGACGTATTGCCGCGTGGAGTGCCGTGGTGGCTGTGGTGGCAGGCGTTGTGGGACTTGCCGCAAGTTACCGAATGAACATTCCGGCCGGTGCAGCCACAATATTCGTGCTCGCCGCTTCGCTTATTACGGTAAAATTATTAACTTTGTGTTTTAAACACCGCCCCTCTCGAAAAGCATAAATGAAAACCATAGACAAATTCACCCTTCGCTCGTTTTTGGGCCCGCTGCTGGCGTCGTTTTTCATCATCATGTTCGTGCTGATGATGAACGCCGTGTGGAGGTTTATCGACGAACTTGTGGGCAAGGGTCTGGATTTGCTCACCATAGCCGAACTTATCTTCTATGCCATCGCCAACCTCATCCCGCTGGGATTACCGCTGGTGGCACTGTTTGCCGCAATCCTCACTATGAGCAATATGGGCGAGAGTTATGAGTTGCTGGCTATGAAGTCGGCAGGTTTGAGCCTCCCCCGAATTATGGCACCGCTGATTGTGGTAGCCGGCCTGTTCTCGATAGGCAGTTTCTTTGTGGCCAACAACTACGTCCCCTTTGCCAACCAACAGATGTTGTCGATTCTCTATGACATCCGCCAACAAAAGCAGGAGATGGAGTTCAAGGACGGTGCCTTCTTCAACGGCATCGACAATATGAGTATCCGCGTCGAGCACCAAGACCCCGAAACCAAGTGTCTGCACAAGGTACTTATCTATGACAACCGCGACGCCAAGGGTGGTATGACCGTGACATTGGCCGACTCGGGCTACATCCGCTTGTCGGACAACAAACGCTTTTTGCTCATCACACTCTACAACGGAGAGACCTATGAGGAGACTCGCGGCAAAGAGTGGGTGACAGGTCAGATGCGCCACCACAAATTCCTCAAACAAGACGGTTGCATCCCTACCTCGGGTTTTGTGGTCGAGAAGAGCGACCGCTCGATGTTCAACAGCGCCCAAACCAAAGATATCAACGAGTTGGACAAAGACATCGACTCGCTGGAATACACCGTAAACGTGGTGACCGCAAAATCGTATGAGCCTCTGCTCAAAGACTATGTATTTACCAACGACCCGTTGCGCATCATCGCACCCGATAGTTCGGCACGCGAAGGCGAGATTCGTGTAGTGGCCGATTTGAGAGATAGTATAAATCGTCGCACAATCGACGACAAGGTGCGCATCCTCAACGATGCCTATCGCAACGCAATGAGTTCGAGCAACGTGGTGACCTACGACGAGTATTCGAGCAAAGAGGCACTCAATCAACTCTACCGCTCACGCATCGAGTGGCACCGCAAATTGGCGCTGCCTGTGTCGGTAATGATTTTCTTCTTGATTGGCGCACCGCTCGGAGCCATCATCCGCCGAGGAGGTTTGGGAATGTCGGTGCTGATTTCGGTCATCTTCTTTGTGATTTACTATGTCATCATCCTGACGGGTGAGAAGATGGCACGCGACGGTGTGATGCCTGCCTATGTGGGAATGTGGATTTCGACCTACATACTATTCCCGATAGCGGTCTACCTAACCTACAAGGCCTCGACCGACTCCAACCTTATGAGCGGCGACTGGTACTACAACCAATGGATTCGTCTGCGTGAGTGGGCCGAAGCACACGGACTCAAAAAACGAAAATAAAAACAAACAATAGATATGAGCGAACAGATTGTACTCAACACCATTGAAGAGGCATTGGAAGATTTCCGTGCCGGTAAGATAATCATCGTGGTGGACGACCCCGACCGCGAGAACGAAGGCGACTTTGTGTGTGCCGCCGAACTTATCACCCCCGAGACAGTGAACTTTATGTTGCACCACGGCCGCGGCGTGCTGTGTGCGCCCATCACCGAGGACCGCTGCAAAGAGTTGGAACTCGGAATGATGGAGGCCAACAACACCTCGCTGCTGGGCACACCCTTTACGGTGGCTGTGGACTTGTTGGGCGACGGCTGCACCACGGGTGTGTGCGCCACCGACCGCGCCAAAACCATTCGTGCATTGGCCAACCCCGCAACCCGTCCCGCCGACTTGGGTCGCCCGGGCCACATATTCCCTTTGCGCGCCCGCAACAAAGGCGTATTGCGTCGCCCCGGACACACCGAGGCCGCAGTAGATTTGGCACGCCTGGCAGGACTCTACCCCGCAGGTGCACTCATCGAGATTATGAACGAGGACGGAACTATGGCTCGTCTGCCCCAACTGATGGAGATTGCCGCACAATACGATATGAAAATCATCTCGATTGCCGACCTGATTGAGTATCGCCTGCGCTCGGAGACCATTGTCGAGAAGGGCGAAACCGCCGAAATGCCTACCGAGTGGGGTCACTTCAAGATTATCCCCTTCCGCCAAAAGAGCAACGGTCTGGAACATATCGCGTTGGTTAAGGGCGAGTGGGCTGAGGATGAGCCTGTATTGGTGCGCGTGCATTCGTCGTGCGCTACGGGTGACATCTTTGGTTCGTGCCGCTGCGACTGTGGCGAGCAACTCCATCAAGCGATGAGTATGGTCGAGGCCGAGGGCAAGGGTGCTATTGTGTATCTGAGTCAAGAGGGTCGCGGCATCGGTCTGTTCAACAAGATTTCGGCCTACAAACTCCAAGAGCAAGGTATGGACACCGTGGAGGCCAACCTGGCACTCGGTTTCAAAGCCGACGAGAGAGATTACGGCGTGGGAGCAAGTATTCTGCGCGAGTTGGGAATCTCCAAAATGCGACTGATGACCAACAACCCGCTCAAACGTGTGGGCTTGGAGGGTTACGGATTGTCGATTGAGGAGATTGTCCCCATTGTGATTACCCCTAACAAGTACAACCGCGACTACCTCAACACCAAAGAGACGGTGATGGGTCACTCGCTGGGTCTGTGCAGCAAACAAAACAAATAGAACACGCCCACAAACCAAACAAACCGACAATATGAGTGGCAAGGATTTGAGAATCGTGTTTATGGGTACCCCCGAGTTCGCGGTACATTCGCTTCGCGCGTTGGTCGAGGGCGGCTACAACGTTGTGGCTGTGGTTACAACCCCCGACAAACCCGCAGGCCGAGGTCAGAAGATGCACCAAAGCGATGTTAAGGTGTATGCCGAGAGTGTGGGACTGCGCGTGTTGCAACCCGCAAGGCTCAAAGACGAGGCTTGGGTGGAGGAGTTCCGCGCATTGGAGGCCGACCTGGGTGTGGTGATTGCATTCAGAATGTTGCCCGAGGTTATATGGTCGATGCCCCGCTTGGGAACATTCAACCTGCACGCCTCGCTGCTGCCGCAATATCGTGGCGCGGCCCCTATCAACTGGGCGGTCATTAATGGCGACAAGGAGAGCGGTATCACAACCTTTATGCTCAAACACGAAATCGACACGGGAGATGTGATTGAACGTCGCCGAGTGGATATTACCGACACCGATACGGCAGGAACGTTGCACGACAAACTGATGGAGGTGGGACGCGATGCAGTGCTTTCAACGGTCGAGAAAATCGCTTCGGGCAACTACGAAGCCATCCCGCAAGAGGTGCTTACCGATGGCGAGTTGCGCCCTGCACCCAAGATTTTCAAGGAGGATTGCCGCGTGGATTGGAGCAATAATGGCGAGCATATCGCACTGCTGATTCGCGGACTGTCACCCTACCCCGCCGCGTGGACACCGCTCTACAATTCGGAAGGCGTGGAGATGGGTTCAATCAAGATTTTCAAGGCAGAGTTCAAGGCGGGCGGAGGACTCGCCGTGGGCGAAATTACCGCCGACGAGAAACGTTTGGAGATTGGTTGCGCCAATGGACGCATCTCGGTCGAGGAGTTGCAGATGGCCGGCAAACGTCGTATGGGAGTTGAAGATTTCCTGCGCGGTGTGCGCAATATCGACACACTCAAGGCGATGAACTAAAAATAATATAGACAGAGAAACGAACGAATTATGAAATTCGACAAAATCAATAAATTACAACTTAAGAGTCTGCGCGGCAAGGTGATGATAGGTTTTTTGGGCCTTGTTGTATTGCTGATTTTTTCGAGCGTGGTTTCGCTGGTGGAGTTGCGACGCATCGGCTCGCAAACGCAAAGCATCCTGGCTGAAAGTAATCGAAACATGACCCTGGCGAGCGAACTGCTCGATGCCGTGGAGGACCAGAACCACGCCCTGCAACAGATGTTCCTGCGTGGCGATATTAGTTACGACACGGTATATTCCAAACGCCTGACCGACCTGTCGGAGAGTCTGACTGCCGCTCAGGAGCAACAAACCGTGGGTATAGACTCTGTGCAGGCCGCCTTTGAACGCTACACCGAGGTTTCGAAATTCTATCGCATCCGCAGTGCCATAGGTGACACGGAGTGGTACTCGAGCGATTATGCCGAGGCTTACCATACGTTGATAGCCGCCATTCGTGAGTATATGATGTCGTCGCAGGTCGCACTCGGTCCGCGAGCCATGGCCATAGAGCAGAACGCCTATCGAGCCATAACCCCAAGTGTAATTACAATCGGAGTAATTCTGATTATCGTAATTATGCTGTGGTACTTCCTCGATATGTATGGCGTGCAGACCGTGGTCAAGGTCAACCGTGCGCTGGGCGACTACCTCAAATACGGAATACGCTACAATGCCAATATCAAAGGTAATAACGACATCGAAGAACTGAATAGCAGAATCGAGGAGCTGATTGCCCGAGTAGAAGATACAAACAGAAAATAAATACGCACACAATATTAAACTCACATGAGAATCAATATAGTGATGAGATACATGGGCTATGTGATGTTGCTTAACGCGGCATTCATGCTTGTGTCGGCTGCCACAAGTTGGTATTTTGGCGACACGGCCCTCTATCCACTGTTGTTGTCGGGTGTGCTGACCGGGGCCATGGGAGCCGTTCCCATTATGTTTGTGCCGGGCGGCGAAAAAATCAGCAACAAAGAGGGCTACTGTATCGTGGTGGGCTCGTGGATGATGTCGTGCCTGGTGGGAATGATGCCCTACTTGTTGTGGGGCGGCGAATTTACGTTGGTCAATGCCTGGTTCGAGAGCGTGTCGGGCTACACTACCACGGGAGCCTCAATTCTCAAAGATATTGAAGCCGTACCCAAAGGATTGCTGTTTTGGCGTTCGTCAACGCACTGGATGGGAGGTATCGGTGTGGTTATGTTCGCGCTGGTGATTCTGCCCTCAATCGGTAAAACCAAAATGACCATTTCGAGTATCGAGATTTCGAACTTGGCCAAAGACAATTATCAATACCGTAGCAACGTTATAATGCATATACTGCTGTGGGTCTATGTGTCAATGACCGTGATATGTACGGTACTGCTGAAGGTTGCGGGTATGAATTGGTTTGACGCTGTAAACCATTCGTTCTCGGCCGTGGCCACGGGAGGCTTCAGTACGCGCACGGCCAGCGTGGGAGCCTTCAACAACGGTTGGGTAGAGTTGATTTTGGCATTTTTCATGCTGATGTCGTCGATTCACTACGGAGTAATCTTTGCCACTATCACGGGCAAACGCAACAATATGTTCCGCTCGGAGGTGGTTCGTTACTTCTTGGGAAGTGTGGTTGTGTGTGGCTTGGTCTGCGCCATCAGCACGCGATTGGATGGACTCTACAATACGTTCGGAGAGGCACTGCGTGTGGGCCTTTTCCAGTGCGCATCGTTGGTTACGACCACAGGATTTGTTACGACCAATATATTTACTTGGGGCTCCGTTGCAGTTATGGCACTGATGTTCTCGTCAATTCAAGGCGGTTGCGCAGGCTCTACCGCAGGAGGAGTCAAGGCAGACCGTGTGGTGCTGGCTTTTAAGGTTCTAAAGATGCGAATCAAACAACAGCAACACCCCAATGCCGTGATTCGGATTAAACTCAACGGACAACTTCAAGAGTCGGGTGTGGTGGATTACGCAATGCAGTTTGTGGTGTCATACGCACTGATGGTTGCCGTGGGCGCTGTGGTATTTGCGCTGTGTGGATTTTCGTTTGATGGTGCAGTGTCAGCATCGGTGGCAAGCCTGGGTAATGTTGGTATGGAGGTTTGCGACTTTGGCGGTTTTTCGTCGGCTCCGGGTTTTGTGAGGTTCTTCTCGCCCGTGCTGATGCTGTTCGGCCGTTTGGAGATATTCGGTTTCATTCAGTTGTTCTTGTTAAGTACCTGGAAATAATATGAAATTACGCAAAATAGTCATACTGACACTCGCGGCCGTCTGTGCACTCGGACTTGCGGCCCAACAACCCGAGGTCAAGGCCCGCGTCAAGGGACTCGAAAATAACTCGGAGTATATGTCGCTGCTCGGCAAGGAGCAGGAGTTGGTGCGTCAGAGCGACTCGATACAGCGTCAGGTGGCGGTGTATCGTGAGGAGTTCCGCAACGACACCCTCAACCGTGCCGCCAAAGCCGTGCAAATTCTCGAAATCGAGGAGGTGTTGTTTGACTTGCGTGACCGTTTGGGCGAGATTACGGCCCAAATCAACATAATCGAACAGGATTGGATTCTCCAACACCTCAACGAAGATGTTGCCGAGAGTGCCGACGATACCACCGAGGTTGTGGCTCCCGCACCCGACACCACCCTGCTGGCCGAAGTCGTTGTGGCCGACACCACAAGTGGCAACTTGCTCTACAACTCGCGCTTGGCAGCCGAACTCGATTCCGTAGACCTGGCCGCTGTAAGGGAGGGCCAACCACTCGAAATAGCTCTTGTGGAGGTGGCCGACAGATACGTTCGAAACCACCGACAACTGCTCGACATCAAAAACCGCCACTCGATGGCCGATAGTGCATCGCTCGCAACCCGACTCTTCGAGGAGTTCACCACCATAAACGAACAGAACATCGAACTCGAAGACCGACTGAGCGAGGAGTGGAACGAGATTTTCGACAACAAGTCGTACCTCTATAACTATCTGCTCGACAAACTTGGTAATGCCGCCCTGCGCGACTCGTTCAACATCAAGTTGCAGGATATTGCCGCACAAGTGATGGATAGCGATACCCCCTCGGCACCGCTGCTCAACTACGCGCTGCAACGCCACGCGCTGACCGAATATGAGTTGTCAATCGCCCAAGCGCTGGAATTGACCAACGCCACAGACTCGCTTTCGGGTGTGCTGGCCGCCGACAACTACCACGAGATGGTCGAACTGTCGCCCGTGGGACAAATTGCCGAAAGAGTGTTCCTCACCTACGAGGACATCTCGGTACACACTCCGCCCATCTACAACTCGCGCAACCCTATCCCCGAGTGTGAGATATATCCCAAAGGTACTATCTATCGTATTCTGTTGGGCACATTCTCGTCGGAGCAATCGCCAAGCATTTTCCGTGGAGCATCGCCGCTGTCGGTACAGAAGATTATGGGCAAGTATCGCTACTTTGCAGGAGGTTTCGCCTCGGACAGCACCGCCTTTGCCGCACAGGAGCAATGCCGCAAAATAGGGTTCCGCAAACCCGAGGTCGTGGTGTGGGTCGATGGCCAATACTTCAACCTGAGCGAGGAGGGGGATGAGGAGAACGAAATTCGCCGTTTCAGAATCATCATCGACAGCGAGGAGCCCCTAAGTGACGAACTTGTGGCACAAATCAAGGCCGACACCAATGGCGCAGATATTGTCAAAATCGGCAACTCCTACTCGATTGACAACATCGAAGGCTACCTCAACGCCCTGCGACTCAAAGAGAGTATCGAGGCCGTGGGTAAAATGCCTGCAAGAATCGAAGAAATCGAAAAATAATTGCTACCTTTATAGTCACTTAATCCGAACATTGCTATGTGGATAATTGTATTTTTGGTCATTCTCGGCACATTGTTGCTGCTGGGTGAATTGCTTATATTTACGGGCACAGCGATTGCCGGTCTGCTGTCGGTTGTTGCCTATGGTGTGGCTGCCTATCTGGCGTGGAATCTGTATAGTTGGACGGGACTTGCCGTGGTGTTGGGTGTTATCATCCTGCTGTCGGTTGTTGCCTCGGCGATATTCCTTCGTTCGCGTACTTGGAAGGGGCTGACCCTTTCGAGCAGCATCGACAGCGTGTCGCAACCTACCCCCGAAGCCAACCTCAGCATCGGACAACAGGGCGTTACCACTACCCGCTTGGCCCCCTCGGGAAAGGTCGAGATTAACGGCAACATCTACGAAGCACGTTGCAACGAGGCCTATGTTGACCCTCGCACCAAGGTGGAGGTCGTGGGCTTCGACAACTTCACGGTGCTGGTGAAGGTACTCCCAAACAAGTAATCTAAAACTTAAAACCATAATATTATGTATCCGTCGTTTGTAACTTGGATTGTGTTGGCGGTATTGAGTATCATACTGCTGTGGATAATTTTGTACTATGTGCCCATCGGATTGTGGTTCTATGCCATCATCTCGGATGCCAAAGTGGGGCTGTTGCAACTGGTGTTTATGCGCTGGCGTAAGGTGCCGCCCACGGTGATTGTGTCGTCGATGGTCGAGAGTACCAAAGCGGGTCTTCGCCTGGATGCCAATGAGTTGGAGGCGCACTACCTTGCAGGTGGTAACGTAACCAACGTTGTACACGCGCTGGTGTCGGCCCAAAAGGCAGGTATAGCACTTGATTTCAAGATGGCTACCGCCATTGACCTTGCAGGCCGTAACGTGTTGGAGGCTGTTCAGATGTCGGTAAATCCCAAAGTTATCAATACGCCTTCGGTGGCCGCCGTAGCCAAAGACGGTATTCAACTTATCGCCAAAGCCCGCGTTACGGTGCGTGCCAACATCCGCCAATTGGTGGGTGGTGCCGGCGAGGAGACTATTCTGGCTCGTGTTGGCGAGGGTATCGTGTCGAGTATTGGTTCGTCCGAGACGCACAAAGTGGTGTTGGAAAACCCCGACGTGATTTCGAAAACCGTGTTGGCCAAAGGTTTGGATGCAGGTACTGCTTATGAGATTCTGTCGATTGACATTGCCGACATCGACGTGGGTAAGAACATCGGCGCCGAGTTGCAAATCGACCAAGCCAACGCCGACAAAAACATCGCCCAAGCCAAAGCCGAGGAGCGTCGTGCAATGGCTGTGGCCTTGGAGCAAGAGAACATTGCCAAAGCCCAAGATGCACGTGCCAAAGTGATTTTGGCCGAGGCTGAGGTACCTCTGGCAATGGCCGAGGCGTTCCGCACGGGCAACCTCGGAATTATGGACTACTACAAGATGAAAAACATTCAGGCCGACACCTCGATGCGCGAGAAAATCGGTAAATAAAACTACGAAGCCTGTCCCTCTCGGGACAGGCTTCGTAGTTATCCAACCATTCGACTAATAGTCCGTAACGTCAATTAGTTTGTTGAGAATCGCATAGACCGTAAGACCCGAAATGGAGTTGATACCGAGTTTATGCGATATATTTTTGCGGTGGGTCATCACAGTGTGGACCGATAGGTTGAGTTCGTCGGCAATCTCTTTGTTGGTTTTGCCACGGGCCACGGCGGTCAGGATATCACGCTCACGGCTCGACAACTCGTCACCCTCGTTACGATTTTGGGGGGCGGCGCTCTGTTCGACAGCGGCACTAAGGCGCGACAGAACCATATCGGCACTATCATAGATGCTAACCACGCCATCGAAGTTACGCAACAATGAGTCGTCGCCCACGCCGACAATCAGCGCCAGCACGGGAACTCCACGACCTCCCAAACGGCGGCGCAACTCACCTCGGCTCTCCCACGAGGCCACCTGCGGATCAACCAGCACCACATCAACAGCCTCGAACTTGCTCTCGGAGTAAAGACTCACATCGGGAATCGACCCAAAGAGCACAAACTCGCGGCTACGCAACAATATCTCGCCCACGCCGGCCGCAATAATCTCGGACGGGGTCACCACCAGCACGTTATATTTGGAGCGATTATTCATTGTTTTCGAGTTTTTCGACCAGCGGAATGAGTATCAGGTTTTCGATTTCGGTGTGACGGTCCAAATCCTTCTCGATACGGAAGATGTCGGTCAGCACCTGATGACGCGAGGTTACGGCACAACCCTCGGGCAGATATTTGAGAACGATATTTTTGATATCATTGAGTTTCTCCTCGATATTTGAGTGGTTATGGCCGAACTGCTCAATATGGTAGCCCTCGACGGGAGAGCCACCCGTGCTCAGCGACTCGATATAGGGAAACACAACATCCTCCTCGTAGGCAAAGTGGCGATCAACCTCGCTTTGATAGTCGTCATAAAAGCGGTCTATAACACCTCGATTAGTGGGGTCAAGCAGTGCGACCATTGCGTGGATATGCTCGTGCAGACGGGGGAAGCACACCTCGGTATAGTAGCGGTGGGAGGCTCGCAGATAGGCCACCAAGTAGGGCAAGTCCTTGCGACACAATCCCTCGATATTGGTGCGGTAGGTATCGAACGAATAGACGTTGCAAATCATCAGGAACAACTCCGAGGAGAGTCCATAGCGGGCACATATATCCTCAACCGTGGCATCGCCGAAACCCAGCGAGATGTCCAATCGCTCGACAATTCCGAGCAGCATCGGGTCGGCGAGAATCATATCGGCAAGTTTGCAATGTCGGTCGTATGGTGCAAAGCGTGTTGTCATAGGGTTTATGATGTTTATTTCTGCAAAGTTAATGTTTTTTTTCGAAACTGCGACTCACTACATAGCGGTATCCTGTGGGACCAAAATACCGACATCAAGCGATTGTACACCTCGTCCGAAGGCGCTATCTTTGCAGTGTTATTTTAGTTGAAAGGTGATTTTGATTATTCTGTTGGGCCAGGCCCAACAAAAAGGGGCTCTGCGAGATGCAAAGTCCCTTTTTGCGTCTCTTATTACATCAGCGCACCTGCAATCAGATAGACCACCCAGCTCACAACCCACGCTACGGCGGTATTATAGAGGATGGTAAACCACGCCCAGCCACGGCTACCTGACTCGTTTCGGATAGCAGCCACAGTAGCCACGCACGGGAAGAACAGCAGGATGAACACCATAAAGGCCAGAGCCGAGGCGGAGGTAAAAGCACCCGACGCAATCAGCGATTCCGACAATCCCTCTTCGGATTCGGCACCATAGAGCACTCCGAGGGTACTTACCACCAACTCCTTGGCGGGGATACTCGTAAGCAGTGCCACACTTGCCCTCCAATCGAGTCCCAGAGGTGCCATAACGGGCTCAATAGCGCGACCAATGCGGCCCACAAAAGAGTACTCCTGTTGCATTGCCACGGGGTCGGAGGCGGTGGCAAGGGTCTCGGCATCAACCCTCGGGAAGTAGCCGAGGAACCATATCACAATGGTGGCGACCATAATCACCGTACCAATCTTTCGCAGATATTGTTCGCACTTATCCCACATATGTTTGAGCGTCGCCACGAGGGTCGGCACACGATAAGGCGGAAGTTCCATCACAAAGGGAGTCTCGTCCTTATGAAACTTGGTCAGGCGCAGCAGGCGTGCGGTGACGGCGGCCACCACGATACCGCTCAGATAAAGACCCACCAACACCAGCGGAGCGTAGCGAGGGAAGAAGGTTCCGGCCAGCAGGATATAGACTGGCAGGCGGGCGCTACACGACATAAACGGAGTGATAAGGATAGTTATCAGACGGCTGCTACGGCTTTCGATAGTACGCGTAGCCATAATCGCGGGCACATTACATCCGAAGCCCATAAGCAGCGGGATAAACGACTTGCCGTGCAGACCCATACGGTGCATCAGGCGGTCCATAATGAAGGCTGCACGCGCCATATAGCCCGAGTCCTCCATAAGCGATATAAACAGATACAGAATCAGGATGTTGGGCAAGAACACAGCCACACTGCCAACACCCCCCACGATACCATCGACCAGCAGACTACGCAACCACCCTTCGGGCACTACGCCTCCGAGCCACTCTCCCACTCGGCCGAATGCCCACTCAATCCACTCTTGGGGATAGGCACCCAAGCGGTAGGTGGTGTAGAACATCAGCCACATCACAAAGATGAATATCGGGAAACCGAGCCATTTGTTGGCCACCAAGCGGTCGATACGTCGTGTACGTCGATTGGTGTCGCGTGTGGGTTCGGTCATAGTTTCGGCCAACGCACCTGCGATGAAACCATACTTGGCATCGCTGATAACCATTTCGACATCCTTGCCGGTACGTCGCTCAATCAGGGCAGCGGCTTTCTGTCCACTCGCCTTCCACAACTCAAACTCGCTACACGACGAGAGCATCGACAAAGCCTCGCTATCGCCCTCGATAAGTTTGACAGCCCAATAACGCACGGGGAACTGCTTGGGAAGGTCGTCACACGGGCGGAGTGCATCAGCCACAAGCGAAATCTGCTCCTCCATCACACTGCCATAGCCGATATGGATGTGGCGTGCCACGGTATTGGTACCCTCAAACATCTCGATTACGGTATCCAACAGACGCTCCAAACCTCGGCCGTTACGCGCCACGGTAGGTACCATAGGCACACCCATCATCGCTCCCAGCGACTCATAGTCGAGGGTTGCACCGCTGGCCGTGAGTTCGTCGTACATATTGAGCGCGACCACAGTTCGTTGATTGAGGTCGATAAGTTCGGTTGTAAGGTAGAGGTTGCGTTCGACATTGGATGCGACCACCGAATTGACAATAACGTCGGGCATTTGGTCGAACAGGTGGCGACGGACATAGACCTCTTCGGGCGAGTAGGCCGACAGCGAGTAGGTACCCGGCAGGTCGGTTATATTGATTTTGTAGCCCTTGTAGGAGAAGTGGCCCGTGGTTGCATCCACCGTCACTCCACTATAATTACCAACGTGTTCGCGTGCACCCGAAAGGGCATTAAACAGCGAAGTTTTGCCGCTATTGGGGTTACCCACCAGCGCAACGTTGATTTGGTTTTGGCGGGTTGCCTTGCGCATCTTACGGAAACAATCGGACACCGAACACTCGTCGCACATCGCATCGCATCCGACCGTGGCCACAGCCTCGACCTGCATTCGGGCCTCGGCTTCGGGCAACACCTCAATCATTGAGGCCTCACTGCGGCGCAACGACACATCATAGCCCATAACGGTGTATTTGACGGGGTCGCTCAACGGGGAGTCGAGCACCGACGACACCTTTTGGCCACGCACAAAGCCCATCTCCATAATACGTTTACGGAAACCGCCGTGACCCGACACACGAACAATGATTGCCGATTGGCCGTTTTTAAGTTCCGAAAGTTTCATACAAAATTCCTTTATAAGAGATTGCCTGCACCTTGTGCCCCATCGCCTTATCTGTGTCTTTATCTGCACCCTCGGCGTTGCGGGGAGGTGAGGTGGTGCGGCGGCTCCCTATTTTTGCTTTGCAAAAATAACCTCTTTCGGCAGGGCGGTCAATACCCATTTTTAGGTATTTTGTGTGGCAAGTTTATTGTCGGTAGGATTATTTTATATACTTTTGGAGTAAAAATCGAGCATTATGAATTTCGAAGGACTCATCATAGGTGTTTGCACCTTTCTTATCATAGGATTGTTTCACCCGCTGGTCATCAAAGCCGAATACTACTTTGGAGTCGGCAGTTGGTGGTGTTTTCTGATTGTGGGTCTGGCGGCAATGACTACCTCGCTACTGGTGAGCAGCCTTACACTCTCGACGCTGTTGGGAGTATTGGCATTCTCGTCGTTTTGGAGCATTAAAGAGTTGTTCGAGCAACGAGAGCGAGTGCGCAAGGGGTGGTTTCCCAAGAATCCCAAGCGCCAATAGCATTACTCAGCCAAGCGCAACACCATTGCCCGATTATCTGTGGCAGAGTCGGCCCCAAGGTCGAAGGTTGAGTGACGACCCACAAAACCTTCGGCTCCGAGCGAGTCGTCGCCATTAGTACCAAACGACATCTCGAACTGCTCGTCGGCAAATCCGAACTTGGCATACAGGCTCTTCAACTCGTCGGTAGCAGGAATCACACACACGGCATCGAACGCTCCGCCCCACCCTTGTCTGGCACAAGCGAGCGCTTCCGATATAACCTCACGAGCAAATCCTCGGCCTCGATACAACTCATCCACCGCCACAGCATAGAGATAAGCGGTGCGACCAAGTTCGGTCACAAGCGGAACTATATGTGCCATAGCCACAATACGGCCGTCGCACGAGCGCGTGAAACTCAACCGAGGGTCATAGAATCGGGCCAAAAAGCGATTGACCCACCGAGGTTCGTCGCCAAACACACGGCACCACAACGCTCGAATACCACGAGTGCGGTCGTCCAATTTCAGCGCAGCATATTTACGGAACATCATTGTCGGGCGGTACGACAACTTGGCACGGCGCAAACCCTCAACGCCCAAGTCCTCTTCGCGATTGACGTAGGTCACACTCTCGGGCAATGACTCGGCCATAAAACGGTTA
This sequence comes from Rikenellaceae bacterium, assembly GCA_017464745.1. Classification (GTDB taxonomy): domain Bacteria; phylum Bacteroidota; class Bacteroidia; order Bacteroidales; family Rikenellaceae; genus UBA940. The sequence goes on along the minus strand of JAFTYJ010000079.1, from coordinate 4,896 downwards.
ATCGCAGCATAGGCTCCGTCGTAGTCGGTATCGGCTTTCTCGAAATGGGTACAGAAGGTGTCGGCCGTGAGCATTGAGCCAAAGGTGAAGGCCACAACGCGCTCATCGACGCGCAGCACACCGCCCAACAAGCCCAACTCTTCGAAGTGTCCCAACACACGGCGCAAAGCCACTGACTCCATAGCATCGTTAGTCCCTCGGCGCTCACGCCACTCGGCATCCACCCTAAGGCACTCCTCGATATGCACCGCACTGAGAGGTTCAAAACGGTAGTTATAGCGATTCACGAAGCGTGCAAAGTGGTTACGTTTGGACTTGAAATCGCCCCCCGGGAGTTGCGCAAGGTCCTCGCGGCGATAGATATAGTCCCACGCATCGCGGTTACAATCAACAGCCCACTCCTCCGTGGCGAGCAACTCCACACCCTGTTCTGAGAGCAACAATCGCAAGGGTTGGCCCTCACAAGCGGCATCGGCCCAAAGTTGCGGCACAAGGCACTGCCAATCGCCATCGCCCAGCGGCTCCATATAGGCTACGCGCGGAGTTCCGTCGATACGATATTTGAGCACAATCGCTCCTTCACACTGTGCCACACGACTTGCATAGACGTGTTGCCACCCAAAGATATTGGCAAAGGCCAAGTCACAACTACGCAGACCTGCCCGTAGCACTGCACTCTCTATCTGCGCTCTATGGCGCAACTCTATCTGCTCAAATTCGGTCATAACAAAAGGGGAGCAACAGGCTCCCCTTCTCGATTATTTATAATATTTACGATATTTCAGCGGTGTTTGACCCACCGAGCGTTTGAAATACTGACAGAAGAACGACGGATTGGGGAAATTCAACTGACGAGTAATTTCGTTTATCGACATATCGGTGGTCGACAACATCACCTTGGCACTACGGATGATAACCTCGTTAATCCAGTTTTGCGGCGGGATGTTCGACACCTCCTTAACAACCATACACAAATACTTTGCCGTCATACCCAGGCGGTTGGCATAGAACTCTACGCGGTGCTCGGTGGCATAGTGAACCATAACCTCTTTGATGAATCGTTGGAAAATCTGGTTCTTACGCGAGCCATTAACCTCATCAATATTCAGGTTTTGGCGCACTACACACGCAACCTCATAACAGAATCCGCGAATCAGGTTGGTATAGAGTTGAGAGCGATAGTAAGCAATCTTGCACTCACTACGGCGTTGTAGAAAGTCAATCGACTCCAACAACATTTCGCGCTCGTCATCGGAGATGGTAACAAGCGGACTTTGAGCCACCTGAACATAAGCGCGGATACCCGAACCTACACTCAGGTAGTTGACCATATTGACATTGATTTCGAGCAACACTCCGTCAAAATCCTCAGTAATGTCGTACAGCGACACATCCACACGAGGATAGACCACAAACAAGTGGTTTCGCTCAATCTTGTACTTAATGCCATTGACAGACATCACCACGCTGCCCGAGTTGCACAGCATAACGAAGCCCGAATCCTGAAATGTACGGACACCTCCACCAAATTGTTTGGTTATCTCGTCATTTCGATACACCCCAAACCACGGGTTGGATGTTTGAGGCTCTTTGTCTTTTGCTTGGTTTGTAGTTCCCATCAGTTTTTATCTCATTTATTTGTTTGTCGGAGTTAGGCCTTACGGCGAAACGACACAAATATACAAAAAAACGCACGAAATATCCTTATTTTCCAAAAAAATTATTCATCATCGCCCACTACTCGTTTTTTTACACATCGGCCCCACCCTTGCTGTCACTGCTTCCCTGTCGGCTCATCCTCTCATACATCGGGTCCAACAAAAATCGCCCCATCCTTTGAGGACGGGGCGATTCTCATCATTTGCAGCGACTCCCTCGGGGAGCGAGTACACTACTTATTGTTCTGTGCTGCCAAAACCTCGGCTTTCGAGCCTACAACAAGATTCTCGTACTTGCGCAGACCTGTACCGGCAGGAATCAGGTGGCCACAGATTACATTCTCTTTCAAGTTCACCAGCGGGTCAACCTTACCCATAATTGCAGCCTCGGTCAGTACCTTGGTGGTCTCTTGGAACGATGCAGCCGACATAAAACTGCTGGTTTGCAGAGCCGCACGGGTAATACCTTGGAGCACTTGGTTCGAGGTTGCGGGGATGATGTCACGAACCTCTACAAGGCGTTGGTCTTTACGTTTGAGAATCGAGTTCTCGTCACGCAGTTTGCGTACCGAGATAATCTCGCCTTGGTGAACGGTGGTCGAGTCACCGGCATCGGTAACCACAACTTTGTCGTACAACTCGTCATTAACGTCGTTGAACTCCCATTTATCAACCACTTGGTCCTCAAACAGGCGGGTATCTCCCGGATCCTCAATCTTAACCTTGTTCATCATCTGACGAACGATAACCTCAAAGTGCTTGTCGTTAATCTTCACACCCTGCATACGGTACACGTTCTGAATCTCATTAACGATGTACTCCTGAACCTTGGTAGGACCTTGGATTGCCAGGATATCGCCGGGGGTGATAGCGCCGTCCGACAGAGGCATACCGGCACGCACATAGTCGTTCTCCTGTACCAGGATTTGGCGGCTCAGGGGCACCAGGTATTTGCGGCTGTCGCCATCACGCGAGGTTACGATAATCTCACGGTTACCACGTTTGATTTTGCCGAACGAGATTTCGCCGTCGATTTCGCTGACGATGGCGGGGTTCGACGGGTTACGAGCCTCAAACAACTCGGTAACACGAGGCAGACCGCCGGTAATATCGTTCGCCTTACCAATCGCACGAGGTATCTTGATAAGGATGGTACCGGCTTTAATCTTGGCATTATCCTTAACAACGATGTGTGCGCCAACAGGCAGGTTGTATTGTTTTTGCTCCTCGCCCTCTTTGTCCAAAATCTTGATGACGGGGTTCTTGGTTTTGTCCTTGCTCTCGATGATAACCTTCTCTTTCAGACCGGTAGTCTCGTCCGACTCCTCACGGAAGGTTACACCCTCCACGATGTTCTCGAACGCAATCTTACCGTCGAACTCCGAGATGATGGTTGCGTTGTAGGGGTCCCATTCGCAAATCAGGTCACCCTTGGCTACCATATCGCCGTCCTTCTTGTACAGAGTGGTACCATACGGCAGGTCGTGTTGATAGAGTACGCTGTCGGTGTGGATGTCAACGATACGCAACTCGCTTTGGCGGCTGATAACAACGTCAATCTCGGCGCCGTCCTCTTCGCGTTTCGATTTAACAACCTTCAACTCGTCAATCTCCAAGCGACCCTCGTATTTCGACTCAATCGACGACTCAATCGAGATACTACCCGCGATACCTCCGACGTGGAAGGTACGAAGTGTCAGCTGAGTACCGGGCTCACCAATCGACTGTGCAGCAATTACACCTACGGCCTCACCCAACTGAACCATACGGCCGGTTGCAAGGTTGCGACCATAACATTTTGCACATACACCGCGACGGGCCTCGCAAGTGAGTACCGAACGGATGTCCACCTTCTCGATAGGTGATGCCTCGATAGCAGCGGCTTTGGCCTCGGTAATCTCCTCGCCGGCAGCAACCAACAGTTCGCCGGTGATGGGGTGGATTACATCGTTCACCGAAGTACGGCCAAGGATGCGGTCGTACAGGGTTTGAACTACGCTATCGTTACGTTTGATGGCAGTTGCAGTCAGACCACGCAGGGTTCCGCAATCCTCCTCGTTGATGATAACGTCGTTTGCAACGTCAACCAGACGACGGGTCAGGTAACCTGCGTCGGCGGTCTTCAACGCGGTATCCGCCAAACCTTTACGCGCACCGTGGGTCGAGATGAAGTACTCCAACACCGAAAGACCCTCCTTGAAGTTCGACAAAATCGGGTTCTCAATGGTTTGACCACCCTCTGCACCACTCTTTTGGGGCTTAGCCATCAGACCACGCATACCACCCAACTGGGCAATCTGTGCGTCCGAACCACGCGCTCCCGAGTGCAACATCATATACACAGGGTTGAAACCGTTTTTGTCTTTCTCCAACTGCGACATCAGTGTACGAGTCAGACGGTTGTTGATGTTCGACCAAACGTCGATAACTTGGTTGTAACGCTCGTTATTGGTAATGAAACCGGCGTTGTAACTCTCCCAAATCTCATCAACTCGGTCGTAACCCTCCTTAACAAGTTCCTCTTTCTCCTTGGGAATCAACACGGCGTCGAGGTTAAACGACAGACCACCTTGGAATGCCATCTTGTAACCGAGGTTCTTGATGTCATCCAGGAAGGCTGCGGCTTTGTCGGCACCGGCCTTAGCCATAACGGTGCTGATAATCTCACGCAACGACTTCTTGGTCAGCAGAGTATTGATGTAGCCTACCTCCTGGGGTACCATTTGGTTGAACAGGATACGGCCTACGGTAGTCTCTTTGAGAACTTTTACGGGGTTGCCATCCTCGTCAATGTCATCAACGATACATTTAACATTGGCGTGCAGGTCGGCACGTTTCTCGTTGTAGGCGATGATTGCCTCCTCGGGACCATAGAACGTAAAGCCCTCACCCTTAGCACCGACTTTCGGTTTGGTGATGTAGTACAGACCCAAGACCATGTCCTGCGAAGGTACGGTGATAGGTGTACCGTTCGAAGGGTTGAGAATGTTGTGCGAACCCAGCATCAGAATCTGTGCTTCGAGGATCGCCTCGTTGCCCAGGGGCAAGTGAACTGCCATCGGGTCACCGTCGAAGTCGGCGTTGAACGCGGTACACGACAGCGGGTGGAGTTGCATTGCCTTACCCTCGATAAGTTTGGGTTGGAACGCTTGGATACCCAGACGGTGAAGGGTCGGGGCACGGTTCATAAGTACCGGGTGACCCTTAATTACATTCTCCAAAATATCCCAAATTACGG